>NZ_JBILOS010000044.1:0-15859 GCF_044374345.1 Sphingorhabdus sp. | reverse complement strand
AGGGTGGGCGCGTGATCTTTACCTCTGGTGCGACTGAGGCAATCAATCTGGCCATCATGGGATGCGGGCTGCCTGTCGCCGCTGCCGCGACCGAGCATGCTGCGGTTTTGGACATTTTTGAATTTCTAGGTGGGCGGACTTTCCCCGTCGATGGTTCGGGCTTAATTTGTCCCGAAGTGCCAGCGTCTGGTTCCGTTGGTGGGCAGGCGTTAACTGCGATCATGCTGGTCAATAACGAGATTGGGACCATCCAGCCTATTGCGGAGCTTGCAGCAGGCGCACACGCCCAAGGCAATCTATTCCTATGCGACGCAGTTCAGGCATTTGGACGCATGCCGATCCCCGATGGTCCCGACATGATCGCGATATCCGCGCACAAAATCCACGGTCCAAAAGGCATTGGCGCCTTGTGGGTGCGTGACGGGGTTACGCTAACGCCGCAAATGCTTGGCGGTGGGCAGGAACAAGGCATGCGCTCGGGTACATTGTCGCCCGCGTTATGCGCTGGATTTGGCGCAGCAGCCAAGTTGGCGGCAGAGCGCATGGACGCGGATGCCATGCATGTGTCTGCCTTATGGGACCGCGCTGCCAGCGCATTTGCGGATTGGACTATTAACGGTTCGACGGCCCGTCGCTATAAAGGCAATCTCAATATCCGCCGCGACGGTGTAGATGCCGCGCGGTTGATATCGGAGTGCCGGAACATCGCCTTTTCCGCTGGATCGGCCTGTGCCAGTGGTTCTGGCCGCCCTAGCCATGTGTTGCGCGCGCTTGGCCTGACTGATGCACAGGCGAAATCATCGATACGTTTGGGTTTTGGCCGCTATACGACGGAGGAAGAGATTGATATGGCCGCAGCTGCAATCAACCGGTCAGCAGAGGCGATGCTATGATCAAAGTCACGTTCATCACTGCCGATGGCACTGTCCAGGACGTGGAAGCGGTCGAGGGCCAAAGGCTGCTGGAAATCGCCCAAGCCGCAGGGCAGCCGTTGGAAGGCACGTGCGAGGGGCAAATGGCCTGTTCAACCTGCCATGTGATCATTGACAAGCTTTGGTTCGACAAACTTCCCCGGTCGGTTGAGGACGAGGAAGACATGCTCGACCTCGCTACCGGTGCGCGGCGCACCAGTCGTTTGTCATGCCAAATCGTGCTGACACCGGATCTCGACGGACTGGTGGTTCATATTCCGGCGGAGAGCCGAAATATGCAGGGTCTTTAACCGCCTTCACTTCCCATTCACGAAAAAGCGCCTATATAGGTCGGTGCCGGGTTCGCCCGGCTATGGTGATAAATTGCGGTGTGCAATAGATGCAGCGGACCCGGGGGCGGTACCCGGCAGCTCCACCAAAATCTCTGTTTTGCAGAGGTATTGGAGGGGCTGAACTAGGATCGACGTGCGTTGAAAAGCATTGTTTTTGCCCGGCATGAATAAGCCGTGAAATGGTTCATAACCAATAGGTGCAAACGATAACGAAGCACTTGCTCTCGCAGCATAATTTTGGGCCTCACGGTCTGAACTTATACTAAAAGAACGCGGCCGGACCGGCCGGGCAACAGAAAGGTTACGGCGGCCCGGGGGGTGCCGAGCAACAGAAACCCCCCACCTAATCCAGCATTTTCAGGAAAAGTGGGAACCGGTTTCCCGGTTAAAAAATGCGCGAGCTGTTGAACCGCCGAGCAAAAGAACCCCGGGGCTTTTTCTTATTTACTGATGCTGAGCGTTAATCCTCACCGAAGGCTGCATCAAATTCGACCGCTTGAAGCATTTTGGCGGCAGCGATGAAAACGGCGCCTGTGCACAGCAGAAAGAACACTTTCCCGATGTTGCCGGGATATTGGACCATATACTCCTGCCCACGCTTCACGGCACCCAAACCAAGCGCGTAGGTGATCATAAAGACCTCTAGTTTCGTTTTGATCGTGAACAGGCGTAGGATGCGTTTCATAGTTAACTAAATACGAAGCAATGCCCGTGCCAAATCAGTATTTGCAGCGGTGACGATGGTTAACGGACGCGCTGATTGTAAGAAAAACCGACAGTCAGGCTAACGCGGTCAGATCGCACATGGTTAACAGTGCCATGCGCGCCGCGCGTACCTGATCCATCAGTGACGCATCGCCCAATTGGTCCGGCACAATCGATTCCGGCCAAAATGCAGCAACCACGCTGGCAATCTGGTCGAGCTTAGCCTCATTGGCGATGAAGCGCGGATCGACTGTGGCAGGATCTGCAACCACGCGCAGGCGCAAACAGGCCGGGCCGCCGCCATTGGCCATGGATTGGCGGACATCGACGGGGACGAGCTTGCGAATTGGGCCATTGCCCGCGACCATCTCGCTCAGCCAGCCCCAAACCCGCACATTGTCCTGCGCCTCGCTCGGCAGGATAAGCGCCATGCCGCCGTCGGGCAGGGTCACCAACTGCGCGTTGAACAAATAGCTTTGAATAGCATCGGCAAGGCTGACCCGGTCGGCAGGCACAATGATGATCTCTGCCTCGGGCAAGAGCCGCTTGATATCGGCGTAGGTTTGTTCGGGATGTTCAAACGCCTGCTCATGGGTGAAGAGCACATGTTCATTGGCCACGGCAACGACGTCATTGTGGAACGCGCCAGCGGCAATTGCGATCTCGGATTGTTGAACGAACAATGTTTTGGCTGCATCTAGCCGGTGCGCCCGCGCAATGGCTTTCGATGCCTCAATATGCTGACGAGCGGGGAACGGACCGCCCGATTTGCCATATACAAATATCTCAATGCCAGCGTCCCCGTGCGTCTGGCAAAGGCGCATGAAGTTTGCGGCACCTTCATCGCCAAATGGCGCTGGAACGGGCCCGTGCACGGCAAAATGTGCTGCATCGGCAAATGCCAGTTTTAACTGCGCAAGCGTTCCGGTCCATTCATGGCTGCGGTGCGCCATCGTCAGCAGGTTCGCCGCCGACAGATGACATTTGCCATCCGCCGTATCAGGCGCGGGCGACACCGTGGCTGCATTGGCGGCCCACATGGCCGACGCCGAAAAAGCCGCGGCGCGGATATGCGGTTCCGCCGATTGCATGTCGCTCGACAGTCCGGAAAGCCAATTTTGGTTCGGCCGGTCGAGCGGCATGAAAAATCCCTGCGCTAATCCAAGGCGCAGGTTCGCGCGCATCTTTTCGATACCCTGCAGCGCAGCAGCCTTTGGATAAGAAGGTGCGCCGGCATTGTGTGACGATGCCAGGTTGCCAACGCTTAATCCTGCGTAATTGTGGCTTGGCCCAATGATGCCGTCAAAGTTTATTTCGACCAAAGCCATGATCAAGCGCGCTCGACATAGGTTACAGCATCGCCTGCTGAAATGCCCAAGGCACGCGCACAATTGCTGTCGATAATGACATTATCGTCTCGGTCATCGATCCAGCCATAGGCGGCTTTAAACGCATGTAGATGGCCCAGCGTTATCAGTTTTTTATGACCTGATTTATGTTCGCCAACGTCATCACTGACCGCAGTTATTATGACGTCTTTCGCGTCACGGATGCTGCGGATTTGATCTGTACGCGCGGTCATCGTCGGGCCGCCGTCAAAGATATCGATGTAATTTTCCCAAGCAAATCCCTCGTTCTCAAGCATACGCATTGCAGCGCGGCCTGAAGGATGCGGTACGCCGATGACGGTCTTTGCACTGTCGGGAAGCATCGCAATATAGACAGGGTGTTTCGGCATAAGGTCAGCGATAAACTGGTTGCCGAATTTTGCGTTAAATTCATCCGCTTCTTGAAAGCTCATGCCAAAAAAGCGGCCGGCGACACCGTCCCAAAATGGCGATCCGCCCGCTTCGTCGATGACGCCACGCAATTCTGCGATTGTACGGTCGGCAAATCTGGCGCGGTGGTTGCGAATGAACAGATAACGGCTGCGCGCAATCAGCATGCCTAAGCCGCCAGCCCGCTCGCCGGGATGCAGGAACAATCCGCCAACTTCCGTCGCGCCTTCCAGGTCCGTTGACAGATTAAGGATGTCCGCACGGAACGTCCGTTCCAGTTCAACGCTATGCTGCGTCAACGCTCCGATGCGATAGCTGTAGAACGGCCATTTTTGGCCAACTTTGCCAAATATCTGGCATGTGCCGCGCACTTCGCCTGTCGCGGTGTTTTGCAGAACGAACACATATAGATCGTCGGCGACTTCCTCACCCACGCGATCAAAGCCAGCCGCTGACCGCTCCAGCTTTTGCATCAGAGCCTTCCTGTCGGGTGGCAGATTGGTAAACCCGCCGCCTGTCCTTTTGGCCATTTCATAAATCGGCTGAAGATCGTTCATATTTGCCGGACGGATGATGAAGGTCATAAAGTCCCTTTTTCTGATAAGCGCATAATCGTCAGCGCCGACAATTTTGCGCGTTCGACCAAACTTTCGACGATGAGGAATTCATCGGAACTGTGAATGCTGCCCCCGCGTACGCCCATCGTATCTACAACGGGCACACCGCAGGCGGCGATATTATTTCCATCACATACGCCGCCGCTAGAACGCCATGCGACTGGGATACCCAGATCAACCCCGCATTGCTTGACCAAGCCAAACAGCTTTGCAGCCTCGTCATCAATGGGTTTTGGCGGGCGACCGAAACTGCCGTGCAGATGCGCACGCACATCATGTTCACGTTCAATGTCGGCAATAATCCTGCGCAGGTCCATGTCCGTCTGCTGCACAATCTCTGGCGTGCGTGGGCGAAAGTTGACCCGCAATATCGCATGGTCGGGCACAACATTATTGGGACCGCCGCCGTCAATTTTGGCGGGGTTAACCGAAAGGCCGTCGCGCGAAAGTTGCTTGAGCCGCAGCGCAAGGTCCGCCGCCGCCAAGAGCGCGTTGCGGCCATCGTCGGGGTTCCGACCCGCATGCGCCGATTTGCCCGCAATGATGATGGAGAAATTGCCGCTTCCGCCACGTTCACCCGCCAGCGTACCGTCGGGCAATGCGGGTTCATAAGTGAGTGCAGCAAGCTTGTTCTGCGCGAGCTGTGCGATCAATTTGGCGGATGATGGCGAGCCAACCTCTTCATCGCTGTTGATGAGTATCTGGTATCCCGTTTGTGCAAGTTTTCCCGACGATTCTGCAGCCTTCAACGCGGCTAGCATCACAGCAATGCCGCCCTTCATGTCGGCCACACCCGGGCCATTTAGCGTGCCGTCGTCAAGCCAACGCAATGACTGAAAACTGTGGTCCGCAGGAAACACCGTGTCCATATGTCCGGTAAACAACAATTGTGCCGGGCATTCCGGGCGAACCGTCATCAGCAAATGCCGCCCATGCGTCACTGTGGTCACCGTTCCGTCGGATAGCACGCGATCCACAGGCTCGGGCTCAACGAGTGTTACTTCGCCCGGGAGGACCGAGAATGCGTCCGCGAGCAAATTGGCCGTGGTAGCAAGGCCGTCAAGATTGCCCGAGCCGCTGTTCATCGCGGCCCAGTTCTGGACTTGGCCAAGCATAGGTGGTTGCTCTATGGTTTCAAGCGCCTGTCGTTCGCTGGCAGATAGCGTGTGCATGTCGCATTCTTAGCCTTGGATATTCCAAAGAGCCAGCCCTGCTAGATGCGTTAACCCACTTCCTTTGCCAGAGCGCACCATTCCGATATGGTGACCGTTTCGGGGCGGCGATCTTCGGCTATTCCGGCAGCGCTCAACGCTTCTAACGCGCCTGCGACGCCCTTTAGGCTCTGGCGCAACATTTTGCGGCGCTGGCCAAAGGCGGCGCCTGTCAGATTTTCGAGCACAGACATTTTGACGTCTGCGGGCGCATCCTTGGGCGTGATGTGCACCACTGCCGACATCACCTTTGGCGGGGGCGTAAATGCGGAACGATGAACGGGCATCGCAATTGCGGCATTCGACCGCCATTGCGCCAATATCGCGAGCCGGCCAAATGCGCCCGTGCCCGGCGCTGCGATAATTCGGTCTGAGACTTCACGTTGGAACATCAAGGTCAGGCTTTTCCAACGCGGCGGCCATTCGTTACCGCCCAACCAGCCCACCGCAAGCGCAGTGCCGACATTGTACGGCAGGTTTGAAACAACATGAAACGGTGCACCAATTTCAGCGAAGGGATCGATTTTTAACGCATCGCCTTCAATCACGCGAAGCTGGCCCGGAAATGCCTCTGACAGCTCGGCTAAGGCAGGAAGACAACGATGGTCGCGCTCAACGGCCAGCACCTGTGCGCCTGCACGCAGGAGCGCTCTGGTGAGGCCACCGGGGCCGGGGCCAACTTCATATACATGCTCGCCCGCCAAGCTGCCGGGAATGGCGGCAATGCGATCGAGCAGCTTTTCATCGAACAGAAAATTTTGACCGAGCGCCTTACTGGCGGACAAACCATGTCGCGCAATGACATCTCGAAGCGGAGGGAGCGACACCGTCATCCGCCAAAATCGGCCGCAGCAAGGCGATGCAGCGCCGCAGATTCAGCCATCTTAATCGCAGCAATCATCGAAAGCGGAAGTGCCATATTCTTGCCAGCAATTCCGAACGCCGTGCCATGGTCTGGCGAGGTGCGGACAACGGGCAGCCCTAGCGTAATGTTTACCGCATCATGAAAATACAGCGTTTTCAAAGGAATGAGGGCCTGATCATGATAAGCGCACAAGGCCGCGTCATAATGCGACCGCGCTTCGGCATGAAACATCGTGTCGGCAGGCAAGGGGCCAATAACGTCGATGCCTTCACCACGAATCTGTTCAATCGCGGGTTCGAATATGTCCAGTTCTTCGCGGCCCATATTGCCTGCTTCGCCAGCGTGCGGATTAAACCCAGCAACGGCCAGACGTGGATTTGCTATGCCAAAATTACGTTGCAGGCCCTTGGCTGTCGCACGCAGGCGTTGGCGGATCAACCGACCGTCAAGCTGCTTCGCGACGGACGCAAGCGGGATATGCGTCGTCATTGGGACAACACGCAGGTCAGGGCCGGCAAGCATCATCACGGCATTGTTTTTGGAAACGCCGCAACGCTCTGCAATGAACTCGGTTTGCCCTGGATGCGTGAAGCCGACCGCGTATAACTGCGCTTTGGATACAGGGCCTGTGACCAATGCGGCGGCACTGCCAGCACGGGCAAAGCCAATTGCCATTTCAAGCGCTTGATATGCGCAATGCGCGCCATCAAGGTCGGGCGTACCCGGAACAATCGAAATGCAGTTATGCACTTGTATGACCGGAAGAGCCGTATCAAAATGCGTAAAGGTTTCGGCCGGATCTTCAATACGGACGACCGGACCATTCCAGTGCGGCGCGAAGCTAGCGATATCACCAATTGCAAAGAATGGCGCCAATCCAGCCGCGTGGCGGGCCTCCCACGCTTTGCCAATTATCTCCGGCCCTATGCCCGCCGGGTCACCGACCGAAACGGCCAGTGGCAGTTCCAGTCGGCCAACCGACATCAGTTATATTCGATAACAGCGTCGCGGCGCAAATCGCGCAGGTAAATCCTGGCGCGCTTGTTTACGCGCTCTTCTTCCAGCCGCGACATGATTTCGTCGAAGCTTTCAGATGACGTTTCCTGCGGGGCATCACGACCACATAAGACGAACACGCGAACGCCGTCTTGCAGCGAACCATAAGGCGGTGTCGACTGCCCAATCTGCAGATCCAGCATGACCTGTTGCAAAGGCGCCGGAAGCTCACGGATTTTAATGCCGTCGCGGTTGACCACATCGGCGCCCAGTTTGCGCGCCATTTCGTCAGCGGCACCACAACCCATGATCTGCTGCGTTTCTTCGCTAAATTGCTTTACCAGCGGCGCAACGTCGGCTTCCGCTATTCCTTTTGGAAAGGTGATCGCGATCTGCTTCAAGCTCAGCACGGAATCGCGTGGATCGGACGTTGCAACCTGACGCGTGTCGATCAACAGCAATATCGAAATCCCGCCGGGCGAGGCAACGGCCTGAATCTCGTTTGCGTTCATGTTGGCTGCAGCGTTGGCGAGCGACTGGGGCAGCTGCGCCAAGGAAAGCCATCCAAGGTCACCGCCGACTGACGCGGTTGAGGCTTCCGAAAACTGCCGCGCATATGCAACAAAGTTACCGCCCTGACGCAGCTGGTCGATAATTTTCTTCGTGTTCTCGGTGACCGCTGGCATCGTTTCCGGCGTTGCAGACAAATAAATCTCGCCCAAACGATATTCCGTGGTTCCCTTGGTAGCCTTGATACGCTCGATAATGGCATTCACTTCATCGTCGCTGACATTGGCCGATGGCCGCACATTGCGCGACAACAGGCGGCTCCAGGAAAGCTCGCCTTTAATCTGGCGCTTCAACGTCGCTACCGATGAACCGATAGAGATCAGATATTTTTCCACCTCACTCGCAGGCCGATTGAAATTCTGCTGCGCGACGCGATTGAAATATTGATTCACTTCCGCGTCGGTGACTTCAATCTCATTGGCGGCGGCTTCTTGGATTTGCAGCGTTTCATCAATCAGGTTCGTCAAAATCTGTGCACGGAAACGCGCCAATTCTTCAGGGGGCAGCTTATTTTCATTGGCAGCAACGATCAGCGCGAGGCGATGATCAATGTCCGTGCCTGTAATAATCTCGCCATTCACCTGCGCCGTCGCACGGCGCACATTGGGGTCGTTTTTGCCAAATAGCTGCTGTCCGTCTGGAATCGACGATGTGGCTTCTTGTGCACCATCATCACCGACAGTTTGCGCAATCAGCGGTGTCAGCGCCGTTGCGGAAACGAGCACAGCGACGAGGGACAGGCGCTTGAATAACTTCATTGATTTACATCCAGTACACAGACAGTTCGAGGGGAGGGGTAACCAAGCACTGCTGAACAGCAGATGAGTAGTATCATCCTTCTCCGCGAATTTATTCCGGATGCTTTACACACCGAGATTGCGAAATGCCAGACGGAACAGAAAGCTGTTTCCACGCTGCGAATCTCCGACAGGCTGATAGTCGCGCCGCCACGCCAGGCTTAACGACAAGCAGTCGTCGTCATAGGAAATGCCAACCCGGTGCCGGATGGGGTCGAAGCCATCGGAAATGCTTGTTGGATCCTCTGCTGTGTCCGTCAAATCGACAATTGTAGATCCAAATACCGACCAAAAACGTGCAACACGCACGCGTCCTGCCAAACGAATTTCTTCACGGTCAGTGAGGTCTTCGACGGTCGGCCCAATATTGCGATTGAGCTTTAGATAACCCGCCTGAACATATGTGCCGCGGGATCCTATTGTGGCATCGACCTCATTACGGCGTATCGCCAAATTGTCTTTATCCAGGCGGAAGCGGTGTGTGAGTTTAACCAAGTCTTTGAAACGAAATTCCGACCTGCCGATAATATCCGATGCTTTGTCAGATAGGCCCGTTCCATCAGGGAAAATCGACCCTCGGTCGGACAGGCGGTAACTTTGACCCAGGTTGATGTTAGCGGTAAAGTCGGATTTGCGTAATGCCCAGTCGAACCCATATGTAATGCGCAGGTCGTCTTCAAAGCGATCGTAGCCAGGGAATCGGTTGAGCGCGAACAGGTTGCTGTCTTCCAAATCCACGGCGCGCGAATCTTCATTTGGTATGTTCAAATTGGAAATCGACGGCGCTGCAACCATTTGCACGCGGGGCGTAAGAATCTGCGTGCCGCCAAAGGCTTTTCCGACAAAAGGCCATTTAATATCCGCTGCGGTGGCGAAAATGGCGCGGTGCTGCCACCCTGTATCTCCGCGGTATATCGCGGTCAGCGTGCTGGCATTTTCGTCGCTATGGTACACATCCCCGCGCGCGAGCGCCGTGAGCGTTAGTTCCTGCCCAAGCGCGGTTATTTTGCGCAGATCCCATTTGGCGGACGAAAATGCGCGCTGCGTGTCTTGGCCCTCGGTCCGGCTGATGGCCAGGCTGTTGGCTTGAAGCTGGATTGTGCCGCCGACAATGGGGGCATCCATGCGCAGGCGGTAATCCAGTTCGGGCAGCGCGATTGGCGTTAGACCTTGGCGATCGCTGACGCGCAGGGTCTGGACTGCCCAGCCAGCGAGCGAGAAGTAGCTGTTGTCTCCAATCCGTTCGGCGGAAAAGGTAGAGCGGAGCCTGTCATCCCGGCTGATGTCATAACGCCGCAAAAATGTGCGGTCCGACGCATAACGGCCGGATGCTGAAATAGACCAATTGGGGTCGATCTGGAACTTGCCTGCGCCTTCGAGATAGCCACGGAAAACATCTGCGCCGACAGGTGTCGACGCGCCGCTTGTATTGATACGATTGCTATAGGTCCCGTATGCGCTCAGTTCGATAGCGCCATTTTTTTCGAGCGTCCGGAAATTTAGTCTGCCCAAGGGTGCTGCGCCGGTAAAAGCGGTTATCGCTGCAGTCGCATCCCGATTTTCGGATATTCGCCAATAATAGGATTGCTCAAGCTCAGCGCCGTTATTTCGCGAAAAGCCGATGCTGGGTACAAGAAAGCCGCTGCCAGCTTTGGCATCTACCGGGTGCGACAGAAATGGCAGCGGAATGACCGGCAGGCCAAACAGTTCAATCCGTGCGCCCTTATAGACAACACGTTTTTTGCTGGGGTCGTAAACGACCTTAACCGCTTTCACTTCCCAGCTCGGTTTTTTGGGACAACCGTCGGCGTCTAGTACTTTGCACGCCGTATATGCCGCATAATCAAGCGTATAAATGCCATCTTTCCGTCCACCGCGTTTGGCGGCAAGCCGGCTTTCGTCCGCCAAAACGACAAGCAGATTGTCGATAACGCCGTCTTTCAGTGCATCGGTGAGTTCAATCTTGTCGCCATAGGCAACGTCGCCCTCTGGACCGATTGCGCGGATGGCGCCTTCAGCGAAAACACGCCCGCTTTTGCGGTCCCAGATGATATTGTCTGCACGTAATGTATATCCATCGCGACTGACAATCACATTGCCTTTTGCGGTGACGGTTTCTGTGTTGGAGTCATATTCAACAACAGCAGCATCTAAATCGATTTGGTCGCTGGCCTTTTGTGCGGCTGCCGCTGAGGGCCCCGTTTGGGCCAATGCGACAGACGACACAGACCCGCATCCAATGAAAATCGGAACAAGCAAAAAGCGCGATAAAAAGGTGCGGGTGGCGGGGATAATCATAAAAACCGTGCAGTCCTTTATCGCCGCTATCGCATTGGGTCCACCCATCATCCCATTTAACGCTGTATTTGCGATTAACCGTGGGAATTTATTCCCTATCTTTTGCTTTAATCCAAGGGTGAATTAGGCCTATAGACCCGTAAAATCCGTTATCCGCAAAAAGGCATATCATTTCCATGAAGATCAATTTTTCCGATGCACGCCCCCAAGATGCTGACGTCCTCGCGTTCATCGTCACAAAAACTACCTTCGCCGACTTCACATTTCCTTTGGAAAATAGCGATATCGTGCACGCGACCGCAAAATTGGCGCGTTTCGAAGGTGCGGCAGGGCAAAGCTTTCTGCTCATCAACGAAGATGGCGGGAAGCTTGTTCGGATCATTTTGGTCGGTGTCGCGGACGGTGAAGCCGGCGATTATCAAAAGGCGGGCGGCGATATTGTTGCCAAGGTTCAGACATCGGGCGCCAAACATATTGCCATTCATGGCGCGAACCTGAGCGCGAAAGCGGCTGCAGAAGCGGCTTATGGTGCAACATTGCGCAACTGGCGCATGGACAAGTACCGCACCAAATTGGCCGAAACGTCAAAGCCGACCGTGGAAACATTGACGGTGGCAAACGCGCCTGCAGACGCAAGCACGCTGTGGCCGAGCTATCATGCAATTGCTGAAGGCGTTGCCTTGACCAAGGAACTGGTCACCGAACCTGCCAATATCATTTATCCGGAAAGCTTTGTTGAACGCTGTAAACATCTTGCGGAGCTTGGCGTCGAAATCAGCGTGCTGGATGACAAGGACATGGCCGCGCTTGGAATGGGCGCGCTGCTTGGCGTGGCGCAAGGCTCGCGTCGTCCGCCTCGTTTGCTGGTGATGAAGTGGGACGGTACCGGCGGTTCGCAGGAACGGCCTGTTGCTTTGGTCGGCAAGGGCGTGACTTTCGATACCGGCGGCATTTCCATCAAGCCAGCCGCGGGCATGGAAGATATGAAGTGGGATATGGGCGGCGCAGGCGCTGTCGCGGGCGCGATGAAGGCGCTCGCTGGTCGTAAGGCAAAGGCCTATGTTGTCGGCGTCTGTGGCCTTGTGGAGAACATGCCTGACGGCAATGCACAACGCCCCGGCGACATTGTGACATCAATGTCGGGCCAAACCATTGAGGTGCTGAATACCGACGCCGAAGGGCGTCTGGTGCTGTGTGATGCGCTGCATTGGGTTCAGGAAAAGTATAACCCTGAATATATTGTCGATCTCGCAACATTGACCGGCGCGATTATCGTATCGCTGGGCAGTGAATATGCTGGCCTGTTCTCGAACAGCGATGAACTCGCCGACAAGTTGACCGCTGCGGGTAAGGCCTCTGGCGACCCGCTGTGGCGCTTCCCGCTTTCGAAGGCTTATGACAAAATGATCGACAGCCCGATTGCCGACATGAAGAATATCGGCGGCAAGGGCGCTGGTTCCATCACCGCCGCACAATTCCTTGGTCGTTTCATCAAGGACGGCGTGAAATGGGCGCATTTGGACATCGCCGGGACCGTATGGGCCGATAAAGCGGGGCCCGTGTGGGATAAGGGCGCAACGGGCTTTGGCGTGCGTTTGCTTGACCGGTTTGTCGCGGATAATTTTGAAGGTTGATGTTGCCGCGACATGCAGGTCGATTTCTATCAACTCACACGCGATCCTGCTGAAAAAGTTCTGCCTGCCATTGCCCAGCGAATCTTGGACAATAAAGGGCGGTTGCTGATTATCAGTGATGATGCAGGCCAGCTGGATGCGATCTCTGGCGCGTTGTGGACCGCAAGGGCGGACAGCTTTTTAGCGCACGCAAAATCGGGGGAGGGCGATGATGCACTTCAGCCGATATTGTTGTCGCACGATACCGATGCACCAAATGGCGCCAAATTTGTTGCGCTGGCTGACGGTAATTGGCGTGCGGTTACCCAAGAATTTGAGCGGATCTTTTATCTTTTCCCACCGGAGCAGACCGACAATGCGCGGTCGGCATGGCGGACATTGGGCGATGGGGTAGAGCGCCGCTATTGGAAACAGGACGGTGGCAAATGGGTTCAAGGCCCATAAAGCTTGCACTCAACGTGCAGCGACGTTAGATGCGCGCCAAATTCCCCCTACAAATATGGAGCTTTTCATGTCGGTTACCCGCACTTTTTCGATCATTAAGCCTGACGCAACGCGTCGCAACCTAACTGGCGCAGTCACCAAGATGCTTGAAGAAGCCGGCCTGCGCGTCGTTGCTTCAAAGCGTATCCACATGACCCGCGAACAGGCCGAAGGCTTCTACGCGGTGCACCGTGAGCGCCCATTCTTTGGTGAACTCGTTGATTTCATGATCAGCGGTCCAGTTGTTGTTCAGGTTCTTGAAGGCGAAAACGCCATGCAGCGTAACCGCGACATCATGGGCGCGACCAACCCTGCGAATGCTGAACCCGGCACGATCCGCAAGGAACTGGCCGAAAGCATCGAAGCGAATAGCGTCCACGGTTCGGACAGCGACGAAAACGCAGCGATTGAAATCGCCTACTTCTTCAAGCCAGAAGAAATCGTCGGCTAAACCCGATCAATCTAAGATTATCTGACACCAAGCGCGTAGCGCGCGCTTGGTGTCAATGTTCCTAACTTGGCGCAGTTGCAATTTTTCTGAAAAGTCGAGATCGACTTCGAAAAAGCCTATGGAGCCTGCAACCGATTAGGCCGAGCCGAGTATATCCAGAAATTTCGTAAGCTTCTTCGGCGCTACTGCGCGCCAGCTTTTGGCGATCCATTCGCCGATATGATCCCAATCGGTATCGCCCAGGTCGAGCCTGATGCCCACCCAGCCATCGCCGAAATAAGCGGGGCGGTAATACCTCTCATCATTGCTATCGATCAGCATCGCCTGTTCTTCGGCGCCGCTGATTTTGACCAAGAGCGCGATTTTTCCGTCGCCATGATGGTCGATGGATACATAAGCGAATTTCTTGCCGCCGACGATCCCGAAGCAGGGCATTCCGTGCGACACCACTTCGTCGGCCTCTGGCTGGGCCAACGCGATTTCGCGCACTTTTGATGTCAGATAATCCGGGTTCGTTGCCCGCGAAACATAGTCGGCCAGCGTCCGCGGATACAATTGATGCTCGGCAATCTTGACGCGCTCCGCCAATGAATCGGCGGTGTCATTAGGCAAAACGGCGACCTCCATCTGGCCAAGAAGGGGGCCTTCATCAAGGTCGGCCGTGACAAGGTGTACGCTGCAACCAGCGATACTGTCGCCTGCGTCAATCGCGCGCTGGTGGGTGTGTAGCCCGGTATATTTGGGCAATAGGGATGGGTGGATATTGAGCATCCTGCCGCCCCATTTTTCGACGAAGTTTTCGCTCAATATCCGCATATATCCCGCAAGCGCGACATAAGCCGCCCCCGCTTTGGTAATGTGGTTGTGCATTATTTCGTCATGGTCGGCCCGCTTAAGACCAACGTGCGATTGTGCGAACGTTGCGACGCCTTCGGCTTGTGCAAGCTTCAACCCTTCTGCGTCGGGATTGTTGCTGGCGACCAGAACAACTTCATATGGGCTGTCTGGGCGTTTTGCGGCATATAACAACGCCGCCATATTGGTGCCGCCGCCGGAAATAAGGACCGCAACACGCGCCTTAGCCATGATGGGTCGCAGTCCAATCGGCTTGAGCGCTCCAGGTTTCGATGCTGCCTGTAACCGTGCAGCCTTTTTCACCCGCTGCAATATGTCCAATGCGGAACACGGTCTCTCCCGCGGCCTCAAGTGCAGCGGTTACGCCCGCGACTTCGGTTTCATCGACAACCACCGCCATGCCAATGCCGCAGTTGAATGTGCGTGCCATTTCCTCTGGCTCGATATGACCTTGCGCTTGCAAGAACGCCATCAAGCGCGGTTGTTCCCATGCGTCTGCATCGACATGTGCGTGCAAACCGTCCGGCAGGATACGCGGGATATTTTCAAGCAAGCCACCGCCGGTAATATGCGCCATCGCATGGATCTTACCCGTGCGGACCATCGGCAGCAGCGATTTTACATAGATGCGGGTCGGCGCCATGAGCGCATCGATAAGAATGACATTTTGGTCGAAAATGGCCGGACGATCGAGTTTCCAGCCCTTGTCTGCGGCAAGCCGCCGAACCAGCGAAAAACCGTTGGAATGCACGCCTGATGACGCAAGGCCCAGGATGACGTCGCCCGCCGCGACCTTGTCTGCCGTCAGCACTTGATCGCGCTCCACCGCGCCGACGCAGAAACCGGCAAGGTCATAGTCGCCTTCGGAATACATGCCCGGCATTTCAGCGGTCTCGCCGCCAATTAACGCGCAGCCGGCTTGCTTGCAGCCTTCAGCGATGCTGGCGACAACAGACGTGGCAACGGCGTTGTCGAGTTTTCCGGTGGCATAATAATCAAGGAAGAAAAGCGGCTCTGCGCCTTGCACTATCAAGTCATTGGCGCACATCGCGACAAGATCAATGCCCACGCCTTCATGGCGACCGGATTCGATGGCCAGTTTCAGCTTCGTTCCGACGCCATCATTCGCGGCGACCAGAAGTGGGTCATTAAAGCCTGCTGCCTTGAGGTCGAAAAACCCGCCAAATCCGCCAAGATCGGCATCCGCGCCAGCGCGCCGGGTCGATTTCGCCAGCGGCGCAATCGCGCGCACAAGCGCGTTACCGGTTTCAATGGAAACACCGGCCTTGGCATAGGTGTAAGATTCGGGCTTCTGTTTTTTTGCGTCCATTTGTC
>NZ_JBILOS010000060.1:0-13646 GCF_044374345.1 Sphingorhabdus sp. | reverse complement strand
CTTGGCTTTTGCAGGTGATTCAACGATGACTAATTGCATGATAATATGAGCTTTTCTAAAATCTCTCGCGTACGCGTATAGGCTGATGGGGTTGGAGGGGTGTCGTCAAGACGAAAATTTCATGCGGTGATACGTACTTTTCCGCCTGCCCCGCGCTCCAGTTTTCCGGCCAGTTCCATTTCGAGCAGAACCATCTGCACATTGGCTTGGCTGCTGCCCGATTGGCGCACCAATTCATCCACCGAAACATAGGTCATGCCCATCAGGTCGATGACAGCTTGTCGTTCGCTATCGGTGTCGTCGCCGATGGTTGCCGGCTCCGATGGAACATATCGCGCCGGCACCGCGCGCATCCGGTGATCCAATGGCCGGACAAGTTCCGAAATTTCTTCGGCATTCTGCACAAGCGTTGCGCCTTCGCGGATCAGCTGGTTACAGCCCCGTGATCTTGGATCAAGCGGCGATCCCGGAATGGCCATAACTTCACGTCCCGCCTCTGCCGCAAGCCGCGCGGTGATGAGCGATCCGGATTTTGGTGCAGCCTCAACCACAACCGTGCCCGCCGATATCCCTGCAATGATCCGGTTGCGATATGGAAAATGCCGCGCGCGTGGTTCAGTCCCGGGCGATTGTTCGGCGATGAGCAAGCCACGTTCGGCAATCGCGTCCTGAAGCGCCTTGTTCTCCGGCGGGTAAACAACATCAATGCCGCCTGCGATCACAGCAATCGTTCCGGTTTCGATTGAACCTGCGTGCGCTGCGGTATCGATGCCGCGCGCCAGTCCTGAGACGACCGGGAATTCCATTTGGCCGAGATCATAGGCCATCTGCCGTGCGAACTGGCATGCGCCAGCCGACGCATTGCGCGCACCGACGATCGAAATGGCTACGCGATTGAGCAGCGCCAATTCACCCTTCACACTCAAGACGGGCGGTGCATTGTCCAAGTGCGACAGCAAAGATGGATATTCGGGATCGCCAATGAAAATATGACGCCCGCCAAATTTCTGAACAAACTGCAACTCGCGGGTGACACTCGCTTCGTCGGCAAGAAGCGACGAAACCCCAACACCGCGACGAACAAGGTCGGGCAAAGCCTCCAGCGCAGCTTTTGCATTGCCAAAGCGGCCTATAAGCTGGCGATAACTGACAGGACCAATATTGGGTGATCTAATCAGCCGAAGCTGATCAAATTGTTCCTGGCTGCTCCCCATTGCCGCGATCAGCCTTTGCTTTTGCCGATACGTGGTTCGGATCCGTCCATCAGGTTTTCGATATTGTTCCGGTGTTTCCAAAACACGATCAACGTGCATGCGACCAACAGGGCCACCAAATCATATCGGCCGAAATAAGCCGCGGCGATAGGCGCGCACAAAGCCGCCAGCAGTCCGGCGAGTGAAGAGATCCGGAAAATCAGAAGCGCGCCGATCCACGCGATGGCATAGACAACGCCGCCTTGCCAAAACAGCCCGAACATGATGCCGGCATAGGTCGCGACCCCCTTTCCGCCTTTGAAACCCAGCCACATAGGATACAAATGGCCAAAGAAAGCGCCTGCTGCCGCAAATGCGGCACCACCCGGCAGATAATGCGTTGCGATAAAGACCGCGACGAAACCTTTTAGCAGGTCGAGCAACAACGTCAGTGCGGCAAGCCCCTTGCGCCCGGTCCGCAACACGTTCGTTGCGCCGATATTGCCCGATCCGATGTTCCGGATATCGCCACCGCCCGATGCCTTAGTCAGCAACAAGCCAAACGGAATTGAACCAAGCAGATATCCAAGCAGAAGACCCGCAATCATGTTGAACCCAATATCATCCATTGGTCGAATCCTCAAAATATCTGTATGACGTAACTGTTTTGTTCCGTCCGCTCAAGGCCACCAACTTGTCAGCCAGCGTGGCGTAACCACCTGACGCCGGACCCGCGTTGGCCGGATACACACACCGACGGAATATTCGTTACAACGGGGCCGCTGGACGCGCTCGAAAGCCTGCGTCTTGCTCGATCCCGCTTTGGTTTGTCGCAAATCAAATCACTCTAAGCGAAAATATCGCATAGAAGCGTCCATTATACCGCTTGTTGCAAGTCGTTCGCGCTGGATTTTTCTATTTCCGGGGACTAATGGGCGACGATGTGCCGCAGCAGCGGCTTAAACCCGGGGTTAGTATCCGTGAATTACGATGCTGTTTTCGAAAAAGCGATTGACCGCCTTCATGCCGAGGGCCGCTACCGCGTGTTTATCGATATTTTGCGGAACAAGGGGAATTATCCCAACGCGCGCTGCTTCGCCGGACATAACGGGCCGAAGGACATCACCGTGTGGTGTTCAAACGACTATCTCTGCATGGGGCAGCACCCCAAAGTCATCACCGCTATGGAAGATGCGCTGCATGATGTCGGCGCGGGTTCTGGCGGAACGCGCAACATTGGCGGCAATACGCATTATCATGTCGAACTAGAACATGAACTTGCCGATTTGCATGGCAAGGATGGCGCATTGCTGTTCACGTCGGGCTATGTTTCCAACGATGCGACGCTGTCGACCTTGGCCAAGGTATTGCCCGGCTGCATCATCTATTCGGACGAATTAAACCACGCATCCATGATTGCCGGTATTCGCAATGCGGGCTGTGAAAAGCGCGTTTGGCGGCATAATGATCTGGCGCATTTGGAAGAGCTGCTCGCGGCCGATGATCCAGAGGCACCGAAGCTGATCGCCTTTGAAAGCGTGTATTCGATGGACGGCGACGTTGCGCCAATCGCGGCCGTTTGCGATTTGGCCGATAAGTATAATGCGCTTACCTATTGCGACGAAGTGCATGCCGTTGGCATGTACGGCGCACGTGGTGGCGGCATTAGCGAACGGGACGAAGTCGCGGACCGCGTAACGATTATTGAAGGCACGCTGGGCAAAGCATTTGGCGTGATGGGCGGTTATATTGCCGCTGATCAAAAGATCATTGACGTCATTCGGTCCTACGCACCTGGTTTTATTTTTACGACATCGCTCTCGCCTGTGCTGGTGGCGGGCGTATTGGCATCGGTTCGTCACCTAAAGGTATCGAGCGAAGAGCGCACCGCGCAGCACGCCAATGCCGCAATGTTGAAAACGTTATTTGCCGATGCGGGATTGCCCGTCATGGTCAGCAATACGCATATCGTGCCATTGATGGTCGGTGATCCGGTGAAGGCCAAGAAAATCAGCGACATATTGCTCGCGGAATATGGCGTATATGTTCAACCGATCAACTATCCCACTGTACCGCGCGGAACAGAGCGCCTGCGTTTCACGCCGGGTCCTCAGCACACCGAGGCTATGATGCGCGATTTAACGAGCGCGTTGATTGAGATTTGGGGCCGGGTGGATATCCGCGCTGCTCAGGCTGCTTGAGCCAAAAGCTGCACAAAGGTTTCCCGGTCCACATTTCCGCCGGATAATGTAACCGCGGTTACCGGCTTTAATTCTATCTTCCCTGCAAGAACGGCCGCGAGCGCAACTGCACCGCCCGGTTCCACCACGAGGTGGAGTTTTTCAAACACCAATCGCATCGCTGCAGCCACTTCAGCGGTGGTAACCGACACACCCTGCGATACGCGGTTGCGAAGAACGTCAAAGTTTATTGGGTAGGTCTGCGGTGTTTGTAAGGCATCGCAATAGGTTGGGTGTAAAAGGTCTTTAACGGGCAAAATCTCGCCTGCTTCAAGCGAACGAATGATGTCATCCCAGCCTTCGGGCTCGACGATTGCGATGTCCGCGTCGGGACAGGCGAGCGCAAGGCCCGAGGCAAGACCGCCGCCACCGCAGCAGGAAACAATCAAATCTGGCCCTTTCATGCCAAGGCATTTTAGCTGCTCGGCAATCTCAATGCCGGCGGTGCCCTGCCCTTCGATAACCCACGGATCACCAAAGGCATGCACGAGGGTCGCATTGCTTTGTGCAATCAACGCGGCAGCGACTTCCTCACGCGATTCCGTTGCGCGGTCATATAATACCACTTTCGCTCCAAGCGCCTTTGTCGCCTCAAGCTTCATACGCGGCGCATTGGAAGGCATGACGATGGTTGCATCTATGCCAAGCTTTTTCGCGGCCCAAGCGACGCCTTGCGCATGGTTGCCGCTCGATACGCCAACGACGCCGCGCGCGCGCTCGTCTTCGTTCAAATCGGAGAGGCGGTGCCACGCGCCGCGAATCTTGAACGCGCCGATTGGTTGCAGCATTTCGGCCTTGCACCAAATCGTGACGCCATCCACCTCAAGCGGCAGCAAGGGCGTTTTTGGCAGAATAGCGGCTATCTTGGCCATCGCCCGCTGCACCCCTTCGTGCGTGGGCGTCGTGATGGCTACAGCCAATTCTTGTCCTGTCATAAAAGGCCCCTATATGCGTGCGCTGAACGAATCTCTGATAAGTGGAAATAGCATATGAGCAAGGTATTGGTAATTGGCGCAGGCGGCGTTGGATCGGTTGCGGTCCACAAAATGGCCATGAACCAGGATATCTTCAGCCATATCAGCCTTGCGAGCCGCACAAAGTCGAAATGCGATGCGATTGCCGTGTCGGTAAAGGAGCGCACGGGTGTCGTTATCGACACTTATGGCCTTGATGCAGATGATGTTGCTGCGACAACCGCCTTGCTGAACCAGATTAAGCCAAGCCTCGTCGTCAACCTCGCGCTCCCTTACCAAGACCTCAACATCATGGACGCCTGCCTTGCTGCGGGCGTGCATTATATGGACACAGCGAACTATGAACCGCTTGATGTCGCCAAGTTCGAATATCACTGGCAGTGGGCATATCAGGATCGTTTCAAGGATGCGGGCCTTGCCGCTTTGTTGGGTTCAGGCTTCGACCCCGGCGTGACATCAGTATTCACAACCTATTTGAAAAAGCATCATTTCGACCGCATCGACACACTCGATATCCTCGATTGCAATGGCGGCGACCATGGTCAGGCCTTTGCCACCAACTTCAATCCGGAAATCAACATCCGTGAAGTCACCGCCGTCGCGCGCCATTGGGAAAATGGCGACTGGGTCGAAACCCCCGCAATGTCGGTGAAGCAAAGCTTTGACTTTGAAGCGGTTGGTCCAAAGAACATGTATCTGATGTACCATGAGGAAATCGAAAGCCTCAAAACCCATCTGCCCGAAATCAAGCGTATCCGGTTCTGGATGACCTTTGGCGACGCTTATATCACCCACTTGAATGTGCTTCAGGCGGTTGGCATGACCCGGATTGACCCTGTCATATATGAAGGCAAGGAAATCATTCCACTGCAGTTCCTGAAGGCCGTTCTGCCTGAACCCGCCTCGCTTGGCCCAACGACCAAGGGCAAGACCAACATTGGCTGCATCGCCACTGGCCTTGGCAAGGATGGCAAGGAAAAGACGCTCTACATCTACAATATCTGCGACCATGAAGATGCCTATGCTGAAACGGGCAATCAGGCGGTAAGCTATACCACTGGCGTGCCAGCGATGATCGGTGCCGCCATGCTGCTCACGGGCAAATGGTCGGGTGCAGGCGTTTGGAACATGGAACAGTTCGATCCCGATCCCTTCATGGACATGCTCAACGCGCATGGTCTGCCTTGGCAGGTGAAGGAACTGGATGGACCGCTGACGTTCTAATGGATACCAAGGCCGGCGATCCTGGCGCGTTTGCGCATTTCGACCTGTATCGCGTTCCTTCGCCGGCATTTGTCGTCGATGAAGCGGCGCTGCGGCGGAACCTTGCTATCCTCGCGGATGTAAAAGCACGGTCGGGAGCCAAAATCCTGTGCGCGATGAAGGCGTTTTCCATGTGGAAAGTGGCACCGATCATCGGCGAATATCTCGATGGCGTATGCAGCTCAGGTCTGTGGGAATCTCGCCTTGCCCGCGATTATTATAAAGGCGAAATCGCAACCTATTGCGCTGGCTATAAAGAATCAGACATGGCCGAAATCGTTGAGATTTCTGATCATGTCATTTTCAACAGCCCCAGCCAGCATAAACGTTTTGCAGCTTTCCTGAATGACAGCGTCGATGTCGGCCTTCGGCTCAACCCCGAACATGCCGAGGGCGAAGTTGCGAAATATGACCCCTGCTCGCCTGGGTCACGCCTTGGTTTCCCTATAAGCCAGCTCAAGCCAGAACATTTGGAGGGCGTGTCCGGTCTGCATTTCCACACCTTGTGCGAACAGGACTTTGAGCCGCTCAAGCGCACATGGGAGGCGCTAAAGCCACAAATCGCGCCCTATTTTGGTCAATTGCGTTGGTTGAACTTTGGCGGCGGACATCACATCACCCGCGCGGATTATCAACGCGACGACCTTGTTGCGTTCATTCAGGAAGTCCGCGCTGAAACCGGCCTCGACGTCTATCTTGAACCCGGCGAAGCGATTGCGCTTGATACCGGCATATTGATTGGCGAGCTGCTCGATGTGTTTGAAAATGGTTTGCCCGTCGGCATCACCGATATCAGCGCGACCTGCCATATGCCTGACGTCATTGAGGCACCTTATCGCCCTGCCATGCTTGGCGAGCGTCAGGACGGCCCTGCCGTGCGTCTGGGTGGCCCCAGCTGCTTGGCTGGCGATATCATCGGAGACTACCGCCTTCCGGTCGCAGCAGAGGCTGGCGTGCGCTTCGCGTTCCTTGATCAGGCGCATTATTCGATGGTGAAGACGAACACCTTCAACGGCGTTCCGCTTCCGTCCATCTGGCTTTGGAACAGCGACACAGACGCGTTGGAATGCGTGCGCGCATTCGACTGGACCGAGTTTAGGGACCGGCTCAGCTAAAAACGCAACGAATCACTTTACATCCCCCCCTGCTTTTCATAAGGGACGCGTCCGCTGCCCCAGGGGGACTTCCAATAACCGCAAGGCAGCCTTGTTGTTTCACGTTATTTTTTTGGGGGTCCCTTGAGTTGCACGAGTATCTTGACGCTCTAGCTGTAGTCCGCGCCCAGCGCCCTGACGAACCTATCACGCTCCTTCGCCCGCATGCCGCTTCGCGCGCCGCCCGTTTCTTCGTTGAGAAGTTTCAGGGCAAGTCGCTGTACGCGGTAAAGGCCAATCCTTCGCCTGCATTGCTTGAGACTTTGTGGGATGCGGGCATCACGCATTATGACGTCGCTTCGCTTGGTGAAGTGCGGTTGGTGAGCAAGTTCCTGCCGGATGCGAAGCTGTGCTTCATGCATCCTGTGAAAAGCGAACGCGCCATTGCGCAAGCTTACCACAACCATGGAGTCCGCACATTCAGCCTCGACAGCCATGAGGAATTGGAAAAGATCGTGCGTGCCACCGATGGCGCAACCGATCTTGAACTGTGCGTGCGTATTCGCGTGTCATCAGAGCATGCGAAACTGAGCCTTGCTTCAAAATTTGGCGCAGACCCGTCCGAAGTAGCAGATTTGCTCGTCGCGACCCGTCAGGTCGCCGATAGCTTGGGCATCTGCTTCCACGTTGGAAGTCAGGCCATGACGCCGGCTGCTTATGCCGAGGCAATGGAGCATGTGCGTGCCGCCATCGTTGAAGCGTCTGTTACGGTTGATATTGTCGACGTTGGCGGCGGTTTCCCATCGGTCTATCCCGGCATGGAGCCACCCGCGTTGGAAGGCTATTTTGAAGTCATCCACAATTGCTTCGAAGATCTTCCCATCAGCTATTCCGCCGAACTATGGTGTGAGCCGGGCCGTGCATTGTGCGCCGAATACGCATCATTGCTGGTGAAGGTTGAAAAACGTCGCGGCCAAGAGCTGTTCATCAACGACGGCGCTTATGGATCATTGTTTGATGCAGCACATATCGGCTGGCGCTTCCCTGTGGCGCTTCAGCGGTCGGACACGTCAATTGGTACCCAGATGGCTGAATTCAGCTTCTACGGGCCTACCTGCGACGATATGGACCATATGGCGGGGCCTTTCATCCTTCCCGATGATGTGCAAGCCGGTGACTATATCGAAGTCGGCATGCTGGGCGCATATGGCTGCGCGATGCGGACCGAGTTCAACGGCTTTGGCGAGACCGACACGGTTCCGGTCGACGATGAACCGATGGCAAGCCTTTATGCCGAGTTGCCCGCCAATGACGCGAGCAATGTTGTGAAGATCGGCAAGCGGTCCGCGCAATAAGTTACAATTGACAAACAATGTTACGTGAAGCACCCTTCCAATTATAAAAATCGTGAGGGTTTTCATTATGGATACGTCGATTTTAGCTCCAGCCGCGGCGTTGGTCGTCTGGTCAATCATCATGCTTTTCTGGATGGCGGGAACGCGCCTTCCTGCAATGTCGAAGATCGGCATGGACCTTAGCAAGGCCGCACCGGGCGGACGTGGTCAGGATATCGACCCACATGTATCACCATCGGTTGCCTGGAAATCACACAATTACACGCATTTGATGGAACAGCCGACCATCTTTTATGCAACGATCATGATCCTCGCGATTTCCGGCGGGGCAACATCGCTGTCGGTATCGCTGGCATGGGGCTATACCGTGTTGCGCGTGATCCACAGCATTTGGCAGGCAACGGTCAACACGGTGGCAATACGCTTCGTGTTTTTCCTGCTGTCGAGCCTGTGCCTGACGATACTGGCAGTCCAAGCGCTGCTGGCGACGATCTGAAGACGTAATAAATTTGTTTTAAGGGGAGAGTTAATATGAATAGTGCAATATTAGGACCAGTTGTCGCGCTTGCGGCATGGACAATGATTATCTGGATATGGATGTATGCCACGCGCATACCCGCCATGAACCGCGCAGGGATTGACGGGTCGAAGATTGTTGGTTCCTCCGCCGGTGCCTTGCGCGATGCGCTGGCTGCCAAAGGCGAAGAAAAAGCCTCATGGGTCGCCGACAATTACAACCACTTACATGAAGCACCTACGGTGTTTTATGCAGTATGTTTGACACTTGCCATGGTTGGTCAGGGCGACAATCTGAACGCAACAATCGCTTGGGTATATGTCGGCCTTCGTGTCGCACATAGCTTGGTACAAATTTTGTCGAACCGCGTTATCATTCGGTTTGGACTGTTTGCATTGTCGTCATTCGCACTCATGATGCTCGTCGCACATGCCGTAATGGCGGTGCTGTTACACTAACGGCTGAAATGCCCAACCAGCTCGATATGGGTTGACCAGCGGAATTGCCCAACAGGCCAAATCCGCTGCAACCTGTATCCAGCGGCCACCAATGTTTTTGCATCCCGCGCAAAGCTCGCCGGATTACAGCTGACATAAGCAATCGACGGAACCGTGGAAGCGGCAAGGTTCGTCACCTGCTCCTTTGCGCCAGCGCGCGGCGGATCAAGCACGACAGTCTGGAACCGGTTCAGTTCATCAGGCGACAGCGGCCGGCGGAAAAGGTCACGATGCTCGGCAAATATAGTGCGGCCCGAACGACCCGCAGCAGCCTTGAGCGCCAGACTGGCCTGAAGATCAGCCTCACCTGCATAAATCTTGCGCCCAGTGCCCATCGACAGCGCAAATGTCCCTGAACCGGCAAACAAATCCGCCACGATACTGTCTTCGCCGATAATGTCATTTACGGCCTGCACCAGCGCCGCCTCGCCATCCACGGTCGCCTGCAGGAAACCATAAGGCTGATACCCCACGGCAATGCCACCCAGTGTGACGGTAACAGGCTCTGGTTCATAAAATGGAACGGGTCCGTAGCCTTCATCCAACGACAGGCGGGCAAGGCCATAGGTTTTCGCAAATTCCGACAAAGTCTCATGCGTATCGAGATCATTGGCGATCCAGTTTTCAATCAACACGTCAACGCCTTGATCGACCATCGCCAATTTGATCTGAACCTGACGCGCACGGTTCAGCCGTGGCTCCAGCAGGCTGCGCAATGGCTTAAGCAGCGCAAATAGCTCTGGCACGACGACATCACATTGCCTTAAGTCGATGATACGGTGACTTTTTTCGGTGCTGAAGCCCAGTTGGAACTGTTTCCCTGCCCATGCCGAACGCACCGCAATGCGCCGGCGCGTGGCGGGTGGAGACAAATGAACGGGCATGACCTCGCCGATGTCTACCTGCTGCGTCGCCAGCGCATGCGTGACGCGCTCTGCTACAAACAAACGCAGACTATCTTCGTCGAGATGCTGCAACTGGCATCCGCCGCATAATGGGAAGTGCTGGCACGGCGGCGTTGCGTGATGCGGTCCGTGGATCAACCCGCCTGCGGGGTCGACGATGTCGCCCGGGGCGGCATGCGCCACATAGCGTCCATTTGCGGTTACGCCGTCGCCGCGTGCTGCGACCCTGATAATCTCTTCTGCTATGCTCATAGCGCCCCATGCCCTTGAAGGCGCGCGCAATCAACCAGCGTCTTTGCTTGCGCCTTCTTCCGCTGCAATTTGCTCGGTCGGGGCAGCACCTTCTCCGCCGCAGCCAGCTAGGCTGGCGAGCAGAAAAGTTGCCGCCGCAAATTTAGATATCGGCAAAGACATGCGTTTCGGCGCTGCCACCAGGATGCGTGACTGCGCCTTTATACGCTGGCCCAACATTTTGAGCATAGCGCCATATTGCGCCTGACCCATAATCGGTGGCGCGTGGCGTCCAATGTTTCCGCCGTTCGTCAAGGACTTCGGCAGGCACGTTGAGGTCGATAACGCCGGTTTCGGCATCGATCATGATCTCGTCGCCATCTTCAATCAAAGCGATGGGACCGCATTCAGCCGCTTCGGGGCCGACATGGCCAATGCAGAAACCGCGTGTGGCACCAGAGAAGCGTCCATCGGTGATGAGCGCAACCTTCTCGCCCATGCCTTGCCCATATAGAGCCGCCGTCGTTGAGAGCATTTCGCGCATACCAGGACCGCCCTTTGGCCCCTCATAACGGATGACAATGACCGAGCCTTCACGGATTTCCCGCGCTTCAACCGCGGCAAAGCAATCTTCTTCGCAGTCAAAAACCTGTGCAGGGCCTGTAAATGTCAGGCGGTCCATACCCGCGACCTTCACGATTGCCCCATCAGGTGCCAATGTGCCGCGAAGGCCAACGACGCCACCCGTGGGCGTTATTGGCGCCGTTGCCGGGTAAATCACCTTCTGGTTCGGGTTCCATGTGATTTCATCGATATTCTCACCCAGTGTCTTGCCGGTAACGGTGATGCAGTCGCCGTACAGAAGACCTTCGGCCAGCAACGACTTCATCAGCATGTACACACCGCCCGCGTCATACATATCGCGCGCCACAAACTGCCCACCCGGCTGCAAATCCGCCATATAAGGCGTTGTTTTGAACGCCTCGGCAACGTCGAACAGATCAAATGCGATACCTGCCTCATGTGCCATGGCTGGCAAATGCAGTGCAGCATTGGTTGACCCACCGGTAGCAGCCACAATTCTTGCCGCATTAACAAAGGCTTCGTGCGTACAGATGTCACGTGGTCTAATATTGTTCGCGAGCAACTCCATCACCTGAAACCCTGCGGCATGCGCAATTTGGTCACGTGTCGAATAAGGCGCTGGCGCCATGTTGCTGTTTGGAAGCGAAAGGCCAATCGCCTCGCCGACGCATGCCATTGTGTTTGCGGTATATTGACCGCCGCAGGCACCATGCCCCGGGCATGCAACACGCTCAAGCTCTTCAAGCTCCGACAACGGGCACGCGCCCGCCGCATATTTGCCAACAACTTCAAAGACGTCCTTAACGGTCACGTCCTTTTCATGATAACGACCGGGCAGAATGGAGCCGCCATAGACAAAGATGGATGGCACGTTCAGCCGAAGCATCGCCATCATCATCCCGGGCAGCGACTTATCGCAACCTGCAAAGCCAACCAGCGCGTCATAACAGTGCCCACGCACCGAGAGCTCAACCGAATCCGCGATAACTTCACGGCTCACCAGCGAGGCCTTCATACCCTGATGGCCCATGGCAATGCCGTCGGTCACTGTGATGGTGTTGAACCGGCGCGGCATGCCGCCGCCCTGCTCCACGCCCTTACGCGCGATGTCCGCTTGTGCATCCAATGTGGTATTGCATGGCGCACTGTCATTGCCTGCCGACACGACGCCTACAAATGGGCGTGCAATTTCCTCAGCAGTCAAACCCATCGCATAATAATAGCTGCGGTGTGGGGCGCGTTCCGGGCCAACGGAAACGTGGCGGCTGGGCAATTTGGACTTGTCGAATTGGTTTGGCATGATGGTCTCCATTATCGCCGCGGCCTTTACGCGTTTTTATGTGGTTAAGCCAAGCTGTTCCGAAACAAAATGGCACATTCCCGACAAAATATGTGCAAATCTTGCTTGGCCAGCAGCGTCGCCGACCAAATCCTGACGCATTTCAATCCCGATATAGGGAATGTTATTGGCTTCGGCATGCCGGTTCATCGTCGCGTTTAGCAATTTGCCCGAATAAGGAAGCTGGTCACCGACGTTAAGGCCGGCATCCTGTAAGAACGGGATAGCCGTTTTCGATGCCGCTTCGTGCGCATTGTAGAGCACACCAACATCCCAGGGACGCGCCTCATCTGGCCGTGTTTTCAATGCGGGTGTGAAGCTATGCAGCGACAATATGAGTGCTGGCCGGCAGTCCCGCAAAAGCGTTTCTAGCCGGTCATGATAGGGCCGGTGATATCGCGCGATCCGGTCCGCACGCTGCATTTGGTTCAAATCATTGCCCGGAATGCGACGTCCATCGCTTTCGCTTGGGATGGCGCCTGCTTCGTGCTCTTCGCGGTTTAAGTCGACGACCAAACGCGAATAACGTCCGAGGAACGCGGCAAAACGGGTGTCTTGCGTCAATATATGCGCGACAGGATCAACGCCAATGTCCCACCCAATATGGGCATTGAGGTGATCAGCGTCTAAATCCAACGCGACATCGCCGGGAACGGCATTTGAAGCATGGTCGCCAATGATCAGGAAACCCCCGATTTTGGGTTCGCCCAATATCAGGAAAGGATCAGCAGTCATCGCAGCTCCGTTCTCATCGACCACCAACGGGGATCCAGAAGCGCTTTTGCTGCCTCTACATCTTTGGCCTCATTAAAAAGTGCGAAGCAGGTGGCTCCTGATCCCGACATGCGCACCATCGCCGGGTTGGCGCGCGCAAGTGCCTTCAAAATGTCCGTGATGGCGGGACAAATGCCCGCCGCGATCGGTTCCAGATCGTTGCGCCCTGATAGCGCCGCTTGCCAGATGTCGCCCCGTGCCACCGGCCCCCTGTCCTCGCCATCCCATGCCGTAAAAATGGCGGCTGTCGATACCGACTGCAGCGGGTTGACCAGCAACAGGTGCCGCGCAGGCACATTGCTGTCATCGCGCAATATAAGCGCGGTTCCGGTTCCGCTGCCAAAACTTGTGCGGCTAAAAACACAGGCGGGAATGTCCGCGCCAAGCGGCGCCAATATATCGGCAAGTTCCTGCGCGCTGACCTGAATATCCCACAGCCGGTTCAGCAACCGTGCCGCTGCCGCCGCGTCGGCCGAACCGCCTCCGATACCCGAAGCTATCGGCAGGCTCTTTGTCAAACGGATGGATGCGCCTTTGGTGATGGAAAAATGGGCGCGAAGCCGGTGCGCGGCTTGCATCACCAGATTATCGTCATCGGCGGAAAGGCCGCTGCCAAAGGGGCCGTCGATCGTGAGGTCGAGTGTATCAGCAAGCGATGCCTGCAACTGATCGCCATGCT
>NZ_JBILOS010000043.1:0-15869 GCF_044374345.1 Sphingorhabdus sp. | reverse complement strand
TGGCAAAGCGACGCTGAAGACACTCGCTAAGGAACTTAAGAAATAAGGATGCGCTTGCATCGGGGCGGAGGCTCGGTTAGAGGAGCCTCCGCTTCGACAGGTTCGCCCTGATGAAGATGTGCCCCAGTGGTGGAATGGTAGACGCGCTGGATTCAAAATCCTGTTCCGAAAGGAGTGCCCGTTCGAGTCGGGCCTGGGGCACCACCTTATTTTCTCAGACAGCTTCAATCCCTTGGTCCGCAGTGCAATGCGGCATTGCTGACGTTCAGAACCGGATCATGATCCGCCGGGCAAGTGCGGGCGAGATCGAATACACAAGCCGAAGCAGCTTCACCATGCCGACATTCGCCTCAGGCGCGTTTGTCGCAATGGCATCAACGATTTCTGCGGCACATTCCTTTGCCGACATCTTTTTGCCATTCACGCGCCCGCGCGTCATTGCGGTGTCGACGACTGGCGGCAATGCCTCGATAACATGAACCTTGGTATCACGCAGATTGTGCCGCAGTGATTGGGTAAAGCTTCTGAGGCCCGCTTTGGTCGCGCAATAGACTGGACCGCCCGCGCGCGGGGCAATGGCGAGGCCTGAGGTGACATTCACAATCGACGCCTCGGGCCGTTGAAGCAAGCCGGGTAACAAGTGCCCAATCAGGTGCAGCGGCGCGTTGAGGTTCAGGAAGATCGCCTGATCAGTGAGCGCCAGATCAAGCGGCTCGCCGGGACCGAAATTACCGCTCATCCCCGCGTTGTTGATCAGGATGTCCAGTTCGCGCCCTGCGAGCGCGGCAGCAAGCTCCGCGCAGCCCGCAGCATTGGAAAGATCGGCCTTAATGGCCTCCAATCCCTCTTGCCGTGCAGACGCAAGCACGTCTTCGCGGCGACCGCAGACGATGACGTTGGCGCCTTTCGCCATCATTTGGCGTGCTATTTCCAAACCGATGCCGTCGGTCCCACCCGTAACCAATGCAGTTTTGCCCTTAAGTTCCATAAATCCCCCTCAATATTGTCCGAAATTAACCTTGCCCTGCATTGTCAGGGAATCAGTATCGAAGACCCAACTGTTTTGCGCCCTTCAAGGTCGCGATGTGCCTGTGCGGCGTCTTCCAGCGCGTAGCGGTGGCCGATCGTGATATCGATGATGCCTTGGCGGAACATGTCGAACACATATTCTGCGCCCGCTGCCCGCTCCGCTGCATTGTGATAATAATCGAACAAGGTTGGGCGCGAGACGTAGAGTGAACCTTTTTGCGCCAAAGTGCCAAGGTTGACACCCGTCACCGGACCGCTGGCATTGCCATAGCTGACGATAAGGCCGCGCCGCGCGGTTGCGTTCAACGATGTTTCCCATGTGTCGCGGCCGACACCATCGAAGGTCACTTCAACGCCTTTGCCGCCCGTCAGTTCGCGGACCTGCGCTGCGACATCTTCTTTGCCATATAGAATGACATGGTCGGCCCCCGCTGCGCGTGCCAGCGCCGCCTTTTCATCGGTGCTGACTGTCCCGATGACGCGGGCACCAACATGCTTCAGCCATTGTACCAGCAACAGCCCGACGCCGCCTGCCGCTGCGTGCACCAATATGTCCCATTTGGGTTGAACCTTGGCACAGCGTTCGACAAGAAACTCGGTGGTGCAGCCCTTGAGCAAGCCTGCGGCCGCGATTTCGTCGCTGATGTCGTCTGGCACCAAAAACAGGCCATTTGCGGCAATATTGCGCGCTGTCGCATAGGCACCGATGCTCGGGCCGAAAGTCGCTACCCGGTCGCCCACGCGCCAGTCGGTCACGCCGTCTCCCACCGCCTCAATGATGCCCGCTGCCTCCATGCCAAGGCCAGAGGGCAACGCCATCGGATACAGGCCGCCACGATGATAGGTGTCAATGAAGTTCAGGCCCACGGCCAGATTGCGCATGCGGACTTCACCGGGACCGGGCGCTGCCAGTTCAACGTCCGTCCACGCAATAACATCCGGCCCACCGGTTTGCCGAATTTGTGCTGCTCTTTCCATCGGGAGAACTCCTGTTTGTTGCATACTCCTAACAGAGACGGCGAGAGACCGCCAACCCGCGCTGCGGATATGGTTAAAAAGACGTCAATAACTGTCGCAGATCGGGACAGTCGGATTTGCGTCCCTCTTTAACCATCTTTTGGCATGGCCATTATGCCTAACAAAAGGTTAACGCCTGATCATGATGAAAAGAAGATTAGTCGGTCATAACGAAGCTGCCCGCCACCCCCTTCGGCGGATGCTTCCCCCACCACAGATGACGCACGCCGTCATCGCGCCACGCCCCACATCGTGGTGGCGCAATGAAGATACGCATTTGTTTATGCTCAGCTTCAGCGCGTTTTTTGTCGCAATAAGCAGCTATATTGCCTGATTTTTAGGCGGCGGCCGGGTCGCACGCCTTGTGCAGCTTCCACGAAATCCATGCTGAAACAAGGCAGGCCGCAGCAATCATAAACAGCGTGTCGGGAATGCTAACACCCGCGCTGACGAGAAGGCTGTAAATCACAGCACCAATCACCATCGCGCCGGAATTCACGATGTTATTGGCAGCAATGGTGCGGGCGGTTTGCGACTTTGCAACCGTAGTTGTCAGAAACGCGTAGAGCGGGACGACGAACATGCCCCCGGCGATGGAAATACCAAGAAGATCGACAATCATACGCTCGCCATAGCCAAGCGTCAGAAACTGCCACCAATCCATCAGCTCTGGCCCCGTGGGTTGCCAGTGACTGACCGTCCACCAAAGATCGAGGACGAACAGACCCATTATGATGACTGAAATCGGCGCATATTTGGCGGACACTGTGCCATTCAATATGCGGTTGATGGCGACTGAGCCAATGGCAATGCCGATAGAGAAAAATGCGGTAAATAAGGTCGCGACAGTATTGTCGCCACCGATAGCATTTTTGACCATAGGCGGGAAAATCGATCCAAGGACAGCGCCTACGCCCCAGAAAAAGCTGATTGCCATGATCGCCAAAAACAGGCAGGGTATGTGCATCGTATCGCGCACCAGTTGCCAGCTGCTGCGAAAAATGTTCCAGTCCATTTTGGCGGTTGGCGCATCGCTTTCGGGCGGTGCAATCGGTACAGATTGCGCGGTCACGCGTCCGATGATGGCAACGATGATAATCCCTATGCCTGCAATTTTTCCGGGAATGATCCCGCCCGCAATCGTCCCACCCAAGATGGCGAGATAGGTGCCGGCTTCGACAAGGCCGGTTCCGCCTAAAACCTCGTCTTCTTTAAGATGCTGGGGCAAAATTGCATATTTAATTGGGCCAAAGAAGGTGGAATGCACGCCCATTGCGAACAATGCGACGAGCATCATCGGTATGTTGTGCAGGTAAATACCCGCGGCGCCGAAGATCATGATAAAAATCTCGGCTGTCTTGACCATGCGAATGACGCGCGTCTTTTCGATGGTATCTGCCAGTTGCCCCGCAAGCGCGGAAAACAGGAAAAAAGGCAATATGAACAGCGCGCCTGCGATGGCGTTAAAATTCGCTTCTTGGGTGGGGTCCGAATAGATTTCGTAGGTCACCAAAATGACCATGGCCATCTTGTAAAAATTGTCGTTGAAGGCATTCAGGAACTGCGTGACGAAAAGCGGTAAAAATCTGCGCTTATTCAACAGTGACATTGTTGTGGCCATTGGTTTTTGCACTTCCCATGCGGACGTTTTTGAAGCCTTAGCGTTCCCGCGCTATCATGGCAAAGCGCATTTCATGTGATGGTGAAATAGCCGCGTGATTTTGTTGGCACATCGCGCTATTGCTATAGGATGCTTAGCTTACCCAACATTCTGACCTTGTCGCGCATTCTTGCTGTGCCCATCCTCGTCTTTTTGCTTTGGCCCGGCGCCAAGCAGACAGGCATTCAGCCGGTGCCACTGGATTATGGCTTTGCATTCATATTGTACTGCCTGATGGGAATTACCGATTATTTTGATGGCTATCTTGCGCGGGCGCAGGGGACAGTGTCGAAATTGGGTGTGTTCCTTGATCCCATCGCTGATAAGATCATGGTCGCCGCTGTCATTTTGATGCTGGTGTTCACGCGCGATGTCGACGGTTGGCATGTCATTGCGGCCCTCACCATTTTGTTACGTGAAATGATCGTATCGGGCCTGCGCGAATTTTTGGCTGGCCTGCAGATTTCGGTACCAGTTTCGAAACTCGCCAAATGGAAGACGACGTTTCAGCTTGTTTCGCTCGGCGGTATCATTTTGGCCGGTGCCTTGCCCGACTGGATGTTGCTGAAGCAAGCCGCACTCGCGCTGCTGTGGATCGCCGCGGTGCTGACGATGATTACCGGCTGGGATTATCTGCGCGTCGGCATAAAGCATATGGATTGACCGCATGAGGCTGGTCTATTTCGCGGCCGTGCGCGAGGCCATTGGTGTCGCATCCGAAGCATGTGACCTACCAACACATGTGCGTACCATTGATGATATGATTGACTGGCTGGCTGGACAGTCCCCCGGTCACGCCTTGGCCTTTCAAGACAAATCGCGGCTTCGTTTTGCTTTGGACCAAGCTATGGTGCCGTTGGATGCCGTGCTTGGCGATGCACATGAGCTCGCAATTTTCCCGCCAGTGACCGGCGGATGAAACGTGTCCTTATCAGCGGCGAGCCGATCAGCACGGAGGTTGCGCTGGCGGGGCTGAGTGATTTGGGGGGCGGTGCTGTATCCAGTTTTACCGGCATATCGCGGGACGATGGCGGCGTAACCGCGATTGAGCTGGAGCATTATCCCGGCATGACGGAATCAAGCCTGAAGCGGTTGATCGATGAAGCCTTTGCTCGCTGGGCATTGCTTGGCGCGGCGATTGTGCACCGGATCGGGCGCGTTGCGGTGGGCGAACCCGTGGTCGTCGTCGGCGCAGCGTCGCGGCACAGGGCAGATGCGCTAGAGGCCACGGCGTTTCTCATTGACCGCCTGAAAACAGACGCGCCATTTTGGAAGAAAGAGCATTATGCAGACGGTACGTCCGTCTGGGTTGATGCCAAATCCAGCGACGACGACAGGTCTTCACGCTGGGCCTAACGGCTCCGGTTGCGGATCAGCGGTTACGTTATGTGCAGTTCCCGCAGGGACTCTGCAAGCAACTCAAACTCCTCACGGCGCGGGCTGTTGGTCCGCCAAATCAGCGCAATTTCGCGGGTGGCATGGTCCGCATTCAACGGCCGCGCTTGAACGTCGGTTCCGTTCAATAGACCGGCCACGACGGCCATCTCGGGAATGATGGTGAGGCCCAAGCCATTGTCCACCATCTGTACAAGCGTATGCAGCGATGTCCCTAGCATCATCGCCGTTGCGCGCAGTTCCGGCCTGTTACAGGCAGCCAACGCATGGTCCTTTAAGCAATGGCCATCGACTAATAACAAAAGCCTGTTTTCATCGATCAGTTCAGGTTCAATGCTTTCGGGCGGGTCGCGCGGGTCATCCAATGGAAAGGCAACATATAATGCGTCGTTAAACAGATGCGCTTTTTCGACATCGCCCGCCGGGAAAGGAAGCGCCAGAAGGACACAGTCGACCTGACCATGATGCAAGGCTTCGACCGCAGCTGCGCTGGCTTCCTCACGCAGGTATAATTTCAAATCGGGATATTTCTTGCGCAATGCCGGTAGCAATTTGGGCAGCAGAAAGGGGGCAATTGTGGGGATGACGCTCATGCGCAAATCATCCGCAAGTGGCTTGCCTGCGGAACGGGCCATTTCGGCGAGCTCTTCCGCCTCACGTAAGATGCGGTGCGCCTTGGTCACCATCTTGTTGCCCAGCGGCGTAAAGCGGACGACGCGGCGTGTGCGCTCCACAAGCATTAGGCCAAGCAGCGACTCCAGCTCGCGTATCCCCGCGGAAAGCGTAGACTGCGTCACAAAGCAAGATTCTGCGGCTTTACCGAAATGGCCATGCTCCTGAAGCGCGACCAGATATTGCAGCTGTTTCAATGTTGGAAGATAGGTGCTCATAAATCGACCCCGTTTATTATTATGGGTCATATAATCGTTTTTACCGATGATTCTAGCAATATTTAGCGAAAAGGTTCATAGTGTGCTGGAAATGCCGGTTTGAAAGTCTTAGCTTAAATGCTCAACGGTCTCAGTAGGGACGTCAGGGTCATTTATGTTCATTTCAAATCTCATCGAATATCTGGACTCGATTAAAGAACGTGATCCTGCGCCGCGCTCGCGTTGGGAAATTCTGCTGTATCCCGGCGTATGGGCCGTGGGTTATCACCGTGTTGCCCATTGGCTATTCCTTGGCCAGATGTTCTTTCTTGCGCGGTTGGTGAACCACTTCGCCCGGTTTCTAACGGGCATAGACATTCACCCCGGCGCCAAGATTGGCAGCAATTTCTTCCTCGATCATGGTTTTAGCGTGATTGGTGAAACGGCGGAAATTGGCGACAATGTCACCATGTACCAGAATGTCACCTTGGGTGGCACCAACCCGACCAACGGGATGGCGGGCAAACGGCACCCGACGATATTGGATAATGTTATCATTGGATCAGGTGCGCAGATCCTTGGTCCAATTACCGTCGGCGAACGCGCGCGCATTGGCGCAGCTGCCGTGGTGACCGATGACGTTCCGGCGGGCGCAACGATGATTGGCCAAAAGGCGCGATCGACATTGGTTCAGGCCGAAACCTATGCACGCGACTTCATGCCTTATGGCACACCATGCCGCGAGATGTTCGACCCAACCACGCAAAGTCTCGAGATCATGCAGTGCGAAATTGAAACGTTGCGCAAACGTATTGCCGAATTGATGTCGGAGCGTGATGGAACGCCGGCGGCGACGCCGGTCAAGCCCCGTGCGAGCAAAGGAAGCAAGACCCGTTGAGCGCAATCATCACGCCTTTTCCAATACCCAACCGGCTCAACCAGATTGGGTTTGAAAAAGGCGAGCTAACCCAGATACTCAATCTGTACGGGCGGATGGTCGCCGCGGGTAATTGGCGCGATTATGCCATCGATCTTGGCCGCGATGCGGCCGTGTTCAGTGCGTTCCGGCGCGCCACCGAGCGGCCCGAATATCGGATTGAAAAGCGACCCGCGTTGCGCAACCGTCAAGGCATGTGGGCATTGGTCGGCGAAGGTGGCGCAATTTTGAAACGCGGGCATGACCTTGGCCCCGTCCTTGCGCCAGTTGAACGAAAGCTCATGAAGCTCGTCGACGCATAAAAAAAGCCCGGCCAAAGACCGGGCTCTTTCAAAACATTTGGAAGGCAATCAGCCGAGTGCTTGAAGTGCCTTCATCACGGCGACGGATTGCTCGCCGCCTGACTGTGGAACGGTTTCTCCGGTGCGGTCGATAATCTTGTCCCACGCCGCAGCAAAGCCTTCGACGTTGCGGTCTTCCGGACGAAGGGCAACACCCGGGGTCATGGTGACATAGGCTGCGTGATAGCCGCCACCGCCTGCGCCGATGATCATGTTGGTTGGCGCATCTTCGCTGACCAAATACAATGCGGCTGGTACAACATTTTCCGGCGTGAACTGTTCGAACAGACCTTCCGGGAAAATATCTTCGGTCATGCGCGTGCCTGCAACAGGTGCGAGCGAATTGACGCGGACATTATATTTGGCGCCTTCAAGGTGAAGTGTCTTCGTCAATCCAGCCAATCCAAGCTTCGCTGCGCCATAATTGGCTTGGCCGAAATTGCCGTACAGACCGGTTGACGATGTGGTCATCAAGATGCGGCCATAGGCCTGATCGCGCATCGTATCCCAAACGGCCTTGGTGCAGTTTGCTGATCCCATGACATGAACCTGAAGCACCAGATTGAAATCGGGCATATCCATCTTGGCAAAGCTCTTATCGCGCAGGATGCCGGCATTGTTAATCAACACATGCACGCCGCCCCATGCTTCTTTCGCCTTGGCGACCATTTCGACCATTTGCTCATATTCGGTGACGCTGCCGCCATTGGCCATGGCTTCACCGCCAGCTGACTTGATCTGCTCGACAACCTGGGCTGCTGCGTCGGATGTGCCTGTGCCATCGCGCGCGCCACCCAAATCATTGACCACCACTTTTGCCCCGCGCTTGGCGAGTTCAAGCGCATAGGCCTTGCCCAATCCACCGCCTGCACCGGTCACAATAGCGACTTTGTCTTTAAAACTGATGGTCATATTATATCTCCATAATCAGGGGCGAACCAAGCCGCCGAAACACGCTGTGCCTTGGCATGGCGCGCCACTTGACGCAAGCGTAAAGCAAGTTGGGGCGCATGTCATAAAAGAGAAATAATGCTGTCATGCCCAAGACATAAAATTGCTGTCTAGGCGTCACTATTGAAACAAGGATAACATTATGACCGCCGCAAAAAAATGGTTTGCAACTACAGCATTGGTAACGGCGGCATGTGTCGCATTCCCCGCTTATGCGCAGGACAGCATATCTGAGGTCGACTCGCTGCGTGCGGAAGTTGCGGCGCTTAAGACACAATTGGCCGCGATTTCCGCAAAGGTTGATGCGGTCGAGAAAAAGCCTGTAGCAGAAGTAAAATGGAAGGGCGGACCAGAGACGAGCGGTCAAGGTGGTTGGACGTTCAAGCCACGTGGACGCATCCATTATGATGCAGGCTATGTGAGCGTACCCGGCGATTATGCAGTCAACCGCAATCTGGGTTTCAATAGCCGCGTTCGGCGCGTTCGCCTTGGCGCTGAAGGCAATATGCCCGGCGGCTTCGGTTATAAGGTCGAAGCGGACTTTGCGGGCGGCAATGTTGCCTTTGGCGACACGTTCCTCAGCTACAATCCAAGCAACACGCCGTTCAGTGTTCGGATAGGCAATTTTGAATCGCTGAACGGGATGGAGCAAATCACCAGTTCCAACAACGCCAGCTTTACAGAGCGCGCGGCATTTAATGACGCGTTTTTAAACAGCCGTCGTCTTGGTGGCGCGGTTGCATGGCGTGATTCCGATAATGTGCTCCGCGCCGAAGTCGGCTTGTTTGCCGGCCACAGCATCGACAACTCGTTCGACAATGACGGCTGGATTGGTGCGGGACGGCTGACCTATGCGCCAAAGGCGTTTGGCGGACAGCTGCATTTTGGTGCGACCATTCAGCAGCGCGAATTTGCATCCAACAACAATGGAACGGCGTCGGTTTCGACAAATGCGCCATCGACCAACCAGCTTGCCCGTTATCGCGCGCGGCCGAACACACAGCTTACCGACGTACGATTTGTCGACACCGGAAGCTTCGCCGCCAAGAGCGACCGAATCGTAGGTTTAGAATTGGCGGCTATCTTCCCCGGATTTTATTTTGCCGGCGAAGGCCAATGGACCAAAGTAAATGCCTATCGCGCGGGTGACATTGCAACCGGATTGAACAGTTTTGCTGGCGGCAACAGCGCGGTTACGCCAAATGGCGACCCGAGCTTTTTTGGCATGTATGCCGAAGCTGGTTATTTTCTGACCGGCGAGACCCGCGGTTACAAGGACGGCGCGTGGGCGCGTACCAAGGTACTGAATCCCATTGATAAAAAGGGCCTTGGCGCGTTCCAAATTGCGGCACGCTATGATTTTCTGGATCTTGACAGCAACGCCTTGAAAAACGGCGTGACGAACAACTTTGCGACGGGCAGCAATAGCCTGGCTGCGGTCAATGCGCGGCTTGGACGGGGTGGCACACAGACCAGCTATGTGCTCGCTCTGAACTGGTACCCAATCGATTATATTCGCTTCATGTTGAACTATGGCCGCGTCAATGTCGAAGGTGGTCCGTTGGCCGCGACAGTTGACCCCCTTTCAACGCAGGCGGTTGATAAGCGCGACTATTCGGTTGATGTACTTGCCGCGCGGATGCAGTTGGAGTTCTAAACCGCGTCCTGATCGAGCGAATAGCCTGCCGACCGCACCGTCCGGATGATATCGCTGTCAAAGCCCTCATTGAGGGCTTTGCGCAAGCGGCGGATGTGGACGTCAACGGTACGTATTTCGATATCGCTGTCATGGCCCCAGACACTGTCTAAAAGGCGCTCACGCGAGAATACGTGACCTGGATATTCGAGGAAATGTTTGAGCAACCGGTATTCGGTCGGCCCAAGCGGAACCTGCTTTCCGCCGCGCTTTACTTTGTGCGCGACCGTATCCATTTCGACGTCACCAAAGCGCAATGCTTCGCCAGCAAGCGCGGGACGGACCCGGCGCAGCACGGCCTTTGCACGGGCGACCAATTCGCGTGGTGAAAAGGGTTTCGTGACATAGTCATCAGCGCCGATTTCAAGTCCGCGAATACGGTCATCTTCTTCACCGCGTGCCGTCAACATGATGATTGGCACATTGGCGGTGTTGTCCGCTTTGCGTAATTGCCGGCACACTTCGATGCCCGACAGATTCTCCAACATCCAATCCAGCAAAACCAGATCGGGCGTGCGTTCTTTGGCCATCAGCAGCGCTTCTTCACCGTCCCCCGTATGCTGAACGTCGAACTCCTCGCGTTCAAAATGCCAGCGCACCAGCTCGGCCAGAGCACTATCGTCTTCAACCAACAGCAATTGCGCCTTGGGCATATGTTTCTCCGCGTTAAGCGTCGGGCAGGTTTTCACCCGTTTCGGTAAAATAAATCATCTGGGCAACGGTGGTGGTATGGTCCCCAATCCGTTCCAAGTTCTTGGCCGTAAAAAGCAGATGGGCGACTTCCGTCGCATTTTTGGGGTTTTTCGCCACATATGCGACAAAGTCGACGAACAGATCTTTGTTAAGCTGGTCAACGTCGTCGTCACGAATGGTCACTGCGCGGGCCAGATCAATGTCCCGCTTTGCATAAGCATCCATGGCGGTGCGGATCATTTCGACAACGATTTCACCCATGCGTCCGAGTTGTTCTTTGGCGGAGGCGTGGATTTTGCCTTCCATCTTCGGAACACGCTTGGCGATGTTTTTTGCGTAATCACCGATGCGTTCAATAACCGCAGACATTTTGAGTGCGGCGATAAGCTCACGCAAATCGTCGGCCATCGGTGCGCGCAAGGCAATGGTACGCACAACCAAGCGTTCGACGTCCGTCTCAAGAGTGTCGATCACTTTGTCTTCAGCACGAACGGAGGCGGCGAGTTCGATGTCATGATCCGACAAGGCTTTCATGGCGGAGACGACCGCAGTCTCGGCGCGCGCACCCATCTCGGCGATGAGGCCACGGATTTCGTCCATGTCATCGTCAAACGCGCTAATGGTGTGCCTTGTGCCTGTGCTCATGCTATCAATTCCTAACCGTAGCGGCCTGTAATATAATCCTTAGTGCGGTCTTCACGTGGATTTGTAAATATTTCGGATGTCTCACCAAATTCGATGAGATTGCCCAAATGGAAGAATGCGGTGCGTTGCGACACACGCGCCGCCTGCTGCATATTATGTGTTACGATGATGATGGCATATTTGCCGCGCAGGTCGTGGATTAACTCCTCAATCCGTGCCGTCGCGATGGGATCGAGCGCCGAACAAGGTTCGTCCATCAAAATGACTTCGGGATCAACGGCAATGGCGCGGGCAATGCACAAACGCTGCTGCTGACCGCCGGATAGCGCAGTGCCGCTTTCGTTCAGCCGATCCTTGACCTCAGTCCACAAACCGGCACGTGTCAGTGATCCCTCGACGATCTGGTCCAGTTCTGCCTTGCCGCTCGCCAGCCCGTGAATCCGTGGACCATATGCGACATTGTCATAAATGGATTTGGGAAACGGATTTGGTTTCTGGAAAACCATGCCGACGCGGGCGCGCAATTGTACGACGTCCATCGACGATGCGTAGATATCTTGCCCATCGAGCAAAATCTCGCCTTCGACGCGCGCACCAATCACGGTGTCGTTCATGCGGTTAAGTGACCGCAGGAAGGTCGACTTACCACAGCCTGACGGGCCAATGAAGGCAGTCACATTTTCGCGGTCGACGTCGATGGATACGTTGTTTATCGCTTGTTTATCGCCATAAAAAACATTCACATTGCGCGTAGATATTTTTGGATTTCCGGGGTTTTCGCCCACATTAACGTCCTTTTTGTTCATAAATCACCACCGCGTTTCAAAACGGTTGCGAAGATAAATGGCCAAAGCGTTCATTCCCAGCAGGAATATCAGCAACACAATGATTGCCGCACTGGTTTTTTCAACAAAACCCTGATTGACTTCATCCGACCATAGGTAAATCTGCACCGGCAATGCCGTGGCGGCGTCCGTAAAGCCTTCTGGCGCAGCCGGAATGAAGGCGCGCATGCCGATCATCAGCAGTGGCGCCGTTTCACCAAGCGCACGTGCCATACCGATGATGGTACCTGTTAGGATACCGGGCAGAGCAAGCGGCAGAACATGATGGAAAACGACTTGAACAGGTGACGCGCCGATGCCCAAGGCCGCTTCGCGAATGGAAGGTGGAACGGATTTTGCTGCGTTGCGGCCGGCAATGACGATGACGGGCATTGTCATCAGCGCGAGTGTTAACCCGCCCACCAAAGCGGATGATCGCGGCATGCCGAAGATCGTAAGAAACACGGCGAGGCCTAAAAGTCCAAAGATGATCGACGGAACAGCGGCGAGGTTGTTGATGGACACTTCTATCATGTCGGTCAGTCTGTTTTTCGGCGCATATTCTTCCAGATATAACGCCGCGAGGACGCCGACGGGAAAGGCGAGCAACAGGGTAATCGCCATCGTCATCAGCGATCCCTTGAACGCAGCCCAAATGCCAACCGCAGATGGGTCCGTCGCATCGGCACCTGTTAGGAATGTCCAGTTAAAGCCCGTGCGCAAAGCGTCTTTTCCAGAAAGTGCGGCAACCGTCTTTTCAGCGGCCGGCTCGCCTTTGCGTTTGAATGCGACGTCCAATCGGGAATCTGCTGGCAACCAAAGCGTTTGTTTGGACGTCACCAATTCTGGATTGTCTATCAACATTTGCCGCACATTTGCTGCCGCTGCGGATGTCAGCAGGCTGTTGCCCAAGCCAGCATATTGTTGCCCCACAGCCAATTCGACGAGGCCGGGAATGTCCATCGAATTCAACGCCGCATCGGCATTTGGACCCGTCACGGATGCTGCAGTCGCGCCAGAGGTCAGTGCCGGAAAATCGAACTCTACGGCGAGTTCTGTACGCTGGAAGCCACGCAGGCCTTGGCCAAGCATGGTGAACAACAGAAACGCAAGGAAAAGCGTCGATAGCGCGACCGCAAAAAAGCCCATCGCTTTAAAGCGTCGCTCAGCCGCATAACGGCTGGCAATGCGCTTTTGCATGATGTGCCCGTTCCAGTCGGTCGGGCTTGGGTCAATGACGGCTTTATTCATATGCTTCCCGATATTTTTTGACGACCCGCAGTGCGACATAATTCAGGAAGAACGTGGTGATGAACAACGCCAGTCCAAGCGCGAACGCGGCAAGTGTATGCGGGCTGCCAAAATCCTGATCGCCCGTCAAAAGCGCGACAATCTGGACTGTAATGGTGGTGATCGTGTCGAAAGGATTTGCAGTGAGGTTTGCGGTGTACCCTGCGGCCATCACCACGATCATCGTCTCACCAATCGCGCGGCTAACGGCGAGCAATATGCCGCCGACGACGCCCGGAAGTGCGGCTGGCAGGAGCACCTGTTTAATGGTTTCGCTCTTGGTCGCGCCCATGGCCAAGCTGCCATCGCGCATCGCGTTGGGAACTGCGGCAATGCTGTCATCCGACATCGACGATACCAATGGAATAATCATCACGCCCATGACGATACCCGCAGCAAGCGCATTGTCAGATGCTGCGTTGCTGACACCCAGCATGACCGCAAAGTCACGCACAGCTGGTGCCACGGTTAAGGCCGCAAAATAGCCATATACCACGGTGGGCACACCAGCGAGGATTTCAAGAATGGGCTTCATCCATTTGCGCACATTCGCGGACGCATATTGCGTCAGGAAGATCGCGCTCATCAAACCAAGCGGGATGGCAACGATCATCGCGATGATGGCACCGATGAAAATCGTGCCCCAGAATAATGGAATGGCGCCATAACCATTGTCCGCGCCAGGCGTCACATCGGACTTCGGATTCCAGTCGGTTCCGAACAGGAATTCAAATGGCGACACCATTGAGAAGAAGCGCCAGGATTCAAATATCAACGACGCGAAGATACCAAGCGTGGTGATGATGGCGATCAGTGATGCGACAAGCAGGCCGAACATAATGACGCGTTCGACTTTACTGCGCGCGCGAAAATCGGGTTTTAGACGGGTAAATGCAAAGGCCCCGCCTGCGAATAACAGCAACAATGTCGCGGCTACGCCGAGCCACTTATAATAAGACAGCGCGCCTTTGTATAAAGGGACAAGCTTGTCGCTCATGTCCTGAAATGCGGTTGCTTGAAAACCCTGCGCTATGGCGCGTGCTTCAGACAATATGGCTGCGCGGGCAAAGGTGTCTTGTGGCAATTCAGCGGCGATCGGTGCCGACAGCACCATATTGGTGACCAGCGATGGCGAAAGCGACTGCCAAATGGCCATGAACAACAGCGCAGGCGCAACGGCACAAATCGCAACAAACCAACCGTGATAATAAGGCAGGCTGTTAACAGTGCCGCGCGGGCCACCCTTTGCCTTGCGGACGAAACCCGACGCGCGGGCACGCCCAACGATCCAGCCGATGAGGCCGAGACCAAGGACAAGGAAGAGCAACGCCGTTCCGGTCATAAACTTAACATTGCTCCCTTGGACCAAATTGGCCGAAACCGACAAAAAACAACCCAAAATAGCAATGGGCCTGGATCAAACAGAGATTCGATCCAGGCCCATAGACGCGATGATTGTTGCAGTTTTATTTCAAATCTGCGCCCGTCATGGGATTGAGGCTGTTTGCCGCTTTATAGTCTGCTTCAGTCGATGCAATCATGCCCAATTTGGTCAGATATCCGCCAACTGCGCCGCCCTTAAGAAACTCGACAATAAATTCCTTGATGCCAGGAATTTTGCCGATGTGGGCTTTCTTGACATAGATGAACATCTTGCGCGCACCGGGGTAGCTACCATCCGAAATCGTCGCAACTGTCGGGCTGACGCCGTTCATCACGATGCCGTGTACCTTGGATGCATTTTCTTCCATGTAGCTGAAGCCAAAGATGCCAACCATGTTGGGGTTGGAATCGAGCTTCTGCACGATCAGGTTATCGTTTTCGCCTTGCTCTTTGAAAGCGCCATCGGTGCGGATTTCGGTGCAAATTGCTTTATACTTGTCTTCGTCGGTGTCCTTCAGCGCCTTGGTTGCAGCGTCGGATTTGCAACCAGCTTCCATGATCAGCTCATGGAATGAATCGCGCGTACCCGAAGTCGTTGGCGGGCCATATACCGAGATGGGCAATTTAGGCAGCGAAGGGTTCACGTCCGACCAAAGCTTTGCAGTCTGTGGCTTACCGAACGGGTTGGCTGCGAGTGCCTTGTAGACGTCAGCGGTCGAAAGCACGAACTTGGTGCCCTTGTTCGACTGTGCAAGCGCCAGACCGTCAATGCCTACCTGAACTTCGATAATGTCCTTAACGCCATTCTTCTGGCAATTTTCGAATTCGCTCTTCTTCATACGACGTGAAGCATTTGCGATGTCTGGCGTTTCTGCGCCTACGCCTTTGCAGAATTGTTCAATTCCGCCGCCAGTTCCTGTCGATTCCAGAACGGGTGATTTGCGTGAAGGATCCGCTTTAGCGAACGCCTCAGCCGCGGCCTTTGCGAATGGAAATACCGTCGATGAACCCACAATGCGGATTTCCTGACGCGAGCCGCCAGCGGCCCCACCCGTGCTTGCCTGGTCATTACATGCCGCAAGCGCGAGCGCGCTGATGGCAACAAGTGAAATTTTCTTAATCATAACTGTTGTCCCCAT
>NZ_JBILOS010000042.1:0-16126 GCF_044374345.1 Sphingorhabdus sp. | reverse complement strand
TGCAAATGATGCTTCAGCTCAAAGACCGTCGCGCTCGCCTCTTCCGCCAGCGTATTCCATTCGCCGCAGTCGTCACATTGCCCCTGCCAACGGTTCGCTTCGGAACCGCATGCCTGACATACATATTTGCGCTTTGCCTTTGCCATAAGCGGAAACTATCAGAACATATCAAGAACTCAAGCCGTAAAAAGCACGCATAGGTGCTTGCGCACGCCCTTTGGCGGTGTCACACCATCGGCATGCGTGAAAAAGAACTTCGGCTGGCGCTCATTTGTTATGGCGGGGTAAGCCTTGCCATTTACATGCATGGCGTCACGCGCGAGATTTGGCATATGGTCCGCGCCAGCCGCGCGTTCCATGATGCAGTGCCCGCAACGGGCGGCAGCGAGTCCGTCTATCACGACCTCCTCGCCGAAATATCTCAAGTCAGCGGAACGAAGCTGCGCGTGCTGACCGATATTATCGCCGGGTCCAGCGCGGGCGGCATCAACGGCATATTTCTATCCCAAGCCATTGTCACAGGGCAGTCGCTGGAGCCGCTGACCGATATGTGGCTTGAAATGGCGGATGTGGACGTCCTGCTGGACCCCGATGCGCGTCCGCTGTCGCGCTTCTCCAAATTTTGGGCAACACCGATAGCGTGGTTAATCTTGCGGCGGCGCGGCGGCGCGGTTGAACAGACGGTCGCGAAGGAAGCACAGGACGAGGTGGCAACCAAGCTATCCCGCTTCGTCCGTGCCCGCTGGTTCGCGCCACCCTTTGGCGGCAATGTGTTTTCCAAGCTATTGCTGGATGCGTTGAAGGCCATGGCGGCGAGCAAAGCGGGATCGCCGCTTTTGCCCATCAACCAACCGCTCGACCTGTTTGTGACGGTCACCGATTTTAACGGGCATGATCAAGTCTTGCGGTTGAACAGCCCGCCCGAGGTGACGGAATCTGAGCACAGGATCACCGTCGACTTTTCGACACGCGGGCGGACGGACCTTGCCGATATGGCCGAACTCATCTTTGCGGCGCGCGCAACCGCGAGCTTCCCGGGTGCGTTCCCGCCCTTTTCGGTGCGTGAACTTGACCGATTGCTTGCGCGCGAAAATGTGCCGTGGCTGGGACGGAACGCATTTCTGAAACGTATATTGCCGCAGCAATTTGCCGCCAATGCCGCGGAAGACACGATGCTGATTGACGGTTCCGTGCTCGCCAACGCCCCGTTTAATCAGGCGATTGCCGCCCTGCGCAACCGCCCCGCGCGCCGCGAAGTTGACCGCCGCTTTGTCTATATTGACCCAAAGCCCGGCCGCCCAAGTTTCCGCTTCGGTCGGCGCAACGCAGATGGCAGCGCCGACACCCCGCGCAAACCGCCCGGCTTTTTCGCAACGATATTTGGCGCGACATCGAACATCCCGCGGGAGCAACCGATCCGCGATAGCTTGGAAAAAATCTCGGGCCGGTCGGAACGGATCGAACGCATGCGACAGCTGATCGACAGCCTACGGGACGAAGTCGAAACCACTGTCGAGGCACTGCTGGGCAAGACCTGGTTCCTGAGCCAGCCGACTGCCGTCCGTATGCAGAAATGGCGTCAATCTGCGCAGGAAAAGGCGATACTTGCTGCTGGTTTCAGCTATCGTGCCTATGGCCATTTGAAGCTTGCGGGCGTCGTCGACGATATTGTGGCGACCGCGCGGCGCAGCTTGCCCGATGCAAATAACGGGTTTTTCCGCGACTTGAGAGCGGCTTTGTGGACCGAAATCAGGACACGGGGATTGGACCGCATGCCGCAAGACGGCGGCAAGCAAGCGACCAAACAGTCCATCGCCTTTTTTGGCACGCATGATCTACGGTTCAGAATTCGCCGGCTCCGCTTCCTTGCACGGCATCTGACCGAAGAGGTCGAAAATGTCATCGACGTACCCGAAAAGGACATCACGCAGATACGTGATGCCATTTATCGCTGTCTGGCGATGTATCTGGATCTAGAAACGGCCGAATTTCTAGGCGTAGATTTTGCCATAGCCGCAAAGGCGGGCGTCACCAATCCGGCCGGGCTCATAGACCATTTGGCGGCCCAGCGCGACCTCGTCCAAACAGACCTGCGTGTGGATGCGATATTGTGCGCAGCGCTCCTCGCCCTGCCGGTTGAAGCGCGCCGGGCCATGCTGCTCGGCTATCTGGGTTATGCGCTGTACGATATCGCGACCTTGCCATTATTGCAGGACGAAGGGTTCGACGAATTTGACCCCGTCAAAGTCGACCGCATTTCACCCGAAGACTGCAACTCCATCCGCCAAGGTGGCGCCGCAGCCACGTTGAAGGGCATAGAATTCAACAATTTCGGCGCGTTTTTCAGCCGGTCCTATCGCGAGAATGATTATCTGTGGGGGCGGTTGCACGGGGCGGAACGGCTCATTGACATTTTGGTGTCGTCCCTTCCCGCCGGTCATGACTTCGCCGAAAACAGGGTGCGGGCTTACAAACGGCTCGCCTTCCATGCGATATTGGATGAGGAGCAGGATCGGCTGAAATATGTCCAGCCCCTGATCGCATCATTGCGGAACGAGATTGATCAGATCGAAATCTGAGCCTTCATTTCAATATATCGAAGACAGCATCAACGAACCTGCGCGCACTTGGCGCGCACCGCAATCACGTCGCGATGCCGTCCCAAATCCCTTTGAGCTTATCAAAAAAGCCTGTCGATTGCGGACATTCCTCACCGGTTTCGGTTTCACGGAACTCGCGCAAGATCTCTTTCTGGCGCGCCGACAGCTTGGACGGCGTTTCAACATCGATTTGAATGACCATATCGCCGCGTCCACGTCCTTGCAGGACAGGCATCCCTGCCCCGCGCTGGCGCAGCTGTTTGCCCGACTGGATGCCCTCTGGAACGATGATGATATGTTCAGCACCATCCAGACCCGGAATACGGATTTCGCCGCCCAGCGCCGCTGTGGTGAAGCTTACGGGCACACGGCAGAACAATGTCGTGCCGTCGCGCTCGAACACCTTGTGCCGCGACAAATGGATGAAGATGTACAGGTCACCGGCGGCCGCGCCATAAGGCCCAGCTTCGCCTTTGCCCGCAACCCGAATGCGGGTGCCTTCATCGACGCCCGGCGGAATATTTACGGATATGGTCTTGCGTTCGTCCTTCCGGCCTTCGCCCGCACAGACACGGCATGGGTCTTCGATAACCTCACCCCGGCCATGACAGGTCGGGCAAGTCCGTTCGACGACGAAGAAACCTTGCTGCGCGCGCACCTTACCGTGACCGGCACACAGGTTGCAACGGCGCTTGCCCGAACCCGGCGTTGCGCCTGTCCCTTCACAGGTACCACAAGCCGTCGCCACGTCGATGGTGATTTCGGCATCCTTGCCGTGGAAGGCTTCATCAAGCGAAATTTCGAGATCATAGCGTAAGTCTGCACCGCGTGCGGGGCCACGCTGACGTCCGCCAAAGGCATCACCGAAGAAGCTTTCGAATATGTCGGAAAAGTCACCAAAGCCTGCGCCACCCTGGCCGCCGCCACCCATGCCGCCATTTTCAAACGCGGCTTTGCCAAGACGGTCATAGGCCGCACGTTTTTGGGGATCTTTCAGGACATCATAGGCCTGGCTGACCGCTTTAAATCTGGCTTCGGATTTGTCGCAGCCGGGATTGCGGTCGGGATGGCATTCCATCGCGATCCGGCGATAGGCGGATTTCAGCGTCTTCTCATCCGCTGTCCGCTCGACTTCCAACAATTCGTAATAATCGATGTCAAGATTCATGACTGACTACCCCCCGGCTTCCCGACCGTCGCTGCATTTCGCTGGCGACGGTCGGGAATTTTCAACATCAGTCTTTCTTGTCGTCTTCGACTTCGGAGAATTCTGCATCGACAACATTGTCGTCCGCAGGGGCTTCTTCGGTCGCAGTGCCCGGCGATGCCGCAGCTTGCTCTTCCTTGTAGATGGCTTCACCAAGCTTCATCGCGATTTGCGCCAAGGCCGTTGCCTTTTCCTTCATCGCTTCTGCATCACCACCTTCGATGGCGGTCTTGGTTTCCGCAACAGCCGCTTCGATTTCGCCCTTCAGCGCAGCGTCAATCTTGTCGCCATGCTCTTCGAGCTGCTTTTCCGTGCTGTGCACAAGGCTTTCGGCATTGTTCTTGGCTTCCGCAGCTTCACGACGTTTCTTGTCTTCTTCAGCAAATGCTTCGGCGTCACGGACCATCTGATCAATGTCGGCGTCGGACAAACCGCCCGAGGCTTGGATCTTGATCTGCTGTTCCTTGCCCGTGCCCTTGTCCTTTGCAGTTACGCTAACGAGGCCGTTGGCATCGATATCGAATGTCACTTCAACCTGCGGCACGCCGCGCGGTGCGGGTGGAATTCCGACAAGGTCGAAATTGCCGAGCAGCTTGTTATCCGCCGCCATTTCACGCTCGCCTTGGAACACACGGATGGTAACCGCATTCTGGTTATCTTCGGCAGTCGAGTAGACTTGGCTCTTCTTGGTCGGGATCGTCGTGTTACGGTCGATCATGCGGGTGAACACACCGCCCAATGTTTCGATGCCAAGCGACAGCGGTGTTACGTCCAGCAACAACACGTCCTTAACGTCGCCCTGCAACACGCCTGCCTGAATGGCTGCGCCCATGGCAACAACTTCGTCAGGGTTTACGCCCGTGTGCGGTTCCTTGCCGAAGAACGCCTTAACAACGTCACGTACCTTTGGCATGCGGGTCATACCGCCAACCATGACAACTTCGTCAATGGCATCAGCCTTCAGACCAGCGTCAGCCAAAGCCTTTTTGCAAGGCTCCAACGTGCGCTTGATAAGGTCATCCACCAGCTTTTCAAGGTCGGCACGGGTGATTGTCTTCACGAGGTGCTTTGGACCATTTTGGTCAGCGGTGATGAACGGCAAGTTGACTTCAGTCGTTTGTGTCGATGACAGTTCAATCTTCGCCTTTTCAGCCGCTTCCTTCAAACGCTGAAGCGCGAGCTTGTCCTTGGTCAGGTCAATGCCTTCGGCTTTTTGGAAGTCTGCTGCCAAAAATTCGACAAGCTTGCTGTCAAAGTCTTCACCGCCCAAGAACGTGTCGCCATTGGTCGATTTCACTTCGAAAACGCCGTCGCCAACTTCGAGGATCGAAATGTCGAACGTACCGCCGCCAAGGTCATAGACCGCGATGGTTTTGTTCTCATCCTTGTCCATGCCATATGCAAGCGCAGCGGCGGTTGGCTCGTTAATGATACGCAGAACTTCAAGACCCGCAATCTGGCCAGCATCCTTCGTCGCCTGACGCTGGGCATCGTTGAAATAAGCGGGAACCGTGATGACGGCTTGCGTGACGGTTTCGCCCAGATAGGCCTCTGCCGTTTCCTTCATTTTCTGAAGGATGAAGGCCGAAATCTGCGATGGCGAATAATCTTCACCGCCAGCCTTTACCCATGCGTCGCCATTCTTGCCCTTGACTATGCTGTAAGGAACAAGCTCTGTATCTTTTTTGGTGATTGGATCGTCGAAGCGGCGGCCGATAAGGCGCTTCACTGCGAAAATCGTGCTTTCCGGATTGGTGACGGCCTGACGCTTTGCCGGTTGACCGATCAGACGCTCGCCGTCCTTAGCAAAGGCCACGATCGATGGCGTCGTACGTGCGCCTTCCGCATTTTCGATGACCTTGGGCTTGCCGCCGTCCATTACCGCAACGCAGCTGTTTGTCGTGCCCAAGTCGATACCAATAACTTTAGCCATAAAAACTTTACCCCGAAATTTTAAAATTGAACGCTTACTGGCCACTTACGGTCCGGCCCTATCAGGCACCGGTGTTTTCCCGTAATGCAACCGTGTAGCGGCGATATAGGTGCCAAATCTCTTGGCACAAGACTTCGGCAACCCTAGATAGGGGAAAAAGTAATCACAGTCCCGGCTTTGAACAACAAAGCCAATGCCGAAAAGAGGATCATATGAACCGACGGATATTCACAGTTGCAGCCGCAGCAATTGCATTATTGCTGGGCTCATGCGGCCCGACACCGCAGCTAAAGGTCAAAGAGGCGGTGCTCACGCTATCGCCAGTCGACAGCAATCCGTCAGCATTTCACTTCAACGTCTATGGCGGCCCCGAAGATGTCTATTTGCTGCGCGTCAGTTCGCCATCCGCCATCCGCGTTGAAATGCACGATGTGACGGTGGATCCGAAAACGGGGGCCGTGTCGATGGTGCCCCTGCAACGCGTCCGCATTCCCGCAGACGAAACCGTCGCTTTCAAAAAGGGCGGCAAGCATGTGATGATGTGGGGCGTCAACCTCATCCCCCGCCGGCTTGGCGTGATCGAAGCGGAATTTCTGTTCTCCAACAATGCCCGCATATTGGTAAAAGCCCGCGTGCAGGAAGTCGACGGCACTGACCCGGACGAGAAAAAGGCAATCGACGGCTAAGGCATGCCCTTTTCCAATATTGTCGCAATATGATGGTTTGTTAAGCTTCTGCAGGCAGCAGTCCGAGCCGCGCGCGCAGCGACCAGCGGACGAGCATGAGTATGGCAACAATGCCCAGCCCGCTCGCCAAGCCGACCCAGATGCCAACGCCGTTCCACCCTTGCGAAAATGCCAACCACGCACCAACGCCAATGCCGACCACCCAATAGCCAAAGGCCGCGAACAACATGGGCACGCTGGTGTCATGTAATCCCCGCAGCATGCCCGCGCCGACGACTTGGGCGCCATCAACAATCTGGAACAAAGCTGCAATGGCAAGGAAGCTGACGGCGAGCCGCACAACCTCTGCATTGACCGCGGCGTCGCGATCAATGAACAGCGCAATCAGTAATTCGGGCGACAGCCACATCAACACGGCCATAGCCGCCATGAACCCGGTTCCCATGACGAAGCTGGTCCAACCGGCACGGCGGATCAGCGAAGGGTCGCGTCGGCCATAACCAATGCCCACACGCACTGTCGCGGCCTGCGCAAGGCCCATCGGCACCATGAACGTCACGCTTGCAACCTGAAGCGCAATGGCATGCGCCGCGACCGAGGCAGTGTCGATTAACCCCATGAGCATAACGGCCACGCCAAACACGCCACCTTCCAACCCCATCGTCACGCCAATCGGCAGGCCCAGTTTCCACAACGCGCGAAAACGCTGCCAATCGCTGCGCCACCAACGTCCGAATAGATGATATCGCCGGAATTTGGGGTGATAAGTGATCACCGCAACCATGCCCAAAAACATGAACATATTGGCAAGAATACTGCCGATGCCCGCGCCGACCAGTCCCAAAGGCGGCAGGCCAAGCTTCCCAAAAATCAGGACATAGTTGAATGCCGCGTTGGCAAAAACGCCCATTATGCCCATCACGAGCGACCACATGGGCTGTTCCAACGCCGACAGGAAATTACGTGCGATAATCAGCCACAAAAATGGCAGGATCGACCACATATAGGCCCGCACATAGCTTTGTGCTTTGGATGCAAGCTCGGCTTGCTGCCCAAGCGTCAGCAACACCGTCTCCGCCTGCCACAGGACCAACCAGATCGGTATCATGATCGCAACCGCGACCCACAATCCTTGCCGGAATGTGCGGCGGATATCGCGCACCGAATGGGCCTTTGCGCCGCGCTCGCTCGCCATCATCGGCGCTGTCGCGGTAACGAGACCCATGCAGAAAATGGCCGCGGTCATACACAGGTTGAACCCCAGCGATGCCGCCGCCAACTCGGTTGGCCCCAGCCACCCCACCATCACCACATCGGTCGCGCCAATCAACGACATCGACAAGTTCGTCAGGATCAACGGCCATGCAAGCGACAATGTCGCGCGAAATTCATCGCGCCAAGGGGACTGACGGTCCAAAGGGAATGCCGCTGTGGTCATGGGACGCGCTGGATAGCGGAGCGCGTTAGGTTAGACCACCCCCGGTGTAATGGTCATGATAGGACAGGCGTTACTCCGGCGCTTTAGCCACCCCAACCAACGCAGGGCGCAGCAAGCGATCCTTGATCATATAACCCGCCTGCATCTCGGCCACGATCGTGCCCGGTTCAGCATCTGCGCTTGGTATTTCGACCATCGCCTGATGCTGGTTCGGGTCAAGCGGCATGCCCATTGCGGCGATGCGGGTGATGCCGTTTTTGGCAAAGACGCTGTCGAGTTCGCGGCCAGTGGCTTCAAGGCCAATGACGAGCGGCTTCATCGACTCGCTCTCGCGCATTTCGGCGGGGATAGCTTCCAATGCACGGGCCAAATTGTCGGACACGGACAAGACGTCGCGGGCAAAGCCGGTTGCGGCATAAGCGCGCGCATCTTGCGCTTCCTTTTCCATGCGGCGGCGCACATTTTGGGTTTCGGCCTGCGCATACAGAACTTCTTGCTGTGCCGTGGCGAGCGCGTCTTCGAGCGTGGCAATTTTGGCGTCGGCGGAGTCGGTCGCTTCCGAAGCGTCATCCTTCATATGCTCTGGCACGCCTTCCAATTCCTTTTCTGCTGCTGCATCTGCGGATTGAGTGTTCTTGTCCGTCATAACCTAATTAACCCATGATTGTTGCGACACTTATGCCGCCTGTTGCTTTGCGCATATAGAAACCAATTCGGTTTCATCAAGCCGTGCGTCACTTTATTAAGCGGCTGAGCGCCTGTGCCGTGAAATCGACCATCGGCACAATGCGGGCATAATTGAGCCGTGTCGGCCCAATGACGCCCACGACACCAACCACCTTGCCACCGGCTTCGCGATAAGGCGCAGCGATGACTGAGGAGCCGGACAGCGAGAACAGATTATTCTCCGAACCAATGAAGATCCGCGTCGACTGCGCATCGCGGGCACTGTCGACCAACCGCGCGATTTCTTCCTTGCTTTCCAATTCGTCGAGCAACTGGCGTACCCGGTCAAGGTCCGCCGCTGCGGCGTCGTCAATCAGGTTCGACTGACCGCGCACAATCAGCACCGGCCGGTCGTTGGCATCGAGCGACCAGATCGCCAGCCCATCGCGCACGAGCTTCTGGCTTGCCGCGTCAAGCTCCGCCTGTTCAGCGCGAATTTCGCGGTCAAGATGCTCTAGCGCCTCTGACAAGGTCAAACCCGACAATCGGGCCGAGATATAGTTGGACGCCTCAACCAACACCGAATCGGAAACAGAAGGGTCAATCGCCACCAACCGGTTTTCGACGCTGTTGTCCGACCCTACCATGATGGCTAAAACTTGGGTCGGCGACAGACGCGCAAAGTTGAACGCCTTCAACACCGCATCGCGTTTGGGGACGAGCACGATTCCGGCACAGGCCGATAGTCCCGACAACACCGACGTTGCCGCCGCCAACGCTTCCTCAATTGGCCCCTCGCTTATGATTTGCGATTCAATCGCACGGCGTTCTTCCATCGACGGTTCAGCCGACTGCATCATGCCGTCGACAAAAAGACGAAGCCCGCTTTCGGTGGGCACGCGGCCAGCGCTGGTGTGCGGTGAGGCAAGCAAGCCTGCCTCTTCCAAATCCTGCATCACATTGCGAATGGAGGCGGGCGACAAATTCAGGCCCGCAAATTTGGAAAGCGTCCGCGACCCCACGGGCGCGCCATTGTCCAAATAGCTTTCGACCACCATCCGGAAGATGACGCGCGTGCGATCGTTCAGTTCATTGATTGGAATTTGGCTCACGGTTGCTGGTTTAGCGCAGCGCGCTTGCAAAGCAAGCGGGGCAAGCTATTGCGTTCTTCAACCCATTATCAGGAGACTATCATGCGACCATCAGGCCGTGCGCCAGACGAAATGCGCGCCATTTCGATTGAAACCCATTTCACCAAGCATGCAGAGGGCAGCTGCCTCATCTGCTTTGGCGACACCCGCGTGCTTGTCACCGCGAGCGTCGAGGATCGCCTACCGCCATGGTTGCGTGGCAAGGGTGAAGGTTGGGTGACGGCGGAATATTCCATGCTCCCACGCGCCACGCACACCCGCAGCCAGCGTGAAGCGGCGAAAGGTAAGCAGTCCGGTAGAACACAAGAAATTCAACGCCTTATTGGCCGTTCTTTACGCGCTGTCGTAGATATGAAAAAGCTGGGCGAGCATCAGATCACGATCGATTGTGATGTGTTGCAAGCCGACGGCGGAACGCGCACTGCGGCTATTTCCGGCGCATGGGTCGCCTTGCGGCTTGCGGTCGATGGCCTGCTTGTTTCGGGCGCGATTAAGGAAGATCCGATCAGCGGCCGCGTCGCCGCCATCAGCTGCGGTATCGTCAACGGGACGCCCGTGCTTGACCTCGACTATATCGAAGATTCGAGCGCTGACGCTGATGCGAACTTTGTCCTTATTGAAGGCGGACAAATCGCCGAAGTACAAGCGACCGCCGAAGGTGCGACCTATGATGAGGAAAGCCTGCTGCGCTTGCTCCGTCTCGCACGCATGGGCACCGACCGGATTTTTGCTGTGCAAGCTGAAGCGGTAAAGTAACCGCATTTGGCAGTTTAAACGCCAATGGTTCAAGGCAAGAATATATGACCCACCGCAAATTGCAGCCCGGAAAGCTTGTCATCGCCAGCCACAATGCGGGCAAGGTGCGTGAAATCCGCGCCTTGCTGGCGCCCTTCGGCATCGAACCGGTTTCGGCGGGCGAACTTGGCTTGCCCGAGCCCGACGAGACCGGCACGACCTTTGCCGAAAATGCACTACTGAAAGCACATGCCTCTGCGCAAGGATCAGGCCTGCCTGCCTTGGCAGATGACAGCGGCCTGTGCGTGGCCGTGCTTGGTGGCGCACCCGGAGTGTACACCGCAGACTGGGCGGAAAAGCAGCGGTTCGAAGGCGGACCGGGACGCGACTGGTATATGGCCATGGGTAAAGTCGAAGGCAAATTGGCCGAGCTTGGTCCAGATACCGACCGAAGCGCTTACTTCATCTGCACCCTCGCGCTTGCATGGCCCGATGGTCATGAAGAAGTGTTCGAAGGCCGCGTACAAGGCAGCCTGACATGGCCTCCGCGTGGCACGTTGGGCTTTGGCTATGATCCTGTGTTTGTGCCAACCGACCGCGCGCAAACTTTTGCGGAACTGGACCCGGCGGAAAAACATGCCATGAGCCATCGGGCAGATGCGTTCCGCAAATTGGTTGAGGCGGTTTTTTGACAAGCGCCACATCTTACCAGACCGTAGCCCAGAGCAGCAGTCACGCAGTGGCTGCGACCGTCGAAGGGCGGCCATCAGTCAAGCACATTGGTTGAACGAGACGCACCCTTCGACTTTTCGGCAGTGCTCCGCACTGCCGGCTCAGGGCTACGGTAAAGCTCAAATGTCAAATCCGCTCGCCCTTTATATCCACTGGCCCTTTTGCGTTTCCAAATGCCCTTATTGTGATTTCAACAGCCATGTGCGCGAAAGCGTAGACCAAGACGCGTGGTGCAAAGCCTTACTCGCGGATATGGCCTACGAAGCAGCGTTGACACCTGACCGCAAGCTCAGTTCCATTTTCTTCGGCGGTGGCACGCCATCGCTCATGCCGCCTTCAACAGTCGCCGCGTTGATTGACGCCGCTGCGCAACATTGGGGCTTTGCGGACAATATCGAGATTACACTTGAGGCAAACCCGTCCTCGGTTGAGGCATCGCGCTTTGCCGATTTGGCCAAAGCTGGCGTCAACCGCGTGTCGCTTGGCCTGCAATCGCTCGATGACGCCGCCTTGGCCTTTTTGGGGCGTGCGCATTCCGTTGCGGAGAGCCTTGATGCGCTCGCAGTCGCGCAGCAACATTTCGACCGCGTCAATATCGACCTGATTTATGCGCGGCCCGAACAAACGGCTAAGCAGTGGGCGGCGGAACTTCGGCGCGCATTGTCCTTCGGCACCGATCATATGTCGCTATACCAGTTGACGATTGAGGCGGGCACACGCTTCGAAACGCTCGTGCGCACGGGACACTTCACCCCCGCCGACGATGACGATGCGGCGACCCTTTATGATATGACGCAGGACATGACGCGCGCGGCGGGCATGGCGGCTTATGAGATTAGCAACCATGCGCGGGTGGGTCATGAAAGCCGGCATAATTTGAGTTACTGGCGCTATGATGATTACATCGGCATTGGCCCCGGCGCACATGGACGGCGCCTGAACTATGCGACACAACGTCATAAAAAACCAGAGAATTTTCTTTCCGCAGTCGAACGCAACGCGCATGGCATTAGCGCCGAAGATCATCTCGACCCCGCAAGCCGTGCAACCGAGAGCTTGCTCATGGGACTGCGGCTGAGCGAGGGCATCAGCCTTGAGCGCCTGTCATCGCGCACGGGTATTGCGCCAGACAAGATGCTGGATTTCACGGCTGTCGACAAAATCGCGCGCCTTGGCCTCATCACCCGCGACGGCGACCGCTTCACGGTTACGCCGCAAGGCATGCCGTTGCTGGATGCGATCCTGCCGCAAATAGTAGCGGTTGAGGCGGATACTGCCGCCTGATAGCATGACGGCATAATGTCACTGCTCGCCGAATATCTGACGTTCCTGACCGACAATCGCCGGATGTCGCCGCATAGTGTCCGCGCCTATCACGCCACGGCAGATCGGCTTACCGCTTTTCTGCAATTGCACTGGGGATCGACAGTCGATCGCACAACGCTGATAAAAATTTCCGCCGCGGATATGCGCGCATTTCTCGCGGACCGGCGTGGCGATGGCCTGACCAACCGGTCCACCGCGCGCGAATTGTCCGCTGCCCGTCATTTTTTGCGCTTTGCACTGGGCGAAAACGCAACCCTGCCCCCAATGAAGGGACCGCGCATACAGCGCAGCCTGCCGCGCCCTGTAAATCCCGACGATGTTCTCGCACTCGCGGATGACGTCGCAGAAAGCGCGAACGATGGCTGGATCGGCGCGCGTGACTGGGCCTTGCTTCTGCTGCTCTATGGCAGCGGCCTGCGCGTGAGCGAAGCGACGGGGCTAAATGGCGATATCTTGCCGCTTGCCACGACACTGCGCGTCACCGGCAAGCGAAACAAGACGCGCATTGTGCCGCTGCTAGATCAAGTCCGCACCGCTATTCAGGAATATATTGCGCTGTGCCCTTATCCGATGGCCGCAGACGAGCCATTGTTTCGCGGTGCGCGCGGTGGGCCATTGGCGCCCGCACTTGTGCGCCGCGCGGTGCAAGGTGCGCGCATGCGGCTTGGCCTATCGGAACGCACAACGCCGCACGCCTTGCGCCACAGCTTTGCAACGCATTTGCTTGCGGGGGGTGCAGATTTGCGCAGTCTTCAGGAACTACTGGGCCACAGCAGCCTATCATCAACGCAAATTTATACCGCCGTCGATACGGCTATGCTTCTGGATGAATATCAGAACGCGCATCCACGGGCTTAGGCACGGGCTTAGGGCTGGGCTTCCAGCGCGCCAGACGCCACACATAAGACCCCAATATGCCGATGATGATGACGGTCGACAAAGGCCCAAGCCACTTTTCGATATCGTCAAATTGTGAGCCCAAGAAATAGCCCGCGCAGGCGAGAGCCGCGCTCCACCCCGCCGTTCCAATCGTGGAGAAAACCAGAAAACGGCGCAGCGACATCCCGAACAGACCAGCGGGAATCGAAATCAATGAACGCAGCGTCGGCAACATCCGCGCCACAAGCACGATGATTGGCCCATGCTTGCGAAACAGCCCATGCCCGCGTTCAATCTCCGCCCAGTCGAGCGTGAGCCAACGGCTGTAGCGGTCGATAAACACATGCATCCGCGCTTCGCCAAACTTTATGGCCAGCCAATACCACAGCCAGTTGCCAAGCATCGCGCCTGCGGTTCCGGCCGCGATCGTGCCCCAAAGGCTCATATTGCCACGTGCCGCGGACACACCCGCCACGGTCATAATAACCTCTGACGGGACGGGCGGAAAAACGGTCTCTAGCAGCATCAGCAGGGCGACGCCCCAATAATGCCCCCATTCGACGAGCCTGATAATCCAGTCTTCCATTAACCCCGGCCGCCAAGCCTGCGTTCAATGGCATCAAGTATTTTCGCAGCGGTATCGGTGCCATTGAAGCGGTCAATCGCGACGATACCGGTTGGCGAGGTCACGTTGATTTCCGTCAGCCATTTTCCGCCAATGACATCAATGCCGACGAATATCAGACCAAGTTCCTTCAATCGCGGCCCCATCGCAGCGCAAATTTCCTGCTCCTCCGGGGTCAGTAACGTCGCTTCGGCACTGCCGCCCACGGCAAGGTTCGACCGGAATTCGCCTTCACCCGGACGGCGGTTGATGGCCCCTGTGACTTCGCCGTCGATCAGAACGATGCGCTTATCGCCCTTCGCAACGTCGGGCAGGAATGGCTGCACCATATGCGGTTCGGGCCATGTCGAATTGAACACCTCAAACAGCGCGCCGACATTGCTGCCATCGGCTTCAATCCGGAAAATGGCCTTGCCGCCATTGCCATGGAGCGGCTTTACGACAATCGCGCCATGTTCCTTTTGAAACGCGCGCACTTCATCGAGTGAACGCGTAATCAGCGTCGGTGGCATGAACTTGCGATAGTCGAGCACCATGACCTTTTCCGGCGCGTTGCGCACGCTGGCCGGGTTGTTAACCACCAACGTCTCATGCTCGATGCGTTCAAGCAAATGGGTGGCGGTGATATAACCTACGTGAAATGGCGGGTCCTGCCGCATCAGCACAACGTCGATGTCGGAGCCCAGATCAATACGCTGCGGCGCGCCGAACCGATAATGTGCGCCATCGACGCGTTGGATGTCATGCACGGGATGTGCGAGCGCCGTCAGCCGGTCGTTGGCGTCGAGCGTCAATGACATCACATCATAATGCCAAATGTCATAGCCGCGCGATTGGCCAGCAAGCATCAGCGCAAAGCTGGAGTCGCCATGAATGTTGATGCCGTCCATCGGGTCCATCTGGACCGCCATTTGTATTGCCATTTGCTTGTCCTTATCCGTGCCAGACGTTTGGCAGATGGTTCGGCCAACGCCATGGCGCAACCATAATCACGTCTATCTGCATATTTTCGCATTCTTTTCCATATTTCGGGAGCAGAATTTCCGCCGCAGCTGCAACGCGGCGTAATCTGTACGCGTCAATCGCGGTGGCGAGGTCACGCACATTTGCGCGCGCTTTTACTTCGACGAACGCAATGGTTTTGCCGCGCCGCGCGATCAGGTCAACTTCGCCGCGCGGCGTTTTGACGCGCGTGGCAACGACCCGCCACCCCTTTAACCGCAAAAACCAGGCGGCGATATTTTCGCCACGCCGCCCCAATTTTTCTGCGGCCAACCGGTTCACTGCGACTTCAGTTGCGTAGCGCGCGCATAGACGTCGCTGCGCTCCAGCCCGAAACGCTTGGCAATCACGCCAGCGGCCTTGGCGGCGGACATGGTATCCAATGCTTCGCGCAATGCTGCGTCCACATCACCGGTGTCATAGGCAACGTCATCCGCCGGCGGACCGATGATCAGGACGATTTCACCCTTTGGCTCTTGCGCCGCATAACGCGCGGCAAGTTCGGATGCGGTGCCCGTTACAACCTCTTCAAATTTCTTGGTCAGTTCCCGCGCGACGGCGACTTCACGGTCGCCATAGGTCTCCGCAATCGCGGAAAGCGATGCAGCAAGACGCGGCCCAGCCTCGTAAAAAACCAACGTCGCCTTTACCTGCCCCAGCTCCTCCAAGGTTTCGACACGTGCCTTGGCTTTATTGGGAAGGAAACCGGCGAACAAAAATCGATCCGTGGGCAAACCGCAAATCGACAGCGCCGCCGTTACCGCGCTTGCACCGGGGATGGTATATACCGGCACGCCTGCCGCGCGTGCGCTGCGCACCAGCTTGTAACCGGGGTCTGAAATCAGCGGCGTCCCCGCGTCCGACACCAACGCAACCACCGCGCCGCGCGCAGCGGCGACCAGTGACACGCGCTCCGCCTCGCCACTATGGTCGTTATAGCGCCGCATCTTTTTCTTCAGGCCAAGATGGTGCAGCAATTTACCGGTTACCCGGCTGTCTTCTACTGCCACAATTTCTGCGGCTTCCAGCAGATCAATCGCCCGTTGTGACATATCTGCAAGGTTGCCGATTGGTGTCGCAACGACATATAAGCCCGATTCGAACATCATCTGATTTATATGCTTCTACCCAAGGGAACATTCATGA
>NZ_JBILOS010000050.1:0-14705 GCF_044374345.1 Sphingorhabdus sp. | reverse complement strand
ACGGGACACGCCAGCAACCCGGCGGACTGCTGCTTGGAATAATCTTCGGATGACGCAAACCAGCCTTCGAAACGATGTCCGTTGCTGCAATTCAGGTCAAATGCGATCATTATGCCCCACGCGGTCCTAGCAAGGCGTCGAGCTTCCCTTGATTCTCCAAGGCGCGCAAATCATCAGAGCCACCTATTGGTGTATCATTGATCAGGATCTGCGGCACGGTCCGCGCACCGGGCACGCGCGCCAGCATTTCGTCACGCTTTGCGCCACCCATGCTTATGTCATATTCGGTATATTGGACGCCCTTGCTGTCGAGCAATTGCTTGGCACGGACGCAATAAGGGCATGCGAATTTGGTGTAGATTTCAACATGTGCGGTCATGAAGCTGAAATGGTGTCCAGCCGCCATCAAGTCAAGCATCGAGAGCAGTTACTTTTGCTCTGCGCTTTCTCCGCGCAGCGCACGTGCCCAGCAGAACAGCTGTATCCACGACGCACCGCTTCGTTTCAAAACTGATATGCAGCCATCGCTGGTCGCACCGGTGGTTAAGACATCGTCGATCAGAATGATGCGGCTCCCTTTTAATCGGCCACGCCATTTGGGATGCACGGAAAATGCCTGCCCAACGGCTTTACGGCGGCCCTTGGCATTGAGGCCACGCATGCTCGGCGTGCGTTTGTGGCGGACGAGTATGTCAGGGACAAAAGCGATGCCGCTTTGCGCAGAGAGCGCGCGGCCGATCAACGCGGACTGGTTGAAGCTGCGCGACCACATGCGCGTCCAATGCAAAGGAACGGGCGTAATGATGATATTGCTGCGATCCTCGGGCAGATGGCGAACCAGTTGCTGCGCAATCACGCGGGCCAATCCGATCTTTCCGCTATATTTTAGCCGGAGTGCAACCTTTGCAGACAGGTCGTCATATTTTACCGCGGCGCGAATGCCGTCATGTTTGGGCGGCTTGGCCAGACATGCCGCGCAATAGCTATCCGACCCGCGGTCATATTCAAATGGCATTGCGCATCCATGGCACCAGGGCGGGGCAAGAAACTGCAATTGTTGCCAGCAATCAACGCAAAATGGACCGCCGGCGGGCGTTATCGTGCCGCAACATGGGCAGCGTTCGGGCAGCGCCCAATTGAGCGCAGCACGGAAAATGTGGCGGGTGATGGCCATGAAGACTTGTCGGATAAAGCCAGTGTCTGCACAAGGCCGAAATGACCAGCGAGACCAACCCGCCTGAAATATTTGACCGCCAACGCCGCCGCGCGCTGCGTGAACGTGCATCACGGCGTCAGGGCGATCAATTTCTGTGGCGCCATATTGCGCAGGATCTTGGCGAACGGCTGGGCTTTGTGACGCGCGTGTTCGAACATGCGTTGATCATTGGACCGATCGCAGACTGGCAAAAGGACATTCTGCCTGGGGACATGCGTTGCACGCATATGCCGTTGATATCATTAGGCGGCGCTGAAGACACACAAAACGGATTTGAAGAGGACCGCCTGCCCTTTGCGCCTGCGTCGTTCGATCTCGTTATCTCGGCTGGCACGTTGGACAGCGTCAACGATCTGCCCGGCGCGCTTATCCAAATCCGGCGGATACTCAAACCGGATGGATTATTTCTGGGCCATATGTTTGGCGCAGGCACGCTGGCCACATTGAAATCGATGTTTCTGGAATCCGACGCCGATCAGGTTCGGCCACATTTGCACCCGCAAATTGACTTGCGCAGCGCGGCCGATTTGATCGTGCGTGCCGGGTTTGCCCTGCCCGTTGCGGATCAGGACGTGACTGAGGTCCGGTATAGCGACTGGCGCGGCATAGTGTCCGATGTGCGGGACGCCGGAATAGGCAATGCTTTGGCCGGACCGCGCGCATATCTCGGCAAGAAGGCGATCAATCGGCTGGACCAGATTTTCGCCGCACGCGCAGACGCCCATGGCAAAGTACCGGAATATTTCACGCATCTGTTCCTGAGCGGTTGGGCGCCGTCTGAAAACCAACCCCGCCCAGCCAAAAGGGGAAGCGCGCAAGTTTCGCTTGCGGACATATTGTCCAAAAACCCCGAAGACTAAGGTCAGGACCTATTAAATGCGTTTAAGCCGTTCAACGAGCGGATAATCCGCGGGCGGCATTGGAAGCGCAGCCATGTCGTTTGGATGCACCCATGCAATTTCAGACGCAAAATGCGGCGTAGGCGTGCCTTCCCACGTCACGCATCTGTACAATAACAGCAACAAATGTCGGTCGCCCAACGGCTCGCTTGCAAAGGTTTCGGGTATAAGGTCTTGGGGGTTTACGGAGATCCCAAGCTCTTCAAACAGCTCCCGTGTAAGCGCAACTTCGGGCGCTTCACCCGCTTCGACCTTGCCACCCGGGAACTCCCACAACCCACCCATAGAGGCATGGTCCGGACGCTTTTGCAGCAGAATAGCACCACTTTCATTGGCTAATGCCGCGGCAACCACGAACAATGTTGTGGGATTTTTTTCCATAGTCTCATCATGTTGCAAGCATTTATTAACCCTTGTGTGGGATTTTCCGGATGCCCGCAACCAAGGATCGAAGGAGGACCAATAAAATGTTGGATTTCATTCGACGTATTCAAAAATGCAACCAAGGGGCGACGGCAGTGGAATATGGTTTGATTGTGACGTTAATCATTATCGCAATGATTCCTTCTCTAGGGACCGTTGCAAACGGAATACAGGATGTTTTGAATAAAGTGTCCAACGAATTATCGACGTCTTAGATTTAATGTACACATTAACGAATTAGTAAACATTGATGATTTATCACACTGATGACGGTTAATATTTACAAAACCGCCCGGGTGAATAAATGAATAACAGGAGACCTAAGATGAAATTTATCAAGAAAATCTTCAAGCGTGAAGAAGGCGCAACTGCAATTGAATACGGCCTAATCGCGGCTTTGGTTGCTGTTGCTGCAATGGTTGGAATGAACGCCCTTGGCACCAGCCTGAACAACCAATTTAACACCGTGTCCAAAAAGCTGAACGTCACTTAATATTCAGGCACCAAGCCCGAACATTTATAAAAGGGCGGGAACTTCGCGGTTCCCGCCCTTTTTATTTGGGGTCAGGACCTATTAATTGCACCATCGCGGTTTGAGGCCATATTGTTCAGTGCAAGGCGGTAAGCGCCGGACTTAGTGGTTCTAAGTCCAAGCTTGCCAACGCAGCAATGGACAATATGGGTCAAATCCGAAGGACGCCGCGATGGTGCATGTAATAGGTCCTGACCCTAATATGTGACAATCTTCACCTTCTGCCCCGGACGCAACGCTGCGTTGAAGGTCAGCCCATTCAGCGCAAGAAACCGTTCGGTCTGCAGCGACGGGTACGCCATACGCTTTGCCAGCGATGCCACAGTGTCTGTGCGCGCCACCGTCACGACGCGTAATGTACGCGGCTTCACCTCGGCTGCTTGCGCATTGCTCAAGCGGGACATGCTTTCAAACATGCCGTCAAACGGGCGCGCATTGGCGGCGGTAATGGTCACAAAATGAAATGCGGTTCCGGGCGACCATTCATAGGCAAAGACAGACACGGCGCGCTGCCCCTGCTGCGTATTGACGACGCTGCGGGCGAAAAATGCCGGGATGCCGTTCACCGTTGTCCTGCCGATATCGCGGACTGGAATGGTCATGTTTTTGCCGGCAACAGATTTAAACGCATTGCTGACATATGCATTACGATTGCCGTCGAACGCCGCTGCGGTGAACATCGCCTTACCCATATTGCCGTTTATGGAGACGGCTTCATTTCCGTTTTGCATGCCAAAACCCGTTGGCGCGGTGAACCGCAGTTTTAATTGCGGATGGATGAATGCCTGCCCCTCAATGACACCCTGCTCCGGATCGTCGCCATAGAGCATGCCGTCAATGGCGGCAAAGTGGGCATCGGCATTGCGCACATTGCTGGCTGGATAGGATTTTGACCGCGTGGCCGCACGGACAACACGCCGCGCGGGATCGGGGTGCGTACTCGCCCATTCGGGCAACGCATTGTCACCAAGTCCAGCGACCCGCGAATCAAGGCTTGTTTGCAATGCCAACGCATTCAGCATCGATGATAATGCGCTTGGATCATAGCCGGCGCTGCTCAGATAGCGGATGCCGAAGTCATCAGCCTCTTCTTCCTGTTTCCGTGAATATTTCAGACTGAAAACTTGTGCCAGCGGACCCGCATATTGCTTTAGCCCAGCGCCGACAGCGCCAAGCCATCCAGCGGAGTCGCCAAGCACTGAACCCAAAATCGTGCCGCCTATGCCCAATATGTTGGCAAATGTGGCGTTGTTTTGGCGCTTTTCGCTGTGGCGCGCGGCGGTGTGTCCGACTTCATGGCCCAATACGCCCGCCATCTCTGCCTCACTATTGCACAGGGCAACCAGTTGGCGCGTGATGTAAACATAGCCGCCGGGAAGCGCGAACGCATTGTTCACGGACGAATTCAGCAAGGTGACGTTAAAATCATCCTGCGAATTGCCAAGGCCGGATTGCGCCGCAATGTTTTTGCCAACGCGCACAACATAGGCCGTTTGCGGGCTCTGCATCGGACCGCCAAATTCTTTCAGAATTTCGGTGTGATATTTCGCGCCCTCTGCCTTTTCCTGGGCGGTAAATGCGCGCGGCGCGGCGGGCTGCTTCGTTTGTGCATCTGCCGGAAAACTGCCAACCATGGCCGTCAATCCAAGGATTGCCGGGCCCGTAGCCAAGATAATTTTCGAATTGCGCATCCATGTCCTCCTAAAGTCAGGAAAACCTAAACTATCACATTACGCTGTGCACCGACGTAAATTCTTGTGCCGCTGCAAACCGTGCAACACCTAAATAGGCTTACGCGCCCATCGCCAAGAATTTTGCCCGGCGTTGCTGCAAAAGCTCTTTCGACGAAAAGGCAGAGAGCGCTTCAATCTCCTCTTCAATGGCCTTCCCAAGCGATGCCGCCGCAAGCGCATGGTCGCGATGCGCACCGCCCATCGGTTCTTTGACGATCCGGTCGATAACCCGAAGCGCTTTCAAATCATCGGCCGTCATCTTCATGGCCTGCGCAGCATCCGCTGCCTTGTCGCCCGTCCGCCAGAGGATCGACGCGCAACCTTCGGGAGAAATGACGGAGTATACGGCATATTCAAACATCAAAACGCGGTCCGCAGCCGCAAGTGCGACCGCGCCGCCCGAACCACCCTCACCCACGATGCAGGCGATCATCGGCACGCCAAGCGCGAGGCATTTTTCTGTGGAGCGGGCGATGGCTTCGGCCTGACCGCGTTCTTCGGCCTGAATGCCCGGGAACGCACCCGATGTGTCGACAAGGCTAATCACCGGAATACCGAACCGGTCGGCCAGTTCCATCAGCCGGATGGCTTTGCGATAGCCTTCTGGCTTGCCCATGCCGAAATTATGGCGAAGACGGCTTTGCGTGTCGTCCCCCTTTTCATGGCCAATGACCATGACACGCCGACCGTTGAGTCGGGCGAGGCCGCCGATAATGGCCTGATCATCGCCAAAGGCGCGGTCGCCGGCCAAGGGCATGAAATCTTCAAACATAGCCTCGATGAAATGTTTGAAATGCGGCCGTTCGGGATGGCGGGCAACCTGCGTTTTCTGCCACGCGGTCAGGTTTGCGTATGTGTCCTTAAGCTGCTTGTCCGCTTTGTCGCGCAGCTTGCCAATCTCGGCGCTGACATCGACGTCGCTTTCCCGCGCTGCATCCTGCAGTTCAATAATACGTGCTTCCAAAGCGGCGACAGGTTTTTCGAATTCAAGATATACCATCATGATTGCCGGTTAGAGCCTGTCGCGCCACGGGTCAACGTGCGCATTGCCAGCGGGTGCCTGCGGTTGACCAACTCCACCAGACGGCTGCTGTCCACATGCGTGTAAATTTGCGTGGTGGCGATATCGACATGGCCCAACATCGCCTGAAGCGCCCTGAGATTCGCGCCGCCCGCCAAAAGATGCGTCGCAAAGGCATGCCGCAGGACATGCGGGCTGACCTTGGCCGGATCTAAACCGGCCTCAGCGGCGATCGCCTTGATAATCTGAAACAGGCGAATGCGGCTGATATGTCCGGCACGCGACGGAAACAAAAAGCGCGACTTTTCCGGAACGCAGGCAAGCCATGTCCCAACCGCCTGCCGCGCACGATTGGAAATGGGAACCATCCGTTCCTTCGCGCCCTTGCCCTTGACGATGATGAACGGCTTGTCCGACACGATCGCACTGCGCGGCAGCGCAACTAGCTCGGTCGCACGCAAACCGGAGCCGTAGAGCAGCTCAATCAAGGCGGAGAGCCGATAGTCCGTAGACGCAGGCGCGGGCTGCGCGAGCTTTGCCTCGATTGCGGCGAACAAAAGATCGACCTCTTTTGTATCAAGGATTTTCGGTAGCGCACGCACTTGCGACGGCTTGGGCAAAGCGGCGGACGGATTATCATCGCGAAAACCCTCCTCATGCAAAAACCCGAAAAAGCGCCGCAGCGCCGATGATTTGCGCGCGACTGAACTGTTGGCTAGGTCGCGCCAATGGCTTGAAAGCGTCACCAACATGTCAGAATCGGCATGTGCCAGCTTTCCGCCGGTCAGGCTGGATGCCGCCAGCAAGTCGCTCGCATAAGCCGCGCTGGTGTTTGCAGCAACGCCCTGCTCAGCCGCCATCATTTCAATGAAGCGCGCTATCAAATCGCGGTCTGTCGCGCTCATACCCGTCGATCAGGCACCGCTGCCTTGCATATCACCCAAGGGTGACCGCTTCGGCCGCAATCATCCGCGCTTCCGCCTCAAGACCCACCTGACGCAGCGAACGCACGATATAATATAGATGATGCGCCGGCACCGAGGCCCATGACGGGGCCTGCATTCCCGCAACCGCCATCAGCGCGACCGTGCCTTGCTCACCGCGACTTGCTGCGGCCGTAATCGCTTTTGACCAAGCCGTTTGCCGCGCAATGTTTACCTTCAGATCATCCGCAAAATCAGTGCGTGCCCCGGATTCAATACGACCGAGCCCGGCAAGTCCGGCAAGCAAAAGCGCGGACTTATGCCCTTCGGCGCTGTCGTCATTGCTGTAAAATTCGTCGAGATCGCCATAATCCGCCAGAGTGATGCGGCCAGGTGCGCCCAAGGTGACGAGTGCCCAACCCAGCGAACCGCCCGAAACGACATTGCTCCATCGCGCCGCCGAACGATCAAGCCCCGCCGTCAACATCGATGCAATCAATCCATCGGCCTGCCCGGCATGGTCTGAACTTGGGGCGATAAGCGCTGCCGCGCGCGCCGTCATGACAAGCGCCGCCAGATAGTCCGCACCCGTCCGCTCTGCGCCCCAAATCGAGGCCATTGCCGAAACTTTTCCGGAATCGTCCGATGCGGTATATGCGTTGCCCAGATTTTCGGCCTGCATTTTCATCGCGTCGGGTGCATCGGGATCATCAAGAACCTGCGCATAGAGATCAACCATATCGCGGTTGGAAAATACACCAAGCGCGGCGGCCCCGGGTGCATATTTGGCGCGTATGGCGGGTGCAAACATGGGCAATTGCGCACGCCATCCATCAATCTGGCGACCGCTATTGCTGAACAACTGCTCGGGTGGCTCAAGCCCAACGGCGGCGGACAAACCAAAGCGCCATGGGTTCATCCCCTCAACGCCATCCCATTCGATTTTGACCGACCGGCGGCCATTGATGCCCGCACCCACGGCCTTTTCGGTTAAGAGATAATCAACGCCCCGAACCCAGCCCTGATAGCGTCCCTGATTGATGAAGCCCGTTGCGCTGCCTTGTTCGCCAGCGAGCGACGCACAAATAGCGCGCGACATTTTCCAGCGCCCACTGTTGACAAGGCGAACGCCGCCTTCGGTCAAAGGACAGATGCCCGCCAGGTCGCCATTGGCGAGATAGGTCTGCATCGCGACCTCATGAAGCCGTTTGGTATAGTTGCCAGCGTCGACTTGCTGAACAAGCCCACGTGCGACAACTGAGTCCCCCATGCGCAGCAACAGCCACGCCCGTTCTGCGGTCCAGTCCGCGCCGTTTACGCCCACTGGCGTATTGGTCCGGCTGGCGAGCAACCGCCGTGCCATGATCGTGCCCCAACGCGACGCGATTGGCCCTGATGTGCGTTCGACAACTTGTTTCAGGAAAGCGCCATTGGTTGCTCCAAACGACGCCGCCGGAAATCCGCCCGATGTTTCGGAGATGATACCAATCGCATTGAGCGAACGGCGCGCAGCAGGTGGAACGTCATACCGAACGACCATTTCCTGTGCGTCTTCTTCATCCTCTTCTGCGCCGTCAGCCGCAGCGTCCGCACTGACGTCACCCGATGCCGGATTGGGCGGTGATGTTCCGGCCTTGGTGGTTGACGGCGTTGAAGACGAGGGACGCGCGGGATTATTGGGTGCCGATGGCGCGGGGTCGCCAAAGCCTTCGGGAAGAAGGGACTCCGGACCCTGCTGCCCCAATGCGGGCAACGCAAATGCGAGGATGACAGCGGCTGCCGCCAAAAGGCCGCCTTTTGTTATTTTATCAGTCAATGACGCGAACCTGTTTCAAATCTTTGGGGCTGCACTGCAATTTCTCTTATCTGCATAAGTTGTTACCGCCTAACCATGCGATCCAGAGTAGCAAGCCAAATGCCACTGCCGCAACAATTAGAAAGCGCAAAAACCGGTTTTTACGTCCGCCGCTTATGGACCATTGTGTAATATACTGCTTTTCCACAATTTTCCGGATAAGTGGCAAATTACTTTCGGGTTGGGGATAGCCGATATATAGGCAGTGTCGCAATGCCCGGAAACGATGAACAAAAAATCGGCAACGACCGAACAGTAACTGACCCGGTAATTGACCGGCCGGTCGTTCTGGTCGGCATGATGGGCGTGGGTAAAAGCAGCATTGGAAAGCGCCTCGCTGCGCGGTTGAACGTGCCCTTTGCCGATGCTGACGATGAAATTGAACGTGCCGCGGGACTTTCCATTTCCGAAATATTCGAAAAGTTCGGCGAAGGCTATTTTCGCGATGGCGAGCGGCGGGTTATTGCGCGGCTTGTCGAGGGCGCGCCAAAGATTATCGCCACGGGCGGCGGCGCATTCGTCAATGCGGACACTCGCGCACTGATATTGGAGCGCGCGATATCGATTTGGCTGGACGCGGACGTAAAAGTACTGGCCGACCGCGTTGGTCGGCGCAGCCACCGGCCTTTGCTAAAGGATAAGGACCCTGTTGAAGTCCTGACGGAACTTGGCAAGATTCGAAACCCGCTATATGCGGCGGCCAATATCCATATTCGCAGCGATACATCGCCGCATATGCGGACCGTTGAAAATATCGTGAAGGCCCTTGCCCAATGACCGTCATTTCCGTCGACCTGACCAACGCACCTTATGACATTCATGTCCGTGCGGGCTTAATGGCACAGGCGCCGGAGTTTTTTCTGCCCTATGCGCGCGACAACCGGTTGTTGGTGGTCACAGATGAAAATGTTGCCCGCGCTGTCTGGCCCGCGTTTGAAGGCGCACTCTCCGCCGCTGGCGTGAAAACTGCGGTGTATATTTTGCCGGCGGGCGAGGCTGGCAAAAGCTGGGGCGAGCTGGAAAAGCTAACCGACTGGATGCTCGCACAGCATGTGGAACGTAGCGACCATGTCATCGCGCTTGGCGGCGGTGTTGTCGGCGACATCACGGGTTTTGCAACGCATATCGTGAAGCGCGGCTGTTCGTTCGTGCAAATCCCGACGACCTTGCTGGCGCAAGTGGACAGCAGCGTCGGCGGCAAGACCGCGATCAACAGCGCAGCAGGCAAAAACCTCGTCGGTGCGTTTCATCAACCTGCATTGGTGCTGATTGACCCTGAATTGTTGTCGACTCTACCGCCACGCCAATTGGCGGCTGGCTTTGCCGAAGTGGTCAAATATGGCCTGATCGATGATCCCGATTTCTTTCAATATTGCGAAGACAATCTAGACAGTTTCTTTGCCGGTGACCCCGCCATTCGCGCGCAGGCCATTATAACATCGGTGCAATCCAAAGCGCGCGTCGTCGCCGCTGACGAGACCGAACGCACGGGCACACGTGCATTGTTGAACCTGGGCCATACCTTTGGCCATGCGTTGGAAGCCGACACAGGTTTTTCGGACCGACTGTTCCATGGCGAAGCCGTCGCAGCGGGCATGGCGCTGGCGTTTCGCTATTCCGTCCGACTTGGCCTGTGCGCCGCAGAGGATGCACGGCGCGTATCGCAGCTGCTAAAAGCCGCGGGCTTACCCACCACGCTTTCAGAGGCTGGCGTTACCGCGAACGGTGCGTTGCTGGTGGAGTATATGCGGCATGACAAAAAGATGAGCGGCGGCACTTTGCCCTTCTTGCTTGCAAGAGGCATAGGCCAAACCTTCTTGTCGAAAGACGTCGTACTGGACGACGTCGCGGCCTTCCTCGACGACGAAGCTTAATCCTGCGCGATCAGGAAATCATCCGAGTCATCACCGCCAAAGCTATGCCGTTTGCCCGCATGCATATCGCCGCTGGTAAATTGCGCTTTTAGCCGGCTTCGGTCGCGTCGGCGGAATTCGGCGATGATTTCATGGATAGCTTCGCGGTCAGTTCCGAAGAACTTCAGCGCATCGACCGACATGCGGATCGACGATTCAAACAGCTCGCGGATGATACTGATTCCATCATCTTCCATCAAAGCCAGCGCCTGTTGCCTGTCATATGCGCGCACAAACAGCTTGGTGCGCGGAAATGTCTCACGAACGGGCATCAATGACTCTGCGGTCATATGCCGGTCATCGATGCAGAAGAATATCGCCTGCGCGTCCTCGCCCCCTGCCCGCTGCAACAAATCAACGCGCGTCCCATCGCCGTAGAAGACTTTGACGCCAAATTCGCCGCTTGTGTCGATTGTCCGTGGGTTGATATCGATGAGCGTGACCGACCGGCCTGCGGCCTGCATAATCTGCGACACCTGTTGCCCAAACCGGCCATGGCCAACGATGATGACATTGGCTTGTGAAGCCAACTCCGGGTCATCAAGCTGGGCTGCACCCTTGGGCTTATGTGCCGCCAGCTTGCCAGCAATAATCATCAGGAAAGGCGTCGACGCCATCGACAGCGTGACAACTGCGCCAAATAGGCTCGCAGCCTCCGGCTCAATCAACAACGCTTGCTGCGCCGCAGTGAACAGGACAAACGCGAATTCCCCGCCCTGGCTCAACAGCATGGCCATGATGATGGACGGCTTGCTCTTCAATCCAAAGAACCGGCCAAGCGCAAAGATGATGGCAATTTTGACGGCGACCAACGCCAGCGCAAGCCCCGCAACAAACAAAGGCTGGGCGATAATGACGTCGACATCCAGCAACATGCCGACCGCAAGGAAAAACAGACCCAGCAGGATCGATCGAAACGGATCAATATCGGCCTCAAGCTCATGCCGGTACGGCGATTCTGCAAGCATGACGCCTGCAACAAACGCCCCCAACGCTGGCGATACGCCAATCGACTGCATGACCGCCGCGCTGACGCAAACCGTGAACAGCCCTGTGACAATGAAGAGTTCACGTTCGGAAATCTTGCCGACAAGCCGCAACAGTGGCGACAGCAAATAGCGCCCGGCGAGCACCAACCCCAATATGGCGAGGATAGCATATAGAACCAGCCGCCAGCCCGTAATGGCGCCGTCATCTGCCGGTGCACGCGACAATGCGGCGACAATCGTCAGCAATGGGACAATCGAAATGTCCTGAAACAACAGGATGGAGAAGCTTTTTTCGCCATAGTCGGTTTTCATGCGGCCACGCGATTGCAGCAAAGGCAGGACCTGCGCGGTGGATGATAAAGCAAGCGGCAGGCCAAGGACCAACGCCGCTTCCCAGCTAAAGGTCGGCATTGCGAAGCGAATGATCGCAAACATGCCAAGACCGCACAAGGTCACCTGCAGCGGACCAAATAACAAAATATCCCTGCGCAACAACCACAACCGGCTAGGCGATAGTTCCAAGCCGACAAGGAAAAGCAGCAAAATGATGCCGATTTCCGAATAGGCCAATATCGTCTCTGGCGCGCCAATCAGGCCAAGTCCGTCCGGACCGATGGCGATACCGGCAACCAGATATCCGAGCACCGCGCCAAGGCCGAGGCGGCGGAAAATGAGCACCGCAATCAACGCTGCGCCGAGCAACACAACCCCGCCGAGCATCACGTCCGCAACAAGATTATGCGGCGCATCCTCCATCAGCTTTTTTCTTTGATATTCTGCGCAGCAGCCAGAACCGCATCATAGGGCAGCAAGATGGCCGCATGTCGCGACGGATAATCGCTGGCCGCCGAAAGCAGATCCAGTTCAGGCCAAATGGCGGGCATCGCGCCCTCGCGCTTTAATGCTTGGGCAATGCCGTTGCGCAGTTCATTCAGTATCGATAGGCTCAACCCGTCGGCGTTCTGCCGTAAAATGGCCGCTGAGGCCTGACCCAAGGCGCAGGCGTTTACCCGCAACGCCAGCCCGCATATATGCCCGCTTGCGTCGGTCATGACATCTGCCTGCATCCGGCTTCCGCAAACGGGGGAGCGGACCTCTGCCGACCCTTCGGGATTTTCAAGGCGGTCATTTGCGACCAACGCGGTCGCGAGGCGGAGTATGTCGCGATTGTAGAGAGCGGAATCGCTCACTCGTTTGTTCCCGCGGCTTCGTCATCGGCCCCGCGGTTCTCCCGAACGAAATCGGACATGGCTGTCCCGCTTGCGTTCAACAGCGGATAGGTGCGTGATTGTGTCATCCATTCAGGGCGCTCCTCATCCGCGCCAAAGAACATGCCATAACCCATGACGAGCAACAGGAATATGAGAGTCGCCATCATCAGCCCCTTCAACATTCCAAAGCCAAAGCCCAAGACACGGTCAAACGGGCCCAAAAGCGATTTACGTGATCGCGCGCCAAGCGATTTCGCGATCCATCTGCCCAGCGCATAAATAACAATGACAATCGCCAGAAACGCCACAATAGCCGCGCTTGTTTCTGAACCAATGGTTTCCGCCAGTGCAGACGTGGCAGGGGCGTGCAGCACGCGGACGGCGGCGATAACCAATATCCATGCAATCATCGACAGCGTCTCTTGCACAAAACCGCGCAATAAGCCGAAAATGGCGCCGCTGCCGATTAGGAAAAATACAATGATATCAAATGCGGTCATGTGAAGCTGCTGCCCAATCTATAATCCGTCGCACCTCGTCCACAGTGCGCCCATATCGCCATTCAAGCCGCAAAACCGCCTGATGTCTGTCGCCTATGACATGGCCTAAAAACGGATTTAGTGACGTCCCAGCATATGGTCAACGAGATTGGCCAGCGTGCGGAACTCTTGCGTGGAAATTCCCGACTGCCCCTTCACCGATGGCGGAACAAGTGCACGGCTGAAACCAAGCTTGGCCGATTCCTTCAAACGCAATGCACCATGTGCGACGGGGCGAATTTCACCAGACAAAGCGACTTCCCCAAACAGGACAGCATCCGACGGCAAGGGCCGCTCGGCCAATGCGGATACCAGCGCCGCCGCCACCGCAAGGTCCGCCGCCGGGTCCGAAATGCGGTATCCGCCGGCGATGTTCAGATATACTTCAGCAGTCGAAAAGCTAAGGCCGCAGCGCGCCTCCAACACCGCCAATATCATGGCGAGCCGTCCGCTGTCCCATCCGACCACCGCGCGGCGGGGCGTTGCGCCGCTGGATAGGCGCACGGTCAGCGCCTGAATTTCAACGAGCACTGGCCGCGTACCTTCCAACGCTGGAAACACCGTTGCGCCAGTGACTTGCTCTGCGCGGTCGGTCAGGAACAATGCGCTGGGGTTGCCAACCTCGGTCAGGCCCTCTTCCGCCATAGCGAAAACGCCAATCTCATCGGTGCCGCCAAAGCGGTTCTTCGATGCGCGCAATATCCGATATTGGTGGCTTCGCTCACCTTCAAACGCCAGCACCGTATCGACCATATGTTCAAGCACGCGTGGTCCGGCAATCGTACCGTCTTTGGTGACATGGCCTACCAGCATCAATGCAGAGCCACGCTCTTTGGCAAAACGGATCAACTCTTGCGCCGATGCCCGCACTTGGCTGACGGTGCCAGGCGCGCCTTCAATCAAATCGCTGTGCATTGTCTGGATCGAGTCAATCACCAGCAAGGCGGGCGGCGCGCCCTTCCCCATGGTGGTCAATATGTCGCGGACCGAAGTTGCGGCCGCCAATTGCACAGGCGCATCGCCGAGCCCAACCCGCCGTGCGCGCAAACGCACTTGGTCGACAGCCTCTTCGCCCGAAATATACGCCACGCTGAGTCCACGCTGCGCCAGATTGGCCGCTGCCTGCAACAGCAAAGTAGACTTACCAATGCCCGGATCACCGCCCAGCAACGTCGCTGACCCCGGCACAAGGCCACCACCCAGTGCACGGTCAAACTCGGCGATGCCGGTCGAGGCGCGATCAGGTAGTTTGATGTCGGTGTTCAGCCCCGACAGTTCCACCGAACGTCCGCCCGAATGCAAATGATGCTTCAGCTCAAAGACCGTCGCGCTCGCCTCTTCCGCCAGCGTATTCCATTCGCCGCAGTCGTCACATTGCCCCTGCCAACGGTTCGCTTCTGAACCGCATGCCTGACACACATATTTGCGCTTTGCCTTTGCCATGGACGGAA
>NZ_JBILOS010000127.1:0-4767 GCF_044374345.1 Sphingorhabdus sp. | reverse complement strand
TCCGGGTAGTGAGGGCGATTTTGGTGTGCTTGAGGGCCACAGCCCAATGATGAGCACGCTGCGTAACGATGCCGCGCTTGAGATTTACGCGACGCAGGGTGCGACGCCCGAGCGCCTGATCATCGCTGGTGGCTTTGCAGAAGTGAATGAGAACGGCCTGACCGTTCTGGCGGAGCGCGTCGAGGCTTAAGCCTCACGCGTTACGTCTCAGGGCGCTTCGTCGCCCCAGATGCGTGCCGTTTCAATATAACCATAGCGCCCTTCGGTTTCGAAGCGGCAATAGCCCTTTTCACATTCTTCGATAAGCCCGACCACACCGGGCTCCACGCGCCATGATATATGCGCGTTGGCTGCAGGCGCGTCACGCAATGCGCCAATTTCCTTACCGATGACGATCGCAGCCCGCTTCGGGCTCAGCAAGCGGACATGAAGCCATCCCTGCTCGCCATCGGGGTCTTGCACCTTGCGCCATACGCTGTGCACCGCCACCACCTTCACGGGCAGGTTTTCGCGTTTATACACCCATGTAACGGGAAATTCAGTACTTGGACCCGTGCGCATGCGCGCCTCTGGCTTCGAAATTGAGGCCCAATAAGGCGGCTTTTGTTGGGCCTGTCCGGTGGCAGACGCAGCACCAAAAAGCACGAGTGCCAATGCACCGCAACGCACTATCGAATTGTATTGATTAACCATAATTTTTACCACCAGCTTCATTCTATACCGTAAGCGCAGCGCGCTGCGCAACCATCCTGTCTTGACCTTGCGACATATTCGGCTTTAGTCACTGCCATGCCCGAACTTAGCCGCATTGAACGTCCATCTGTCTGCGTCACCCGCACGCTTCTTCCTGCTGTTGAAAAGCGCATGGCGGAACTGTTCGATGCGCGTTTCAATACTGATGATGCGCCCCTCACCCGTGATGCGCTTGTTGCTGCCATGGCGGACTGCGACGTGCTCGTGCCGACTGTCACGGACACCATCGATGCCAGCATCATCGCCGCTGCCCCGCCGCGCCTGAAACTGATTGCCAGCTATGGCGCCGGGGTCAATCATATCGATCTGGCCGCAGCAAAGGCCAAGGGCATCATGGTCACAAACACGCCCGGCGTGTTTACGGATGATACCGCTGACCTGACCATGGCGCTCATTTTGAACGTGCCCCGCCGGCTTGGCGAAGGACATCGTGCCATGCGCAATGGCGAATGGAGCGGCTGGAGCCCCACCGGCATGCTGGGTCACCGCATTGGTGGTAAGACGCTCGGCATTATCGGTCTTGGCCGTATTGGAGAGGCCGTCGCCATGCGCGCCAAGGCATTTGGCATGAATATCATTTACAACAAACGCAGCCGTTTGCCCGCCAGCGTTGAAGATGAACTGGGCGTCACGTTCGAACCCGACATCGATCGGCTGGTGGCCCGTTCGGACATCATCACGCTGCACTGTCCGCTGACGGCAGACACAGATAAAATCATCAATGCCGATCGCATCGCGCACATGAAACCCAATGCCTATGTCATCAACAGCTCACGCGGTGAATTGATCGATGAAGACGCCTTGATTGAGGCATTGCAAAGCGGGCGTATCGCGGGGGCAGGGCTTGATGTGTACACGCATGAGCCCGCCGTTGACTCACGGTTCCTCAGCATAGCCAACGCGGTGCTCCTTCCGCATTTGGGCAGTGCCACATATGAGGGACGCGAAGCATCGGGCGAGCGTGTTATTACAAATATCCGCGTATGGGCCGACGGCCACCGACCGCCAGATCAGGTGCTTGAGGGCTGGCAATAAGCAATTTTCTTTCGATTGCGGTCAGTTAGCCGTAATTTTATGCCTTGAGGCTTTGTTACGCCGCGCCTAGAGACGTGGCAAATAAGCGGGCGGGGAAATCATGATCCAGAAATTTGTGCAGGCAGCGCTGGTTTTAAGCGCAGCCATGTCAGCGCCAGCGATGGCACAGGCGGGCATGGTCGCCATCCCTGAAACCAATAGCGGTGATAGCGCGTGGATTTTGACCGCATCGGCTCTCGTGCTGATGATGACGCTTCCTGGCCTTGCGCTTTTTTATGGCGGATTGGTTCGCGCCAAAAACTTCTTATCGGTCCTCGTTCAATGCGGCGCGATTGCCGCTATTGCCTCGGTAATCTGGATTGTCATTGGCTATAGCCTGGCCTTTTCCGTGGGCGGCAACGGCTTCATTGGCTCGCTTGAAAATGTCATGTTCAATGGCTTGCTCGATTCTGTCCGTGAGGGGCAGACGACAGGCGCGCTTGCCTTTGCGCTTTTCCAGATGACATTTGCCATCATCACCCCTGCGCTCATCGTCGGCGCATGGGTCGAACGCGCCCGCTTTGGCTGGGTCGTGGCTTTCAGCGCCTTATGGTCGCTGCTCATCTATGTCCCCGTGACCCGTTGGGTTTGGGGCAGCGGTTTTCTGGCCGACCAGGGCGTCATTGATTTCGCCGGTGGCATTGTTGTGCACACCACGGCGGGTATTTCAGCGCTTGTTGTCGCGCTCATGCTTGGCAAGCGCATTGGCTTTCCCAAAACGCTTATGCTCCCGCATAGCCCCGCGCTCACAGTAGCCGGTGCCGGACTGCTCTGGGTGGGCTGGTTTGGCTTCAACGGCGGATCGGCTTTGGCGGCAAATGACGCTGCCGCCAGCGCGATTATCAACACCCATGTCGGGGCTTCGGTGGCTGCAATTGTCTGGCTGATGATTGAACGTATCAAGGTCGGCAAGGCGACCGCAGTCGGCTTTGCAACGGGTGCAGTCGCTGGACTCGCGACGATCACACCGGCAGCAGGGGTGATCGGCCCCGGTGGCGCGATCATTCTCGGCATATTGGCAGGCGTCGTCTGCTTCTGGTTTGTCGGCCTTGTCAAAGGCACGCTGAAAATCGATGACTCACTCGACGTTTTTGCGGTGCACGGTATCGGCGGGATACTTGGTTCCGTCCTGCTGGCGGTCTTTGCCAGCGAAACGTTTGGCGGCGCTGGCTATGCCGAAGGTGCGGGCATGGCATCGCAATTGTGGGTTCAGGTGAAAGCCGTTGCCATCGTCGGCGCCTATTCCGCCGTGGTCACGCTGATCATCGGCTATCTGGTGTCGATGGTCGTACCGATGCGTGTCAGCGAAGATCAGGAGCGTGACGGGCTTGATATTTCAAGCCATGGCGAACGCGCTTGGGATTTGGATTAAGCCGCCCCTGACGGCAACGTAATGCTACATAGCCCTTGATCGCGTTGCTTCGCGACCAAGGGCAATTTCTTGTAAATGAACCCGGCGTCAATCGCCCGTCAGGATGCGGTCGATCAATTGCTGCACAGTCGGGACGAAACCGTTCGAATAGAACGGATCCTTGCCGAACAGATAGGCGCTGTGCCCAGCGAACATCAGGTTTTCGTCGATGGGCGCACCGTGCGCGATGTTCTGCAATGCCTTTTGAATGCAGAAGCTGCGCGGATCAGCGAGGCGACCTGTCGAATTATTGTCATGGTCTTTCCACGACGAAAAACCGCAATGCGACAGACAGCCCATGCAGTCCTTTTGGTCCTTGCGAATGACTTCGCCCGACGGCGGCGTCACAAAGACCAAAGTGTTGTCCGGCGTCTTCAAGGCGACCGTAAACCCGCGTGCATCCCATTCGCGGGCCTTCATCAGGTCCGCAGGCTTCACCCAGAAATTCTTGCCCTTCACGCCGACATCCAGCTGCGCGGTGTGTTCCGCATCGGCGGCCTGCACATAGGCAATCTGGCGTTCTGAACGGGCCTGCAACTCAAGCAGGAACGGATTGATCACCGCGCTTGAATAGAAACCTGTTGGCGAAAACTGATGCAACAGCACGCCGTCTTCAGGAATTTTCGTCAGCGCGTCTTTCCAACCCTGTGGAATGGGGCTTTCCTGCGTGAGCAATGGCCGCGTACCCAGCTGAAATGCGATTTGCCCAAGCTCTGGATTATCAATCCAGTTGTTCCAGTCGCGCAAAAACCATACGCCGCCCGCCATGACGATCGGCACGTCGTCCGAAATGCCTTCGGCACGCATAACATCGCGCAGCGCCTTTACGCGTGGATAGGGATCTTCGGGGCTACGTGGATCTTCCGCGTTGGAAAGGCCGTTATGGCCACCGGCCAACCATGGATCCTCGTACACCACCGCACCCAACCATTCGGGCACCTTGTGATAGGCGCGTTTCCACAATGCACGGAATGCACGCGCGGAGCTGACGATAGGCAGATAATATACGCCATATTGCGCCGCAATTTCGGAAAGCTTGTAAGGCATGCCCGCGCCGCATGTGACGCCGGTGACCATTCCCTTGGTCGCTTCCAATATGCCGTGCAAAATGCGCTGCGATCCGCCCATTTCCCAAAGCACGTTGATATTGATGGCGCCTTTGCCATTGGCCATTTCATGTGCCAGGCGAACCTGCGCGATGCCGCCACGGATGCCGTACTCCACCAGCTCCTCATGACGTTCCGCACGTGTTTTCCCGTGAAAAACCTGCGGGATCATCTCGCCATTTTCATCATAGCTGTCGGCATTCACCGCCGAAACAGTGCCAATGCCGCCAGCAGCAGCCCATGCGCCAGAACTTGCGTGATTGGTAGCAGCAACGCCCTTGCCGCCCTCGACCAAAGGCCAAACTTCGCGGCCACCATAGATAATGGGTTTCAGACCCTTGAACACAATCACAACCCCCAATATTTATATCAAAAGCGCCGTTCAGCGTGCTCGCGCGCTATCGCAATTATCTAGCTTTGTCG
>NZ_JBILOS010000126.1:0-4776 GCF_044374345.1 Sphingorhabdus sp. | reverse complement strand
CGGATGCAGGCATCGGTAACGACATAAGTCATTGGCGGAACTCTCCCATACAGAACGGCGGATTAGCCGTTTCATTTCCTCTGCCTATTGCGTGGCGCAGGGGGAAGTCAACGCCGGATTGCACCGATTCGCCAATTTTTTAGTCGATACGTTGATAGAAAAGCTGCGCCTCTGATGCAGGACCACGCCGAACAGGGACAGACAGCAGCTTTAAAGTCAAAACAGCCTCGCCCAATGGCATGGTGATAATATCGCCAACGCGAACCGCGGCGCTGCCCTTTTCGATCCGGCGGCCATTCAACCTTATATGGCCAGCCTCCGCCCAACTCAACGCGAGCGAACGGCTTTTGGCCAATCGCAGAAAGAACAGCAGCTTGTCGATCCGCAAGGTTTGCCTGACCTTTTAGAGCTTGAGGCCCTTGAGCGCAGCCAATTGCAAGGCCAATGCTGACGGCGGCGCACTTGGCTTTGGTGCTGGCGGCGCGCGATCGGGCTTAGCCTTCGGCTTGGCCGACGCGTGCGGCTTTCGTTCTGCAGAAGCATGCGGCCTGCGCTGTTCGGGCGGACGGGGTTTGGGCAAGCCCACCCAACGCCAATGCGTCAGGACGACGGGCGCGGTTTCTTTTGGCGCGGTTTGCTCTGGTACAACGGCGTCGGCATCGGCGGCAGTCGCTTCAACTGTGGCTTCAGCCTCAGGCGCTGGTGTTGCTTCGACTGGCGTGCTTTCGTCGACCATGGGTGTTTCATCGGCCGCTGTCTCGGGCACAACCGCCGCTTCGGCGGGACGGAAACCGGCGTCGCGCATCAGCGCTTTCAAACCGGCCTCGCTGATACCCAGCGAGGTTGCAAAGGCCATGTCCATGCCAAAGGCATTGTTCTGCCCACGCGCTTCATGCGCTTTTTTGATAACGCGTTCGGCCAAATCGATACGCACATATTCATCACCAATCCGGCGATAGCCCGCATTTCTGGCCTCGGACGGGTTCGCAAAATTCCATGTTTTCAAATGCACCGCACTTTCGGGTGGAAGCACCGGCATGGCACGGCTGTCGCGTGCGGCAAACAAGGCTGCGCGCCATTTGGCGGCAGCGGGTTTCAACGCGGCATGGTGATAAATATCGAGCGCGCCGAAAACGATTCCGCCCTTGCGTGCGGCGCCGCGGGCTTCCTTGGGCAGCGCGGCGATGGCGTCGGCAAGATAATGCCGACCCGCAATCCCGCCTTCATCGGCAAGCCGAACCGCAAGCGCACGAACGTTGCCGTCGACATCGGCTTGCTGGGCGAGGTCGAGCAATCCGACAATGCCGCCCATCGCCTTTGCCAGCTGGCTTTCAATCCAGCTTTCCGCGCGCGTGACAATCTCGCGCAGGGCGTCGCCTTCCAATCCGGCGACGGCCTTTACGGGCGTAAATGCAGGTTGCAGCAGCGTGCGCCCCTTGGTCAATGTGCCCAGAAGATCATCCTTCCAGAAGATCGAAGGTTTACCCTCCCCATCGGCTGCGAGCGAGAATTCGCTATCCTCTGCCATAGATACGTCCTTTGCCTTTTGCCTCAAATGCGCTGCCAGATGTCGTTCGGCGGCAGCCAATAACAATTTACGGTCACCCGCTTTTGCCGCTGGGTCAACCCGAAAGGCAAATCCTTGTAAAGTCCCAATGTCCTCGCCATCGACAAGAACGCGATTATCCTGCTGGATTTCAACGGGTAACAGCCCGACATCGCCAGCACCTTTGCGCAGCAACATTGATGTCCGTTTGTCGACAAACCGCTGACGCAGGGCATCGTGCAATGCATCCGATAATTTTTCTTCCAGCGCCCGCGCGCGTTCGGCCATCGCCGGGGGGTTGGCCAGCCAATCATTCCGGTGCGCGATATAGGTCCATGTCCGCACCGCTGCGATTCGGGCAGACAGCGTGTCGACATCGCCCTGAATATTATCCAGCCGCGCCAGCTCATTTGCGTAAATGCCGTGCGGAATGACGCGCTCGCCCTGCCCCAGATATTGCCACAATGACGCGACAAAGCGGCTATGATGTTCCTCACCCATTTGCCGGAAATCGGGCAAGCAGGCCACTTCCCACAACCGGGCCACATCAACAGGGTGCCGGATCAGCGATTTCACGTCGGGCATTTCGGCCAAGCGCTTGAGCACCAAAAGGTCGATGACCTTGGGCGCGGGCAATAAGCCCGGAAGGCCCGGTTTTTTCTCAAGATCCGCGATCAGCGTCGCGATGTCGTTAAATCTTGGCTTTGCCTCGCGCCAAAATAGCCAGTCCAGCCGCGGGAAGCTGTGCCCTTCGATCGCCAGCACGTCTTCGGGGGTAAATTCGCTGCCTTCGCCCGCGAGCGTACCAAAGCTTCCGTCCCGTTGGTGCCGTCCGGCCCGCCCAGCAATTTGCGCCATTTCGGCGACGGTCAACCTGCGCCGGCGCGACCCATCGAATTTCGACAGGCTGACAAAGGCGACATGCGCGACATCAAGGTTCAGGCCCATGCCGATGGCATCGGTGGCCACGAGATAATCGACCTCACCCGACTGGAACATCGCCACCTGCGCATTGCGGGTGCGCGGCGACAAAGCGCCCATGACCACCGCAGCGCCGCCGCGCATCCGTCGTAATGTTTCGGCGACTGCATAGACCTGCTCAATCGAAAACGCGACGATGGCAGAGCGTTTGGGCAGCCGGGACAGCTTCTTTGCGCCGGCATAGCTTAACGTGGAAAAGCGGGGACGGGAGATGATCTCCGCATCGGGCAGCAACGACCGGATGATCGGGCGCAGGCTTTCCGAACCCAAAATCATCGTCTCCTCACGCCCGCGGGCATGCAAGATGCGGTCAGTAAAAATATGGCCGCGTTCGGGGTCCGCCCCCAGTTGCGCTTCGTCAATTGCAACGAAGGCAAATTCCTTGTGGATCGGCATGCTTTCAACGGTGCAGCAATACCAGCGCGCCTGCGGCGGCTCGATCCGTTCCTCGCCCGTAATCAGCGCGACATTTTGCGCGCCTTTAATCGCCACCAGCCGGTCATAGATTTCCCGCGCCAACAAACGCAAAGGAAAGCCGATCATGCCGCTGGAATGGGCACACATCCGCTCAACCGCGAGATGGGTCTTGCCGGTGTTCGTTGGACCTAAAATGGCCGTGAGGGCTGAACGGACTGGAGGCAAAAGTTTAGGTGGCTGTCAATTCGGCGGCGAGTTCTTTCAAGGGAACTTCGATGTTTGCCAATTGTTCAGGCGTAGGCGACAAGCCCTCTGTCACAAAGGCGCGGCCCTGCACATAATCCTTGGTGGCGTTCACACAATCGAGGGCAATGACACGGCCCGATTTCAAATAGATGAGCGAAAAGCTGCGTGCATCCAAATCGCCGCGCAACACCGTTGTGTCATAACCCGCGCTGATGCCAACGGTTTGCAGCTTTAAGTCATATTGGTTTGACCAGAACCAAGGCACCGCATGATATTCGGTCAGCGCACCCATTAAGCTTTTCGCCACAGCATTGGCCATGTCATTGGCATTCTGCACCGATTCCACGCGCATGATATTGCCGCCAGCAAAGCTGTTGGCATGGGCCGCGCAGTCACCAATGGCAAAGATATCTGGCAAGGACGTCCGGCAATAAGCGTCAACATCAACACCAGCGCCGCCCGCGGCACCCGCCGTCAATAAAGGCGCAACCGACGGGATGATACCAATGCCAACAATAACCATTTGCGCAGGTATAACTTCGCCATCGGCCAAGCGAACGCCGGTGGCGACATCGTCGCCTTCAATCGCCGCAATGCCGACGTTCAGACGCAGATCGACGCCATGGCTGCGATGTTCGGATTCATAAAAACGCGACAGCGGTTCGCCAGCGACCCGCGCAAGCACGCGATCCATGGCCTCCAGCACGGTCACTTTCTTACCCATTTTGCGCAGCACCGCTGCGGCCTCAAGCCCGATATAGCCGCCACCGACAATCACAACGTTCGCGACATCATCCAGGCCTTCGACCATGTGATCCACATCGGCCCGGGTCCTGACAACATGCACGCCGCGCAGATTGCCCCCCGTGACGGGCAGTTGCCGTGGGTCGCCGCCTGTGGCCCAGATCATATGGCCATAAGTGAAGACTGTGCCGTCAGAAGTCGTGACGGAATGCGCGGCGGCATCCACCGTCTCCACCCGCTGGCCAAGCAGCATATCCACCGAACGCTCCGCCCAAAACGCAGCAGGCCGGATCATGATGCGTTCAAACGCCTTGTCGCCCGCAAAATAGTCCTTGGACAATGGTGGGCGCTCATAAGGATATTCAGGTTCGGCATTGACGATAGCGATGCTGCCTTCGAATTTTGCCTGCCGCAATGCGATGGCCGCTTGCGCACCGCCATGGCCGCCACCGACGATGAGAATATCATAATGCATCGTTAAAGATTCGCTCGTTAAGAAAATATCAAAAGTGCGGTAAGCAAAAGGTCAGCAACTGGCTAGTCCCATGCTTGCGGCACTATCAAATAAATGGCAGAGGATGGCGATGACTTTAGACTTTGCCCTCGGCGAAAATGCCGACATGATCCGCGATACCACCCAGCGCTTTGCGACGGATAAAATCGCGCCCTTGGCCACCAAAATCGATGCTGATGACTGGTTTCCACGGGAAGAATTATGGCCAGCCATGGGTGCGCTTGGGCTTCACGGCCTGACGGTTGCGCAAGAAGATGGCGGCCTTGGCCTTGGCTATTTGGAACATGTTGTCGCCGTTGAGGAAGTCAGCCGGGCGTCTGCATCCATT
>NZ_JBILOS010000041.1:0-16496 GCF_044374345.1 Sphingorhabdus sp. | reverse complement strand
CGGCTGTAGGCGTTGTCGGAATGTCGGAAATTTCGTTCGTCATTCGGTCCGCCTAGCAGTGCGCCGAAGCGGGAACAATGCGCGACAGATGATGCGGATGCCTTTTTCTATGGTGCAATGCACAATAAACGATTATGACTTCCATAAGAATGCCCTATTTTTCGGGGTAGAAAGACGGAAATCTAAGGATTGCAGATGCTTTATACCGGTTATGATATGCAACGGAGCTGGTTAGCAGGTGCGGGAAAAATTGCACAGGCGCAGGCAGATGTGCTTAAGAATTTCACTGGGCCATTTAGTGTGGGCGGTCTTGCACCCATCGCGGCGTCGGCATTGGATGTGTTCGCGCATTCGGTTTTGCCACGCGGAAAGCCAGCATTCGGATTGGATAATGTTACTGTCGATGGCAAGGCGTTGCCGGTTCAAGAAGAGAATTTGGCACGCAAGCCCTTTGGGCAGCTGAAGCGGTTCGTATATGAAGGCAGCAGCGCGAAGCCGCGGCTGCTGATTTGCGCGCCGATGTCTGGGCATTTCGCGACGCTGTTGCGCGGAACGGTCGAGCGCATGATTCCAACGCATGATGTCTACATCACCGACTGGAAAGATGCGCGCGATGTGCCGTTGACGGGTGGCGGTTTCGATCTTGAAACCTACATCGATTATCTCATCGAATGGCTGGAATTCATCGGCCCTGATGCCGGCGGACGCGGTGCCCATATGTTGGCAGTGTGCCAGCCCTCTGTTCCAGCTTATGCCGCTGCTGCAGTGATGAGCGCGAAGGATCATCCGTTGCGGCCACGCACCTTGACGATGATGGGCGGTCCAATCGACACCCGCGAAGCGCCGACGGCGGTCAACGACCACGCCACACGCCGCCCGCATGAATGGTTCGTGCAAAATGTCATTGCGACCGTCCCGCCTTATTATAAAGGGTCGGGACGTCGGGTATATCCGGGTTTTCTGCAGCTTAATGGCTTTATGTCGATGAATCTGGGCAACCATATGATCAGCCATTGGTCAATGTTCTCCGACCTCGTCAAAGGCGACGGCGAAAGCGCGGATCGGCACAAAGAATTTTACGACGAATATCGCTCCGTCTGCGACATGACGGCGGAATTCTATCTACAGACCGTAGATACCGTATTTCAGCGTCATTTGTTGCCCAAGGGCGAATTCAACTATCGCGGCAAGCTCGTTGATCCCGGTGCGATTACGGACATCGGCCTGCTGGCTATTGAAGGTGAACGGGACGACATCAGCGGCCTTGGGCAAACCAAGGCAGCCCTCAACATTGCAACCGCTTTGCCCGACGGGCTCAAAAAATATCATATGGCGCCAGAAGTTGGCCATTATGGCATCTTCAACGGCAGCAAATGGCGCGAAAAAATTGCACCTGTCGTCGAAGACTGGATTGTCAGCCACAATGGCTAGCGCCATTGGTGCGATGTCGCGCTCATGACATTGCACATCACTGCACCGTCGAACGCTGGCCGGTGGATGGCCATTTCACCATCGCACGCGGATCAAAGCAGCAGGCGCGCCTTATAGCGCGTCGAGATACTCAACCTCAGGTGCGCCCGCGAGGCATGCGCCAAGCTTTGGACCAGCGGCTTTGAAATAGTCGCTGCTGCCATGTGCGGTGAGCGCATCCTGATCGACATATTGCTCAAGCACTTTGTAGACCTGTGGGTTCGACCGTGACCGGGTCAACGTATAAAATAGGTTCCCCGGTTCATTGGCCCGAACGGCAGCCGCAAGCTCTGCAAACACAGCCTCAAAGGCTTCGTTTTTGCCTTCGGCGACGGTTAAAGTTGCGATGACACCAATAGCTGACATGCGGCTGCTCCGTTTCGTTCTTAGAAAATTTCAAAAAGGCCGGCTGCGCCCATGCCGCCGCCAACGCACATGGTGACGACGCCATATTTGGCACCGCGACGCTTGCCTTCGATCAATGTATGGCCGACGCAACGTGCGCCCGTCATGCCATAGGGGTGACCGATGGAGATCGATCCGCCATTGACGTTCAGCAACTCGTTTGGAATGCCAAGCTTGTCGCGGCAGTACAGAACTTGAACAGCAAATGCTTCGTTCAATTCCCAGATACCGATGTCGTCCATCTTCAGACCAAAGCGCTGAAGCAATTTTGGAATTGCGAACACGGGGCCAATGCCCATTTCGTCTGGCTCTGTGCCTGCAACGGCCATGCCGACATAACGGCCAAGCGGGTTCAGACCCTTTTTCTCGGCGACCTTGGCTTCCATCAAGATGGACGCGGAAGAACCGTCGGACAACTGGCTGGCGTTACCGGCCGTGATGGTCATATCTGGACCAAGCACGGGCTGAAGCGATTGCAAACCTGCCAGCTGCGTATCGGCGCGATTGCCTTCGTCCTTGGCAATCGTGACTTCCTTCTGGCTGACTTCGCCCGTTTCCTTGTTCACGACATTCATCATCGTGGTCACGGGGACGATTTCAGCATCGAAGTAACCGGCTGCTTGAGCAGCTGCGGTGCGCTGCTGCGATTGCAGGGCGTATTCGTCCATCACATCGCGGCTGATGTTATAGCGCTTGGCCACGACTTCAGCGGTTTGAAGCATCGGCATGTAAATCGAATTGTGCAGGGCAACCAGTTCAGGGTCGGCCTGAACGCGCATTTCCTTGGTTTGCACCAGCGAGATCGATTCCTGACCACCAGCTGCCATCACATCGACATTGTCGACGATGATTTGCTTGGCTGCAGTTGCGATGGACATCAGGCCCGACGAACATTGGCGATCCATGGTCATGCCCGAAACAGAAATCGGCAGGCCAGCGCGCAACGCAACCTGACGTGCAAGATTTCCGCCCTGTGTGCCTTGCTGAAGCGCGGAGCCCCAAAGGACGTCATCAATTTCGCCGCCTTCAATGCCGGCGCGCTCAACGGCAGCCTTCAACGAATAGCTGCCGAGCGTTGGCCCGAGCGTTGCGTTAAATCCACCACGATAGGCTTTGCCGATGGCGGTACGGGCGGTTGATACGATTACTGCGTCACGCATGGTAATAGTTCCTTGAATTGAAAATTATACGAAAAACTGGCTGATCCATTCAGCCTGAAGTGCTGGTTTGTCTTCACCCTCAATCTCGACGGTGAACTCAAGCGTCTGCTGCCATTGGCCAGGGCGCTTTTCAACGAGTTCCAGAAGCTTGAAATGTCCGCGTACCCGCTTGCCCGAACGGACAGGAGCCAGAAAACGCGTTTTGTTGCCACCATAGTTGACGCCCATTTTGACGCCTTCGATCTTGGGGCAATCGGACTTTGCGCTGAGTACGGGAAAGAGCGACAGGGTCAGAAATCCATGCGCAATGGTGCCACCGAACGGTGTCATCTTGGCCATTTCTTCGTTGATATGGATGAACTGGTGGTCACCGGTTGCATCTGCAAATTTGTTGATCATCTCCTGATCAACCAAAATCCATTCAGACGTGCCGATTTTTTCGCCGACCTTGGTCGCAAATTCAGCTGGGGTAATAGTGGTCATGGGTGTGTCTCCTGCAAACTATTTGGCCGCACCGTGGCGGTTTCGAACGTTCAATACAAGCCCCGGCGATTTGCCGTTACGGCAAGCTTGCGCCCCAGCAACCCCGCATCCGCGAATCAGGCTTTGGGCGCAGGAGCAGGCGGCGCATAAGGCATGACCATATGGCCATCGGGGGCTGCGGTGAATGTCGTTTGTGTGGGATAGGCAAAGGAAATGCCTTCACGGGCGAACCGGTCGATGATGGCAATGCCAATGTCATGCCGCGCCCGAAACATAACCTCCACATCATCGCTTTCGATATCGAAAACGAGATGGAAATCGAGCGAGCTTGCGGCAAAGTTATTGAACCCAGCGCGGATAAACTGCGCGCCATTGCTTTCGACAACTTCACGCAAAATTTCCGGGATCCGCTTCGCAAGGGCGGGCGGGGTTTGGTACACAAGTGTCAGGACGAAGGTGACCCGGCGATAGAGCGTTAGCGTATTGTTCGTGATTTCCTTCTCAAGCAATTTGCTGTTGGAGATTATCTTCTCTTCACCCGTCAGCGCGCGCAGCCTTGTGCTTTTCATGCCGATGACTTCGACCCGGGCAACGGTATTGTCATAAGACACCGTGTCGCCGCGGCGGAATGGCTTATCAAAAATGATCGATATGGCAGCAAACAGGTCGGAGAAAATCCCTTGGGCAGCAAGGCCAATGGCAATGCCGCCAACGCCTAAACCAGCAACAAGGCCAGTGACGTTAACGCCCAGATTGTCGAGAATGACGATTGCCGCAACGGCGAACAAAGCAAAGCTGACGAGCAACCGGATTAAGACCATCGCACTTTGCAGCGTCTCATGTTCCTGCAGCCCTTCACCGGCGCGCCGTTCAATCAAGCCCAATATGATTTCGCGCATCCATATGGCCACCTGCACAGCGATCGCGATGGTGAATAAAATATCGATGGCATGGGCCAACGCCTCGGGTGCATTGGCAATCTGGTTCACCAGTTCAATCGACACCATGATCCGGAAAAACTTGCTCGTGCGCGCCAATGTGCGCGCGATGATTGATTTTACATGCGCGCGATGTTCGCTTTCACGCGCAATTTTGGACGCAATGCGTTTCAACCAGCTGAGCGCGGCGAAAACGATAATGGCCATGCCAATGGCTAGGCTCAGTTCAAAAACATTGCCCTGAACCCATGACACTGTTGCGTCCCAATAATATTGGAACCGTGGAATGACCGCGTCTGGTTGAATGCGCTGAATTACCGGTGCTGATTTTGCTGTCATGTTTCATGTGTAAGGCCGAATGTGCCGCTTAACAACCTTTTGGCATGCGACATGTTCGAAAACCGGGGCGGGTCACGCCGTAGAATATTCGCGCCTTTGCAACCGCGGCCCATGGGATGCAATGCGGCAAAGGGCGCGGCATTTCGTGGCGACAGGGTGCAGCTGGCACGCCAATGTTTATCGTTACGATCCTGTTTACCATTCGCTGTTACAGCACAATGGAACCGCTAAAGCCGCCTGAGGCTTGGCTTAAAAGCAGGACTGACAATGCGTAGCATACTACCCAATGGCCAGACAGCTGCGCTTGCCATGGCTATGGCAGGCGCAGCTTTGGTAGCGGTGACGACGATGCTTGTGCCCGTTTCGCTGCTTGAGGGTGTCGCGCGATTGTCGGGACTATCCGATCTTATACCTGCTGCTGGGGCGCCGTTAGGCGATGCCGCGCGCGCCTTTGTTGCATTTGCTACAGGGGCAATGACACTGGCTGTCTTATCCTATCTTTTGTTACGCGGAGAAGGCACTCTGGTCCGCCCGACCGCGAACGATGTCGGCATGTGCGACGCCGCAGCGCAGCAGGACGGCGACATGGCCGAGACATTGCGCGCCCACATGCCATGGAACGAAGGCGTCGACGATATTCGAGAGCTTGGTGATTTACCGACGTTGCGTATTGGCGACGTTCATCCGGATGCCCCCGCGCGGCGGCTGTTGGTCGCCTCGCAAGATTTGCCTCCGCTGGAGCTTTCCGAAGAGTATTTGTTCGAACCGCAGCCGCCGCAGGAGGCAGAACAGCACGTTGAAGCGGCACCGGAATACGCCGACGGTCAGCCAGGCATTGCGGAGATGGTCGGGCAATTGGAAGCCGCAGTCGCGTTGCGCCGTCAGAAGCTGGCTGAGCTCGAAGCCGTTGCAGCTGACTTGTCGGCTGATGCCGCCTATGGCGACGAACCCGGCCCTGCAATTTCGGAAGGGGTTGCACCGGCGGTCACAAAACATCACGCCGCCGTTGCTGAATTTCATCCCATGCGCGGCCCCGTTTTGGAGGCCGTGCCACGCGAAGCCGTGCAAGATGACGACCTCGATTCTGCCCTTGCCGCTGCGCTTGCGTCGCTGCATCGCATTCATGCCGGCGGGCGCTAGTCATCCAGTAACAGCGCATCGATAATCAGGCGGTATTGGCCGTCGAATATCGCGGTCTCGGTTATGGCGATGTCTGCAACCAGTTGGCTCGGCAATGAAAATTCATGATCTTCCAACAGCTGCGCGACGGCAGAATGCTGTTCTGCGGCGGTTATTGGCAATGCAACGGATAGGCATATTTGGGCACCGCTAAATGTAAGGCTGTGCCAGGGCCGTTCATGCAATATCGTGATGCTTGCTTGGGGCAGTAACGCTTGCAGCGCACGAACAAGGCCGCGGGACGATGATTGGTCCGTCATTGTCGATGGCTCGCTTGTGCGTCGGATCGCTTGCTATAGCTGCACATGAATGCGCGCAGTTTTTCCTCCATTTCGGGCCGGATTTCGCGACCCATTCTGATGTCGAGTACGAGTCGCGGATCGCGCGCTGCCAAGCGCCCGAACTTGGTGGGAGGTAGGCCCTGATCACGCAGAAACCGTTCAATCAGGCGTTTGATATGCATAATGTCTCCTCCAAGTTCGACCCGGATTTGCTTGCCCGAATCAGTTAGAACAAATATAGAACAAACGTGATAGGATAAATCCTACAAGTCTAGGATATTTCCAACCGAAGCGGAGGGATGACGATGGAGGAAGAACCAAGAGCTGCTCTGGAACGGCTCATTTCGGAAAGCGGCGAAGATTTTGCCGGATTGTCGAAGCTGGTGGGTCGCAATCCGGCATATATCCAGCAATTCATAAAGCGCGGAACGCCCAAAAAGTTGCCGGAGACCGAGCGCGGCATATTGGCCCGATATTTTGGTGTTGATGAGGTTTTGTTAGGCAAATCCGCAGACACTGAGGTGACGTCTGGAATTCGCCTCATTCCGAAGCTGGCTGTCGGTGCTTCTGCAGGTGCCGGGGCTATGCACGATGGGGAGGCGCTTGCCGGCAAGATCGGGTTTGATGAAAAATGGTTGCGCAGGATGGGACTTGATCCAGCCAAGCTCTCTCTCATCCGCGTGGACGGTGAATCGATGTCACCCACGCTGAACCATGGTGACGATATCATGGTCGATAACCGCGCGGCGGCCCAAGCGGTGCGTGATGGCATCCATGTTATCCGGCTGGACGATATGTTGATGGTAAAACGCCTGGCGCAAGGGCCGCGGGGGCGACTGTCGGTGCTTTCCGACAACCCCAATTATCCCGACTGGCCAGATGTTGACGGCGCAACTGTTACGGTCATCGGCCGCGTGGTGTGGGCAGGGCGTCGGCTCTGAAGGCTTGCCTCGCGCGCTTCAGTCGGCCACATAGTGCCGCATGTCGAACGTCACATCTGCCGCACCCAAAGCACCGCCCCTAAAAGCCGCCATCATTCCGGTGACGCCGCTTCAGCAAAATTGTACGCTGTTTTGGTGTACCGAAACGAACAAGGCTGCGCTTGTCGACCCGGGCGGTGATCTGGACAAGTTGAAAGCCGCTGTCGCGCAGACGGGGGTTGAGCTTGAAAAGCTATTGGTAACGCATGGCCATCTTGACCATTGCGGCCAGACCGGCATGCTCGCCAAAGAATTAGGCCTGCCGATTGAAGGGCCGCATGAAGAAGACCGCTTCTGGATTGCAAAGCTCGACGATGATGGCGCACGCTGGGGTATGGAAGCACATACGTTCGAACCAGATCGCTGGCTGGTGGATGGCGACACGGTCACCGTGGGCAATCTGACGCTCGATGTTATTCATTGTCCCGGACATACGCCGGGGCACGTAATTTTTCATCACGCGCCCAGTCGTCTTGCAATTGTTGGTGACGTCTTGTTTCAAGGCTCTATTGGCCGCACCGATTTTCCACGCGGGAACCACGCGGACCTCATCCATGCGATTACGACAAAGCTATGGCCGTTGGGGGATGATGTTACCTTCATCCCCGGTCACGGACCAACCAGCCAGTTCGGTTATGAGCGACAGCATAATGCATTTGTCGCCGATGACGTGCTGGCCGCCCGGTGAGTTAAAGCACCGCTGTGTAAACGCGGGCGAGAGCCCATCCGGCAAGCCCGAGTAGCGTCAGCATGGAGGTAAGCGTGCCGACCATGCGTCCTTTGCCCAATGCGCCGCCGTCCATGCCCAGGCCATGCGCAAGCCGACCGACGATATACACGATGCCCAGGCCCCATAGCCAGTTGTTCGTGCCACCCGTTGCCTCAAGTGCGGCGATCAGGACCAAGACAAATGGTGCGCTCTCGACGAAATTGGCATGTGCGCGCATCCGCCGGATAACAAATTCGCTGCCGCCATCGCCAATCGAAACGCTTTCTTTGGTCCGCGCTTGCCCACAGCGTATCATGAGCCAAATGTTCACCAAAGCGGCACCTGCTGCGATGGTAAGGGTTACGGGTAAACTCAACATATATACTCTCCCTGTTTGTCTGGGGAGCTTATCTGCTATCTCACGGGTTGCAAAGCCCGGAAAAAGAAGTATAGCGCGCGGCTCACACAGACATGTGCGGTTGACTTAGGCTGATTCTGGCGATTGCTTGCCATGACGACCTCTTTCGCCTAGCATGGCCTAGAACTTATTGATTTTGAAATGGAACAGGTGCCGAGATGGCTGTCCCCAAAAGAAAAACATCCCCTTCAAAGCGCGGCATGCGTCGTAGCCATGATTCGCTGACTGTTGCAGCATATCAAGAATGCCCAAATTGCGGCGAACTGAAGCGTCCGCATCACCTGTGTGATGCGTGTGGCCATTATAATGGCCGCGAAGTGGTTGCAGTCGCCTGATCCTTCCTAAAGGAGAATAATAGGTGTCCACGAAACCGCGTATCGCCATAGACGCGATGGGCGGTGACGAGGGCGTGCCTGTTATGATTGCAGGTGCGGCGTTGGCGCGGCACCGGCACGAAAGTTTCAACTTTCTTTTGGTTGGGGATGAAGTCCGCATCAAAGCGGCGCTTGATAAGCATCCCAATCTGCGCGCTGCCTCCGAAATCCTTCACACCGACGATGTCGTAACGGCGGATGACAAGGTCAGCGCAGCTTTGCGCAAGGCCAAGACCAGCTCCATGGGCATGGCGATAAACGCCGTGAAAACCGGAGAAGCCAGCGCTGCTGTCAGCGCAGGCAATACCGGCGCGCTCATGGCCACCGCAAAGCTCGCGTTACGGACCATGCCCGGCATCGACCGGCCAGCGCTTTCTGCGCTTTTACCGACGCTGGAAGACACCGACGTGGTGATGCTCGATCTGGGCGCAAACACCGAGTGCGAAGCGAAAAACCTTGTTCAGTTCGCCATCATGGGCGCAGCCTATTCCCGCATCATTTTCGGTTTTGACCGCCCGCGGGTTCGGCTTTTGAACATCGGCACAGAAGAAATGAAAGGCACCGATCAGCTACGCGATGCGGCCTTGCATCTGCGCAATGCGACGGGCCTGCACATGGATTTTCAGGGGTTTGTCGAGGCGGATAAAATCAACCGCGGCGAATGCGACGTTGTCGTTTGCGATGGCTTCACGGGAAATATCGCGCTGAAGTCCATCGAGGGTACTGCCCGGTTCGTGACCGATCTGCTGCGCCGCGCGTTTACAAGCTCGTTACGGTCAAAATTCGGCTTTCTGGTGTCGCGCCCGGCGACTGAGCTGCTGCGTCATCATCTTGACCCCAATAATCACAATGGCGCCGTCTTCATGGGACTGAACGGTGTCGTGGTAAAAAGTCACGGAAGTGCGAACGTGAAGGGCGTGGCGAACGCAGTCGAAGTCGCCGCGCGGCTGGTGGAAGAAGATATTACGGCGCGCATCACGCAAGATCTGGCGCGGGTGCAAGCGGAATGACGGCTGTGGCCCTTCATGCCGTTATCAAAGGCACAGGGTCAGCGCTTCCGCGCAATCGCGTATCAAACGCCGAACTTGCAGCCAAAGTCGACACAACCGACGAATGGATTACCGAACGTACCGGTATCAAATTTCGCCATATCGCTGAACCCGATGAAACGACATCCAGCCTTGCGATAGAGGCGTCGCGCAACGCGCTTGAGGCGGCGAATATGGCCGCGTCCGACATTGATCTGATTATTTTGGCGACCGCCACTCCCGACCAGACATTTCCTGCATCGGCCACCATCGTGCAGCATGCGCTTGGCTGCAATGGCGGCGTGGCTTTTGATGTCGCTGCGGTATGTTCGGGGTTCCTGTACGCATTTTCGGTGGCGGAAAGCATGATCCGCGCAGGATCGGCGCGTAACGCATTGGTGATCGGCGCAGAGACCTTCAGCCGCATCTTGGACTGGGAAGACCGCACAACCTGTGTGCTTTTTGGCGATGGTGCTGGCGCAGTGGTGCTGTCGGGCGAAGTTGGCACCCGCGGTGCCCTGGCCACCAAGCTGCATGCCGACGGCCAGCATAACGAGTTGTTATATGTCGACGGCGGCCCATCCACCACGGGAACGGTTGGCAAGTTGCGCATGAAGGGCCGCGAAGTGTTTCGCCACGCGGTCACGAACCTGACCAGCGTATTGTACGAAGTTCTTGAGGAAGCAGAACTCACGCCTGCCGATGTCGATTGGGTCGTCCCGCATCAGGCAAATGCCCGGATTATTGAAGCGACCGCCAAGAAACTTGGGCTCGACGCCGACAAAGTTGTTCTGACGGTCGACCAGCATGCAAACACCTCGGCGGCTTCTGTTCCGCTTGCCCTTGATGTCGCCGTGCGGGACGGCCGGATTAAAGCCGGAGATGTCATTGTGATCGAGGCAATGGGCGGTGGCTTTACATGGGGCGCTTCTGTCGTTCGCATGTAGGCGATTTCCAACGATCGCCGTTTTACAATTGAAAATTCTGCTGTATATTGTGGGAATAGGGGTGGCCGTACATCCGGAGACCGTAAATGGCAGACACAGGAACTTTAACGCGCGCCGATCTGGCGGACATTCTTAATCGTCAAATCGGTTTGTCGCGTGCTGACGCGGCATTGATGATTGAGTCTATTCTTGATCATATGACGACCGCTGTGCTTGATGGCGAAAATGTAAAGATATCCGGTTTTGGCACCTTTGTTTTGCGTGACAAAGGCCAGCGGGTAGGGCGTAATCCCAAAACGGGTGTGGAAGTGCCCATAACGCCGCGTCGGGTCCTGACATTTCGGGCCAGCCAAGGCATGCGTCAAAAGGTCAAATAACCCATCATGGTTGAAAAATCGGCGGACGCATTTCGAACCATTGGTGAGATGGCGCAGGTTTTGGGCGTTCGGACGCATATTTTGCGTTATTGGGAAGAGCAATTCCCAATGCTGAAACCACTCACCCGCGCGGGTGGACGCCGTTTATATCGGCCGGATGACGTGGCCTTGCTGCACACTATCCACCGGTTGCTCTATAGCGAGGGATATACGGTCAAAGGCGCCAGACGCTTTTTGGAAACAGGTGACGTTCCTGCCCCAGCGCCGGTTGCTGTATCAGCCCCTGCTGCCACTGGTCCACAGTTTGATGTTTCGGCGCTTCGGGCCATTCGCGATCGGCTCGCATCCGCGCTTGCTGCGGCGTAAGTTCAGGTCAGCGGCCGCGCGTAGACCATATCGCGAAACGGGACGTCCCCGACCATGAAGACAGTGTTTCCGATCGCGGCAAAACCGGCGCGCTCATAAAAAGCGACCGCTTTTTCGTTGTTTTCGTACACCGCCAACAGCATGCGTTTTGCGCCGCGCTCGGCCGCGATGGCAAAGGCTTGCTCAAGCAATTGTCGGCCATTGCCGCCACCTTGCCACGGTCCAAGCAAATAAATGCGCTTTAACTCAATATCCCCATCCTGCTGCAGGTCCGGGTGCGACGGCGGGGTTATCATCGCATAGCCAATAGGCGCGCCAAGCGGTGTCTCACCCATCACGATATCGACACCGGGCTGCGCCAAGGCATTGGCATAATATTCCGGGCTGTGTTCGGTACGCAAATGCGTGACAAGTGGTTGGCCGGGATGGTCAAAGGCGAAGGTCGCAAGGAATGTTGCGGACCCCAGAAGCGCCAGCGCATCCGCGTCACGCACGCCTGCCTTACGCCAAATGACGGGGGTCATTCGTCTTCCGGGCCAAGATCGGGATCAAGATCGCGCGGCCGGATGAAATGCGTCAGATGCCCACACGACCGCTCAACATTCGCCCAATGGTCGATATTCAGTTCCATACGCGCAATGGCGGCGGTGGGATATTTTTCCCAAACAAGGTCGCGCAGCGGCGACGTGCCATCATCGGGGCAAAGATCGAAAACCAGATCTTCCATGCCGGGATTATGTCCAACCATCAGCAGGTTTTTATGTTCGTCCGACTGGTCACGCAGAACGTCCATCAACGTGGCCGATGATGCCAGATATATCCGGCGGTCCCAATGCGGGTCCATGCGTCCGCCAGTGCCCTTCACAAACTGGTCAATCGTGTCAATCACACGCACAGCGGGGCTGGCAACGACATGGTCGAAAACGAGGCCGTTGCGCTTCACCCATATTCCCATCGTGACGGCAGCTTTCTCGCCGCGCTTATTTAACGGGCGGTCAAAGTCCCGCGGCACCGAGTCATCCCAGCTCGATTTTGCATGACGGAATAAGGTGAGCGTGAACGTCAAAACGGGTTGCTTTCATCGAGACTGATTTTGACGTCCTGCCGCAATTTTTCATCCGGCGAAAGGCCTGTTTTCACAGAAGCGACTGCCTCAGCCAACGTCACCCTTCGCACAGGCGTTCCCGGCGGAAAAGCCGTCAGCAGGCGGCTGGGCACGGCGGACGACAGCAGAACAAAATGCCCCTTGTCGTCTGCACTGCGGATCAGGCGTCCAAATGCCTGCGCCATTTTTGCGCGGATGATGCGGTCATCAAAATCAATGCCGCCATTTTTGAGGCGACGGGCGCGGTGCAATATGTCGGGGCGCGGCCACGGTATCTGTTCCATGATGACAAGGCGCAGCGAATGCCCCGGCACATCTACGCCGTCGCGCAAGGCATCTGTACCCAGCAGGCTGGCGTGCGGATCATCGCGGAAAATGTCGACCAAGGTTCCGGTGTCAATCGGGTCGACATGTTGGGCATAGAGCGGCAGGCCATCACGCGCCAAACGATCAGCAATGCGGGCATAGGTTGATCGCAAACGCCGAATTGCCGTGAACAGGCCAAGCACGCCGCCGCCCGATGCCTTGATCAATGCGGCATAGGCCCCCGCCAACGCCGCAGCATCGCCCTTTTTAATATCCGTGACGATTAAGACCTCTGCCTGCGCCGTATAGTCAAAGGGGCTGATCGCAGAAAAATGCGTGGCTGGCTTATCCAAATGCAGCGCGCCCGTCCGTGCCTCCGCATTTTTCCAGTCGCCACCGCTGCGCAAAGTTGCGGATGTGGCAAGAACACCGTGGCTTGGTTTCAGGACGATGTCCGCGACGGGCTTCATCGGGTCAAGCCACCGCCGGTGCATGCCGATGTCCATTTCGCGACCTTCGAACCTGTCAATGGCGAGCCAATCGACAAATTCGGGATCCACCGGGCCTACTGCGCGCGCCAGCATCGATATCCATGCGCGGACTGTATCAATCCGCCAGCTCAAGCTCGCCATAGCGCCCTCAACGCGGGCTCTGGCGCTGCCATCAAGCCAATCGGGGGGATCGGACACCATCGCCTCAAGCCGCTGCCCCAGCACCGTCAGGGGACGCGCGAGCGCCTCCAGCGCGACGGCTGCGTCTGCGGCGGCATCGACAACCGCGGCGTCGGGATCGGCCAGTTCGGTTTCCAGACCATAGCCGCCTTCGGTGGCATTGGTTTCATCGCGGGCAAACACCATCGCGCGCACCGCCGCCAAAAACCGTTCAATGGGTCCCGACGGTGCACCTTCTGCCAACCGCGCCAGCCAACCATCGCCGGGCAGTGCTTCTGCCGCCATTCGTGCCATCTCAATGGCAAGGCCGCCTTCTTCATCATAAGAGGCAACATCGGCGAGGCGCGCCGACAAACCACGGCGCCGGCCGCGGGCTTTGCCTTCGGGGCCAATCACCCAGCGGCGCAGCTCGATGGTTTCTTGGCCGGTGAGCGCTGCCGCAAACATCGAATCCGCAGCATCGAAAAGGTGATGGCCCTCGTCGAAGATGATGCGGCTGGGGCGGTTGAGTTCATCACGACCGCGCGCGGCATTGACCATCATCAGCGCATGGTTGGCGATGACAATTTCGGCCTGAACCGATGATCGGGACGCGCGTTCGATGAAGCATTTTTTGTAGTGCGGACATCCGGCATAAATACATTCGCCCCGCCGGTCGGTGAGCGCGGTCGACCCTTTGCGCCGGAACAATGTCGGCAGCCATCCGGGCAAATCGCCGCCGATCATGTCCCCGTCGTTCGAATACGCGGCCCAGCGCGCCACGAGGTGTGCAAGGATCGCCGCACGTCCGGCAAAACCGCCTTGCAACGCATCTTCAAGGTTCAGCAGGCACAAATAATTTTCGCGTCCCTTGCGGACCACTACTTTGGATTTGAAGGTTTCATAGTCCGGATAAATACGCTGTGCTTCGCGGACCAATTGGCGTTGCAACGCCTTGGTAAAGGTTGAAATCCAAACGGTTCCGTCCGCTGCCGTCGCCCAAAGGCTGGCGGGAGCCAGATATCCAAGCGTCTTGCCAATACCGGTCCCGGCTTCAGCCAGTAACATATTCGGTTCGCCTTTGCGCGCGCGGGGCGCAAAAATCTCGGCTGCGGCTTGCGCGAAATCGCGCTGTCCCTGTCGTGTTTCGGCGGACCCGCCGACAAGCGAGGCCAGCCGTTGCTGCACGGCTTCGGCGCCAAGGGTAACAACGCGCGGCGGTGTGCGGGGTGGTGCTTCCTCCCATTCGGGTAGGCGGCTAAAAAGCCAGCGTTCGGGCTTTTCGGGCTTTTTCAATCGCGCCAAAATCAGGTTGGACCATGGCCAACGCAGCCGCATCAACGCTTGCGCTGCGTCCCAAGCGCCCTCGCGTTCGGCCCAGTCCGGCGCATCTAGAACGGCAAGCAAAGTGCGCGCGGCCACCAGCAGAAATTGCGGAACGTCCTGATCTGTCGTCGGGGGCGTAATGCCCAAAGCCTTGGCCATCCCTTTCGGCGTCGGAACCGCAAAACGGGCAGGATAAACAAAGGCGAACAATTCCAGCAGGTCGAGGCCCGATAAATCCGGATAGCCAAGCCGCTGTGCAACCAACGGGGCATTTAGCATGACCATCGGCGTTTCCGCCGCACGGCCAGCCGCTTCGCCTTTGCCGACGGTTGTTACCTGACCATCGATGGAACCCACCCATATGCCGGCATGGCTTGCATGGAGCGCAGGAAAGGCTAGGGGAGTGTCCATAACATCTGATAGTCGTATTTGGAACGAAAGAGCAACACGTGACTGACCTTCGCGATATAGCAATGGCATCGAAAGCCTGGCCTTTTGAAGAGGCGCGGCGTTTGTTGAAACGTTATCCAAACGGCAAGGCGGATGGCGCGGCAATCATCTTTGAATGTGGCTATGGCCCATCGGGGCTTCCGCATATTGGAACGTTCAATGAAGTCCTGCGCACCACGATGGTGCGCAACGCCTTTGCAACCCTGTCTGACGCGCCGACTCGGCTGATCGAATTTTCGGACGATATGGACGGTCTGCGTAAGGTTCCGGACAATGTCCCGAACCAGGCGATGCTGACCGAACATCTCGGCAAGCCGCTGTCGCGCATTCCCGATCCGTTCGAAAAGTTCGAAAGTTTCGCCGCGCATAACAATGCGATGCTGCGCGATTTCCTTGACCAATTCGGCTTTGACTATGAATTTATCTCGTCATCGTCGCAATATGAAAGCGGGGCGTTTGACGCTGCATTGAAAAATGTGCTGCGCAATTATCAGGGCATCATGGACATCATGCTGCCCACCTTGCGCAAAGAACGCGCCGCCACTTATTCGCCGATTCTGCCGATTAGCGAAAAGACCGGCATTGTCCTTCAGGTGCCGGTTGAAGTTGTTGATGCCGAAGCTGGCCTTATACGCTTTGACGATGGCGGCGACCTTGTCACGCAGTCGATCCTTGGCGGTAAGGCGAAGCTGCAGTGGAAGGTCGATTGGGCCATGCGTTGGGTTGCCCTTGGCGTTGATTACGAAATGTACGGGAAAGATTTGACCGACAGCGGCGTGCAATCCGGAAAGATTGCGCGTGTCCTCGGCGGGCGTCCACCCGAAAGCCTGATCTATGAAATGTTCCTCGACGAAAAAGGCGAGAAGATTTCTAAGTCAAAGGGCAATGGCCTCGCGCTTGAGGATTGGTTGAAATACGGCACCGAGAATAGCGTCGCATTTTATGCCTTCCGCGAACCAAAGAGCGCAAAGCAACTCCATTTGGGCGTTGTGCCGAAAGCGGTGGACGAATATTTCCAGTTCCGCGCGCAATGGCATGACCAACCCGTTGAAAAGCGGTTGGGGAACCCGGTCCACCATATCCACAATGGTCAAGTTCCCAGCGGGCAGCCGCCGGTCACATTCGGCCTGTTGCTGAATCTCGTGGGCGTCATGGGTGCAGGTGCGACCGAGGAGCAGGTCTGGGCCTATCTTGGCAATTATGCC
>NZ_JBILOS010000125.1:0-4865 GCF_044374345.1 Sphingorhabdus sp. | reverse complement strand
TTCACACTTTTTATCCGACCTTCGCCAGAGGACAGGGCGCGGCACCTTTCAAAACGGTTCAGGATTACGAAAACAACCTGAAGCGCCACAAGGAATTCATCGTCCTGATGGACGCATCAATTGGCCGTTTCCGCCAAGGCATGGCGTCCGGCGTATTCGAAACGAAGATGACGATCCGCAATGTCATCGACCAGCTCAACACACAATTGGCGCAAAAGACCGAAGAGTCGCCTTATTACGGGCCAGTTCTGAAATTCCCTGCGGATTTCAGCGATGCGGACAAAGCACGCCTGACGGCGGAATATCGCGACATCATCGTCAACGGTCTGTACCCAGCCAATGCCCGTCTGCGTGACTTCCTGCGCGACAGCTATTTGCCATTGGCCCGCGAACAGGTCGGCTTGTCCGCCATGAAGGGCGGCGAAGGCCTGTATCAATATATGATCGAGCAAACGACGACCCTGCCATTGAAGGCAGACGACATCCACAATCTGGGATTGTCGGAGGTTGCCCGGATTAAATCGGGTATGGAAACCATCAAAAATGAAGTTCGCTTCAAAGGCACCCTGCCCGAGTTTTTTGAGCATCTGCGTTCGGATCCGAAATTCAAAATGTCGAGCCGCGATGCGCTGACGCAGGGTTATTACGACATCGGCAAGAAAGTCGACGCAACGATTTCAACGCAGTTCAAATATCTGCCCAAGGCACCGCTTGAGATTAAACCCTACGAAGAATTCCGCGAGAAATATGAAGCCGGCGGCAGCTATCAACAGGGTACCCCTGATGGATCGCGTCCGGGCACATTTTATTTCAACGCCTATGATCTGCCAAGCCGCACGATCCCGGGCATGACCACGCTTTATCTGCATGAAGGCGCACCTGGGCACCATTTCCAGATCAGCATCGCACAGGAAAATGAAAAGCTTCCCGCGTTCATGCGTTTTGGCGGCAACACGGCCTATGTCGAAGGTTGGGCGCTATATTCCGAAACCCTCGGTTACGAGATGGGCTTGTTTAAAGACCCGTATCAACGCTTTGGAACGCTGTCCGACGAAATGCTGCGGGCGATGCGTCTCGTGGTCGACACCGGCATCCACAGCAAGGGTTGGACCCGCGAACAGGCCATCGACTATATGCTCGCCAACAGCGATATGGGTAAAACCGACGCCACGGCAGAGGTCGAACGTTACATCGCGATTCCGTCGCAAGCATTGGCCTATAAAATCGGCGCCCTCACCATCCTGCGTCTGAAAGACAAGGCGAAGAAGGAACTTGGCAAGAAATTCGACGTGCGCGAATTCCACAATCAGGTTCTGAACACCGGCGCACTGCCGCTTACCGTGCTTGAGAAAAAGATCGACGCCTGGATCGCCGCGTCGAAGTAAACTGCGCGCTTCCCGGCAGGATGTCTTGTCGGGAAGCGAACAGCTTGATTGGCCCCCTGCCTTGATATAGCGCTTGTCATGAGGGGGAATACAATCATGCCAAGTTTTACCGCCAGCCTTGCTGGATTTGTTTTGCGCACCACGGGCTATTATCGCCGGATGTTTACAGGCGGCCCGCAGTTTCAACAAAACATCATCAAGGTCCGGGCAGCGCCTGCGCCGCGACCAATCGCAAAGGACGACGTTGACGTTCGGCAGAGCGAATTTCAGGGCCGCAATGTCTGGCACGTGGCGCCCAAGGACAGAGCGCCCAGCGCCCATATCTTGTTCTGGCATGGCGGCGGCTATGTCTATTCAGCCACGGACGTCCACTGGAAATTCTTAAGCCACATGGCGTCACAACATGGCTGGTCGATAACGGCGCCACTGTATCCGCTCGCGCCGGAAAGCTCCGCCGAAGCCATTACGGCATGGGCCAGCGCATATTACGCGGCGTATCAAACCGATATCAACGGCGCGCCGTTCGTCATGGGTGGCGACTCAGCAGGGGGTGGCTTGACCGCTGCACTGGCGCAAATGGCACGCGACAGCGGTCAAACACTGCCCGCCGGCCTGTTGCTCATTTGCCCTTGGCTTGACCTGGACCCGGCACATCCCGACCAGTTGAAAACGGAACCGCGTGACGGGATTTTGACCATCAGCGGTATTGCCGAAGGCGGTAGTTTGTACGCGGGCGACTTGCCCCTTACCGATCCACGGTGCAGCCCAATCTTCGGCAACTGGGATGGCTTGCCACCCATTTTGGCCTTTGCGGGCGGCGATGACATCTTGGTCACCGATTCCAGAGCGTTAAAGGCCAAGGTGCCATCGGTTGATCTCACCGAACTTGCCGGCATGATGCACGACTGGCCGATTTTCAGTTTCAGCGAGTCACGCAAGGCACAGGCCGCGATGGCAGGCTTTGCAGCACGGGCTGTGGCGTAACGCATTTGCGTGGCCGGGTTGGCTGCGATATGAAGTTGCTATGAAAGGCGATGCTCCATGCCGGCAGTAAAAGCAGCCAACCCACGCGACGTTTTTGCATCCGATGACTGGCGTGCAATCACGACCTTGTCCCGATGGCGGGGCATCTGGCTCATCATCCATGCGTGGATCATCGTGGCGCTTGCGGCATTTGGTGGTGCTGCGGCGTGGAACTATCACTGGCTGGCCGGGATATTGGTGACGCCGCTGGCGCTGGCCATATTGGGCGGGCGGCAATTGGGGTTGTCCATCCTGATGCATGACGGCGCGCATGGTCTGCTACACCCCAATCGCAGAACCAACAACTGGCTCGGGCAATGGCCGTCGGGCGCTGCAACGGGTAGCGACCTGTTCGCCTATCGCACCTATCATCTGACGCACCACAAATTTACACAGCAACCCGAAGATCCCGACCTGTCCTTGTCTGCGCCGTTTCCGACCAGCCGCGACAGCCTGCGCCGCAAGTTCATCCGCGACCTGACCGGGCAAACTTTCTTTAAGCAACGGCGCGCGCAATTTGCGGCGGCGTTGCGCGGTGTGGCCGCGATATTGCGGGGCGAAAACGGCGCGGGTAAGGCTGACACGCACGCAGGCCGGGCATTCAACATGCAAAACAGAGCGGGAGTCGGCGCGCCAATCGCTAATGTGGAAGGCGCCAAAACGACCGCGCGCACCGTGGGCCGGTTCCTGATGGTGCAGGCGATTTTGCTCGCGATATCGTTGACGTTATGGGGCTGGACGCCATTTTTGCTGTGGCTGGCCGCGCTCGCGACGACATTTCAATTGTTCCTGCGCATCCGCAACATTGCCGAGCACGCCTGCACCCCGACGGGCAGCGGCGACCCATTTACACATGCACGCACGACCTATGCCGGTGCCGTGGCGCGCATGACGGTTGCTCCATATTGGGTGAACTATCACAGCGAACATCATCTGTTCATGGGTGTGCCGTGCTACAAATTACCCGACACCCACCGGCTGCTGGGCAATGGCGGCTATTATCCGCGCATGACGATATCACCCAATTATCGCGATGTTTTGCGGCAAGCGATCAACCGGCCTACAGCCACCCAGCCCGCTTGAACCGGATGAACAGGGTGACACAAATGGTCACCATCACCCCGACGATCATGAAATATCCATATGTCCACTCAAGCTCCGGCATATGTTCGAAATTCATGCCGTAAATGCCCGCAATCGCGGTCGGCACGGCCAATATGGCGGCCCATGCGGCCAATTGGCGGGTAATCACCCCCTGCCTTTGTTGCTCCAGCAATCCGCTCGTTTCAATCACGGACGTGAGCGTGTCGCGTAACCCTTCAACGCGGTAGACAATACGGCGCACATGGTCGAGCAAGTCGCGCATATAGGGATAAATGTTCGCATCGATCTGCGGCAGCTCAAGGTTGATAAAGCGGCTCGTCAAATCCTCAGTCGGGCCCAATATCCGTTGCAGCCGGAACAGTTCGCGCCGGAGCATGAAGATGCGACTGGTTTCGGCCGAGCTCAGGAAGTTGTCGATTGCGCGTTCTTCCATGACGAGCACTTTTTCTTCCATGATATCGACAAGGTCACCATAGCCGTCGACGATGAAATCAAGGATCGCGTGCAGGACATAATCTGCGCCTTGCTTCAGCAACCACGGCGTCGCCTCAAGCTGGTCCCGAATGGGGCTGTGCGAACGTTCCGAACCATGGCGCACGGTGATGATGAATTGGCGGCCCATGAAAATGGCCGTGTTGCCATAAACAATGCGATCGCCCTCCAGCTTGGGCGTGCGGATCACCAGAAAGAGGTGATCGCCGTAAACGTCGACCTTGGGCAAATGTTTCGGATCAAGCGCGTCTTCCACGGCAAGCGGATGCAGGCCAAAATGGTCCTGAACGCGCTTAAGCGCGCCATCGTCGGGTTCATGCAACCCAATCCAGATGAAATCCTTTGGCTGGGTGATATGCGGAATTGGTTTGCTAAGGTCGATTTCCTGCGCGACCTTGCCATCATGGTAGAGGCGGGCCGCAACCGTGGTCATGCAAGCGCTTCCGCAATCAACTGCCGGCTGTTCGCAATCCCGTAGAGCGCGATGAAGCTGCCCATGCGTGGACCAGCGCTTGAGCCCAACAGCGTTTCATATAGCGCCTTGAACCAGTCACGCAGATTTTCGAAACCGCCCTCTTTGCCTATTTCATACACGATATTTTGTATGTCCTCGGCAGTCGCGTCCGCAGGCAGTTCCGCCAAACGCGCATCGAGCGTTTGCAACGCAGCAACCTCAACACCCTCGGGCTTGCGTTTTTGCAAGGTCGGCGCAACGAAGTCGCGATTATAGGCAAGCGCGATGGGGATAAGCTCCGCCAGTTCGGGCGCATTTTCTGGCGACACATTGTCGGCATAATTGCCAAGATAGGCCCAGACCTGCTCCTCGGTCGCGCCTGCACCCATGACGCCAACGAGGTTCAG
>NZ_JBILOS010000124.1:0-4900 GCF_044374345.1 Sphingorhabdus sp. | reverse complement strand
CGGCTTATTCATGCCGGGCAAAAACAATGCTTTTCAACGCACGTCGATCCTAGTTCAGCCCCTCCAAGACCTCTGGCAAACAGAGATTTTGGTGGAGCTGCCGGGTACCGCCCCCGGGTCCGCTGCATCTATTGCACATCGCAATTTATCACCATAGCCGGGCGAACCCAGCACCGACCTATATAGGCGCTTTTTCGTGAATGGGAAGTGAAGGCGGTTAAAGGCCCTGCATATTTCGGCTCTCTGCCGGAATATGGACCACCAGTCCGTCGAGATCGGGTGTGAGCACGATCTGGCAAGACAGACGACTGGTGCGCCGCGCGCCCGTAGCAAGGTCGAGCATGTCTTCCTCGTCCTCAACCGATCGGGGCAGTTTGTCGAACCAAAGCTTGTCAATGATCACATGGCAGGTTGAACAGGCCATTTGGCCCTCACAGGTGCCTTCCAACGGTTGTCCCGCGGCTTGCGCAATTTCCAGCAGCCTTTGGCCCTGCACCGCTTCGACGTTCTGGACAGTGCCATCGGCAGTGATGAACGTGACTTTGATCATAGCATCGCCTCTGCTGACCGGTTGATTGCAGCTGCGGCCATATCAATCTCTTCCGCCGTCGTATAGCGACCAAAGCCCAAACGGATCGATGATTTCGCCTGTGCGTCGGTCAGGCCAAGCGCGCGCAACACATGGCTGGGGCGGCCAGAACCACTGGCGCAGGCCGATCCAGCGGAAAAGGCGATGTTCCGGCACTCCGATATCAACCGCGCGGCATCGACGCCGTCGCGGCGGATATTGAGATTGCCTTTATAACGTTGGGCCGTCGAACCGTTGATGGTCCAGTCCGCAAATGCGCTGGCTGCGTGATCCCATAAGGCAGAAACATGCGTGGCGTCCGCGTCCATGCAATCCGCCGCCAATTTGGCTGCTGCACCAAAGCCCGCGCACAATGCCGGCGACAATGTGCCCGAGCGCATGCCTTGTTCCTGCCCGCCACCCAGCATTTGCGGCGTGAGCGCAACGCCGTCACGCACCCACAGGGCGCCAATGCCTTTTGGACCGTGGATTTTGTGCGCGGATATCGCGATCATGTCGGGACCATCGGGGATCGGCATGCGGCCAAATGCCTGAACTGCATCGCATAGGAACAGATTGCCTTGGGCGTGTGCGGCTGCTGCCAGCTCCGCGATTGGCTGGATGGTCCCAATCTCGTTATTGACGAGCATGATGGCTGTTAACGCCTGCCCGCCAACGGAACCAGACGTTTGCGTTTCGGGACAAATCAACCCCTCACTATCGACAGGGAAAATCCGGCCATCTAGAAATTCAACAACGTCCAAAACCGCAGCATGTTCTGTCGCGGCAGCGGTGACGGGTAAGCCGCACCCCATGATCGCCAGGTTGATCGCCTCAGTCGCACCAGAGGTGAAGATCACGCGCCCGCCCTTCGGCAGCAGCGCCGCGATTTGGTCGCGGGCCACCTCAACGGCCGCAGCTGCCGCCCTGCCCGCTGCATGTGCGCTATGCGGGTTGGCAAATCCATCCTTCAGCCAAGGCTCCATCGCGGCAAATGCCTCTGGGGCGAGCGGCGTTGTGGCTTGATAATCGAGGTAGATCATGCCGCTTTGGCGCGGATGACGATAGTGCGCCAGACGTCTAAAAACCGTGCGACATCGCTTTCGCTGGTATCGGCGTTGAAACTGACGCGGACGACTTCCGAAGCGGATCGTTCGTCCCAGCCCATTGCGCCAAGCACATGGCTGGTTTTCAGCGTGCCTGATGAGCACGCGCTTCCGGCGGAGACCGAAATGCCCGCCATGTCAAAGTTGATCAGCTGACTTGAGGCCGCAACGCCGGGCATGCGGTAGCTGGCGATGGTCGCAAGCCGGTTGCTTGCTTCTGCAACCACAATGCCGCCGCTGGCAGTGATCTCCGCATCCAACAACTCGCGCAGCCGAACGGCTTTTTCCATCCACGCAAAACCAGCCTCAAGGGCCGTCGCAAATCCGATTGCGGCGGGCAAGTTTTCGGTGCCGCGCCGGTACCCTTGCTCCTGCCCGCCGGTTGGCGCCAGCAGCCCAAGGTTGCGAACGAGTAACGCGCCCATTCCCGGCGGCCCGCCCAATTTGTGCGCTGAAACGCAAAGCAAATCAGCATCGGGCAACGGCATTTTGCCCGCGCTTTGCGAACAATCGGTAAACAATATTCCGCCATTGGCCCGCACAATATCTGCGATCTCCGCCATCGGTTGAATAACGCCGGTTTCGTTGTTCACGGACTGCACGGCATAGCGAGCAGCGCCTTTGATCGCGTTCAAGTCAACATAACCGTCTGGGCCGACGGGCAAGCGGGTTGCGCCTGCCACAGCCAAGACCGCATCATGTTCAACGGCGCTGGCAATCGCATCATGGCCGCGCAGCGCAATCGCAATTGCCTCACTTGCGCCGCTGGTGAAAATGACTTCACCATCCCAATTCAGCGCCGCAGAAACCCGCGTGCGGGCGTTCTCCAACGCCGCGCGGGCTGCGCGCCCCTCGCTATGCGGAGAGGATGGATTGGCCCATCGCGCCATCGCGTCGGCCATCGCTTCGCGCGCCGCCGGAATGACCGGCGTCGTCGCTGCGTGATCCAAATATATGCGGGCTTGGTCGGGCATAATTTCCATGACAGTTGCGAAAATCGTCACTGCTTCTATATAGCTCTACGAAATCCTGCAAAGCCCGAACCGTCGGGCAAAGCTCGGCACCCATCTAAGAATCGAACAATAATATGCCTGCTATTGCTATTCCCGGTCCTGAAGGCCGCCTCGAAGCCCGTTTTTCTCCGCCACCGCGCCCACGTGCACCGATTGCAATGATTTTGCATCCGCACCCCCAAGCCGGCGGAACAATGAATGACCGGATTACGCAGCAGCTGTACAAAACATTCGTAGCGCGCGGATTTGGCGTGCTGCGTTTCAACTTTCGCGGCGTTGGCCGAAGCGAAGGCGAATTTGACAATGGCATCGGCGAATTGTCTGATGCCGCATCGGCGCTCGATTGGGTGCAAAGCTTCCACCCCGAAGCGTCAACGACCTGGATCGCTGGCTTCAGCTTTGGCGCATGGATTGGCATGCAGCTTTTGATGCGCCGTCCGGAAATCCGCGGTTTCATCTCGGTATCGCCGCCTGCAAACATGTATGATTTCAGCTTTTTGGCGCCTTGCCCATCATCGGGCATCATCATTCAGGGTGTGAATGACGAGGTCGTCAATCCCAACGCCGTTCAAAAGCTGGTCGATAAACTGCGCACGCAGCGCCACATCACCATTCACCATGACGAAATCCCGCGCGCGAACCATTTCTTTGAAAATGAAATGGATATGCTGATGGCGTCCGTGAACAACTATCTCGATTTCCGGTTGGACCCGAACTCACCGATTAAGTGATTTTTTGCGCGCAGAGGCGCAGAGATCGCAGAGTAATAGTTTTAAAAATAAGACCCTGAAACAAGCCCAAGGTGTCGGCGAAAAACTCTGCGCCCTCTGCGCCTCTGCGTGAAATATTCTTAATGTTGGTCGACGCTGCCCGTCACCAGTGACTGCCCCTTTTCGTCGGGTACAACCCAAATCGCAACATTGGCAAAAATAACGAGAGCGGCAGCGATCATCAGCCACATTTGCTGACTTGCACCATCACGGCTCCAGCGTTTCCAAGCGCCATAGAGAAGCAGGAACGCGGACAGCATGGCGATGGATAAAACGGCGTTTAACATTTCGCCTCTCTAAAGCCGGTGGATAAGCCGCGCAATCGGGCAAATAGCGCATAGCCTTTTGCTCCGCTCTGCCATAGGGGGAGCGTATCCCGACTCATGCTGCTACAGGATGTGCTATGCGTATCGCTATCGCCTCAGACCACGCTGCCCTTGCGCTGAAATCAGCGCTCGTGGAATATCTGCTGTCGGCAGGGCATGATGTGAACGATCTCGGCCCGCATGATGAAAGCTCGGTCGACTATCCCGATTATGGCTACAAGCTTGCCGCAGCTATTGCCGATGGCACCGCAGAACGCGGTGTTGTTTTATGCGGATCGGGCATTGGCATTTCGATTGCGGTGAACCGCAATCCCGCCGCACGCGCCGCCTTGGTGTCCGAACCATTGTCAGCTCGGCTTGCCCGCGAACATAATGACGCAAATGTGATTGCCATGGGCGCGCGCCTGATCGGCATTGAAATGGCCAAGGCCTGCCTTGATGCCTTTTTAACAACTGAATTTGGCGGAGAGCGCCACCAACGCCGCGTTGATAAACTATCCAACCCGAACACGACCAAGGAACCATCATGAGCAGTGCAGCCGCCAATGACATCCAAAATTCTGGATTTTTTACGCAAAGCCTGACGGAACGCGACCCCGAAATCGCGGGCTGGATAGCAAAGGAACTGGGCCGCCAGAAGGACAAGATCGAATTGATCGCGTCGGAAAATATAACGTCGCGCGCGGTGCTTGAAGCCACAGGTTCGATCCTCACCAACAAATATGCCGAAGGCTATCCGGGCAAGCGTTATTATGGCGGCTGCGAATATGTCGATGAAATCGAAACCATCGCCATTGAGCGCGCGAAGCAATTGTTCGGCTGTGAATTTGCAAATGTTCAGCCCAATAGCGGCAGTCAGATGAATCAGGCGGTGTTCCTCGCGCTTCTGCAGCCCGGCGACACTTTCATGGGCCTAGATCTCAACGCAGGCGGACACCTTACCCATGGATCGCCGGTAAACATGTCCGGCAAATGGTTCAATCCAATCGGATATGGCGTCCGTCGCGATGACCATCGGATCGACATGGACGAAGTCGCGCGCATAGCCAGAGAAAACAAACCAAAGCTCATCATCTGCGGCGGCACCGCTTATTCGCGGGGCTGGGACTGGGCGCGG
>NZ_JBILOS010000040.1:0-17062 GCF_044374345.1 Sphingorhabdus sp. | reverse complement strand
TCGGCAACGATGCCGCCGCCGATCAAGAAGCTGGCCGACAAGTTTCTGTCGAACCCGAAATATATCGAAGTCGCGCGCCCCGCGACCGCGAATGTCAATATCGAGCAGTTTTTGGTGAATGTATCGCCGATGAAAAAGCGCGATGTGTTGCGCGATCTTTTGCGCACCGAAGATGTGTCCAACGCGATTATCTTCTGCAACCGCAAGACCACGGTGCGCGAATTGAACACCAGCCTGCAGCGCCACGGCATGCGTTCGGGCGAAATTCACGGCGACATTGATCAGGCGTCACGTCAGAAGCAATTGGAGGCGTTCAAAAACGGCGACATCAATCTGCTCGTGGCATCCGACGTGGCGGCGCGTGGCCTCGACGTTAAGGGCGTCAGCCATGTGTTCAATTTTGACGCGCCATGGCACCCCGATGATTATGTCCACCGCATTGGCCGCACAGGCCGCGCGGGTGCCAAGGGCAAGGCATTTACCTTTGTCACCAAGGCTGACGAAGAAGCCATTGAAAACATCGAAAAGCTGATTGGCACCAAGATCGAGCGTCTTGGCAAGGTCGAAGCGCCATCGGGTGAACCCGAAGAGCGCGCACCCGCAAAGCGCGGCCGTAAGCCAGCAGAGCCAAAAGCCAAGGCCGCACCCGCAGAAGCGGCGGCACCAGCGGAGCCAAAGCCAGCACGCGAAAAAGCGGCGGCTAAGCCTGCCCGTGAAAAGGCAGCGCCAATGGTTGAAGCTGAACCCGCGCAAAAGCCAAGCACAGCGCCAGCGGGCGATGACGGATGGAACGGTCCAATGCCCGGCTTCCTGGGCGTTGGGTTTGGGACGTCTTAACTAAGCTTTCGAGCAGGCCTCGGTTCCGAAATACCTTTAAATCGTCATCCTGAACTTGTTTCAGGATAACATGCGACGTTCATTCGTCATCCTGAAACAAGTTCAGGATGACGAATAGGGTCGTGGTCGCTGTTCCCGATGGTGCCAGAACGCCCGTCATGAGACCGGTTCCAACCGACCCAACAAAAAAGGGCCCGCATCGCTGCAGGCCCTTTTTTGTTTAGGTTCGCGACGTTCTTAGAACTTGCCGCGCAATGTGATGCCATATGTCCGTGGCTCGGCAAGGAAGTGCGACATCAGCTGGCGACCACCGGGATATTGCCCATCCACAAATGGTGCCGAGGTTGCACCCGCTTGGAATGGCGAGTTGAACGCGACCTGCGCATAATCCTGATTGAAGATGTTCTGACCCCAAAGCTCAATGCTCCAGGCTTCGTCAGGACCGCGAAGGCCGACACGCGCGTTAAATACGGCGAAACTATTCTGCTCTTTCTGCGGGAACAGGTCGGAACCGGTGTTGTAATCGCTGGTCATACGGCCGTCGATATACACAAGGCCGCTCATGCCATTGCTGCCGATATCCGGCGTCCATGTGACGCTTGACGTGGCAACCAGCTCCGGTGCGTTGGACAGATTGTCACCTGGCAATTTGCGCAATGCGGGGTCAAGTGGTGCACCGGTTTTGCTGCCGACCAGATTTTCACGATAGCTGGTGTTTGCATATGTCAGACCTGCCGCCACGCGGAAGTTGCGTGCTGGCACCAAGGATGCTTCCAGCTCGACACCTTCTGCGCGCACGCCATAGCCCACGTCGCTTGCCGCACAGGCTCCGGTTGTTGCCGCTGCTGCGTTGAAGTTGGATCCTGCTGATGACAAGCTTTGGTCACGGTCAGCACCGCCCAAATCCGCGCTACAACCGTTAATCGACTGCACAAGGAAAACGGTGCCATTGAACGTATTCAGCTGGAAATTGCTGAAGTCCGAACGGAACGCAGAAACGCTCAGGCCGAGTGGGCCATTTGAGAATTTTGCGCCGATTTCATAGCTGTCCACCAGTTCGGGGTCGAATTGCAATCTGCCCGTCAACGCCTGCGCGCCGCCGGATGCTGCAAATGTGCCGATTGGTGACTTCAGCGCGGAACGGTCAAGGTTGAAACCACCCGCCTTATAACCACGCGCAAAGCTGCTGTAGAGCAACAGATCGTCGGTTGCTTTCCACGACAGGATTGCCGTGCCGGTGAATTCGTCTTCGCTGCGCTTGTCGTTGATAGACACGCCGTTCAATTCGGCTGTCGAGTTGCCCTGACAAGACAGGCCAATCAACGAACCCGCAAGTGCACGCGCCGTTGCCGTTGTCTGCGGGTTCACCAAGTCGTCGGTCACAAGGCCTTGGACCGCCGTACAAACGGTGTTGTCGTTACCGAAGGTGGCGTCAAACTTCTTCTTGTCGCTGGTGTAGCGAAGGCCAAGCGTCAGATCGAGCGCATCTGTGATGTGCAGGATGTTATGCGTGAACGCCGCGAAGTTCGTGCCGTTCTGGAAATAACGATCGTTGGTGGTGCCGAGATCATTCAGGTTATCGAGCGCCGTGAACGCCGCCAGAATATCCGGAGCGGATGGACCCGATGCGCCACCGATGGTTGCGGTGCCGACGCCAGGGATGACGCATGACGGGCTGGTGGGCGAATATAGCCCAGCCAAACCGCCACCCGAAATGATGCGGCATGTTGCAAAGCGGCCATATTGGTTGCCGAAACGCAGATTGTCCCGGACGGTCAGCTTTTCATTGGAGAAAAATCCGCCGACGAGCCAATCCAGCTTTCCGCCGAACGCTTCACCTTGCAGGCGCAGTTCCTGCGTAAAGGTGTGGAACTGACGATAAGCATCGTCGCTTGGCGCGCGGTACAGAATGTCGACCTCACCATAATCGGTGTCGGATGCCTGACCGGAACGATATTGGCGATAGGCCGTAATCGATGTCAAAGTTGCGCCGCCGAAATCATAATCGATTTGGCCGGAGAAACCATAATCCTTGGTTTCGCCGGTAAAGACGCGGTTCGCGCTGACCGAGATGTTACGGCCATAGCCTTGGTTGAACGCAGCCAATGGCTGGCCAAGGTCACGCAATACGTTGATGATGTTGTTGGATGTCGCTGTTGACGCCACGCCGGTCGTGCTTGGGTTGTTCAGGTCACCAATGAATGGATTGACGGAGCCGTCGACATAGGTTGCTGCGCAGCATTCTTCGTTACGCGAGGTATAGTCTGCAATCAGACGCACCGACAGCGCATCGGTTGGTTGAAACAACAACTGGCCACGCAGGAAGTAGCGGTTACGATTGTTGACGTCGTGGCCATTTTGGTCGTCGCGGTAGAAACCGTCACGTTTTACATAAACGCCATCAACGCGGAACGCGACCTGATCCGAAATTGGGCCCGTGATGCTGGTTGCAGCGCGCATGAAGTCATAATTGCCGTAGGTCAGCTCGCCGTTGACACCAAAGGTGAAGCTTGGCTTTTTGGAATAGATGCTGATGAGGCCCGCCGACGAGTTACGTCCGCCCAATGTGCCTTGCGGCCCACGCTGCACTTCAACCCGGTCGATTTCGCCGAGTTCGTTCAGACCAATGCCCGAACGCGAACGGTATACGCCGTCGATGAAAACAGGGACCGAGCTTTCAAGGCCGGGATTGTCACCGACCGTACCGATGCCGCGAATACGGGCCGAACCATTGGCTTCCGAACCCGTCGAAGACACGAGCAACGATGGTGCAACCTGGTTCAGCTGACGAATATCGTTCGCGCCGCTATTTTGGAGGGTTTCGGCATTAACTGCGGAAATGGCCACTGGCACGTCAGACAATAGCTGGCTGCGGCCCTGCGCGGTTACAACGATTTCTTCGTCCGCAGTGTCGTCGGCCTGAGGGGCCTCCTGCGCAAATGCAAGGCTTGGCACCGAAAGCGCAAGGCACGCGGCCGATAGTCTCAATGCATGGCTGAGGGATTTGTCACGTCGTAACATATGCTTCTCTCCTGTGTTGAAATCATTTTGTCACAATCTAACGAAAGGAAATGGCAATGTCATCGGCGTTTACCGCGGTTCTCCTGAAATTCATTCAGTGCGTCAATATTGCAACATTGACATTTTTGACGTTACGGAAAGAATGTTCAGTTTGAACAGACTTTTCCGTAACATAGCAAGCAATGCTGCGCAGCAATTTGCTTATAGTTTTACAAGCATCTTGCCGGTGTTTTCGCCACTGAACAGGCCGATAAAGGCTTCTGGTGTTTTCTCCAGCCCGTCTTTCACTGTTTCACGGCCCTTGACCGCGCCAGACTGGATCAGGCCCGCCATATCGGCGTTGAATTCCGGAACCTGTGCGTAGAAGTCAGGGTAGAGGAAGCCCTTAATCATGATGCGCTTGCCGATGATCATCGGAAGATATTGCATCGGCTGGGCTTTGAAGTCGTTATACACGTCAATCATGCCGCAAATCGCAAAGCGCGCCCATTCTTTGGATGTGGCAAGCGCCGCATCAAAATGTTCGCCGCCGACATTGTCAAAATAGACATCAATGCCGCTTTCGCCCATGTCTTTCAGCGCGGCCATCAACTGCGGCAGCACCTTGCCGGATTTATAGTCGATAACGGCATCGGCGCCGAGTTCTTTGACCCAAGCGCATTTTTCTGCGCCACCGGCTGAACCGATGACTTTCATGCCCTTGGCCTTCGCAATTTGCGTGACGGTCGAGCCAACAGCACCCGCAGCGGCAGATACGAAAACAACTTCGCCGGCCTTTGCCTCGGCAACCTTGAGCAAGCCGAACCATGCGGTGCCGCCGGGCATGCCGATGATGCTGAGCCAATGTTGATCGGGAACGCCGAGATCGGGCAGTTTAACCGGCGGCATGCCCGCAGGTGGCGTCTTGTCGCCGCCGAATACCGCGCTGTCGCGCCAGCCAGCCATATGGAGAACCTTCGCGCCCACCGGAAAATCGGCATTGTTGCTTTCGGTTACCGTGCCGACTGCGCCACCGGTCATGGGTTCGCCAAGCATGAAGGGATCGGCATAGCTTTTCGCATCGTTCATGCGGCCGCGCATATAGGGGTCAACGGACAACCAGCTGTTCGCAACGCGGAACTCGTTCGCGCCCAATGGTGCATCGGGTGCTTCGAGCATCGCAAAATTGCTGTCATTTGGAAGCCCGGCAGGGCGGCTAGCTAAGGTCCATGCGCGCATTATCTTGTCTCTCCATTGTTGTTTTGGTCCGCAGCATGTGCTGCAGCATTTTTATATACGGGCCGACCGCCGACCCATGTTTCTTTCACTATGGCATTACGCAGTTCGCGCGGGCTTGCAAGCAATGGGTCGACATCAATCAATATGAAGTCGGCATAATGCCCCGGGGTTAACGAACCAAATTTGCCTTCGGCAAAGGCCGCGTAAGCAGCGCCGGTGGTAAAGCCAGCAAGCGCCTGTTCGCGCGAAACGCGCTCTTCGGGGCGCCAGCCGCCAAAGGGTTGGCCAGCCGAATCTTCGCGCGTCATGGCCGCTGCCAATCCGGCGAAGGGATCGGCGGACTCAACGGGTACGTCCGAACCGAACGCCAGCTTGCCGCCAGCGCGCGCGATGGACTGCCACGCATAAGCGCCTTTCAAACGCTCTTGGCCAAGCCGCGCCTCGGCCATCTGCCGGTCGGATGTTTGGTGCACCGGCTGCATCGACGAAATGATGCCATGTTTGCCAAGCTTTTGCAGGTCAGCGGGGTCGACAATTTGCACATGTTCAATCCGCCAGCGCATATCGCCTGTATATGTTCCGGACAGTTCTTCGATCGCGCCGATAACTTCGGCATTCGCCGCATCGCCAATCGCGTGCACTGCCGTCTGAAACCCGTCCATCGATGCCCGCACCATCAGGTTGCGGATTTCGGCGCTGGCCAGAAACTGAAGGCCAGTCTGCCCAGGCGCGTCAGAATAAGGTTTCTTCAGCCACGCACCCCGGCTGCCCAAGGCGCCATCAAGATACAGCTTCACACCGCCCAGCCGCAATTTGTCGTTGTACAACCAAGGGCTTGGCGGAGGGCCCGCAATGGCGACCATATTGTCGATGCCACCGGCATAGGCAAATATCCGGACGGTCAGCCATCCCGCATCGCCTGCACGGCGATAGCTTTGCCAATCGTCGATCGACGTGCCCATGTCGGCAATCGATGTGATGCCCAGACTGTGCAGTTTCTTTTGTGCCTCGCCCAAGGCGACATCGCGTTCCGACGGTTTGGGTGCGGGCACGAATTTGCCCACCAGATCGGCGGCGGAGTCAACAAAGATACCGCTGGGTTTTCCGCCAGCCAGCTCGATACGCCCGCCCGGCGGTGATTTGGATGCAGCGGTGACGCCTGCAATTTCCATCGCTTTGCTGTTGGCCCATCCGGCGTGCCCGTCGACGCGCTCCAGCCATACAGGCCGATCGCCAACGGCTGCGTCTAAATCTTGCGCGGTTGGGAAACGGCCAAGGCCCCATTTTTCCTGATTCCAACCCCGACCGATAATCCAGCGGCGTTCGGGATATTTTGCGGCATAGGCCTTTATCGCGGCTTGCGCTTCGGCAAGGCTATTGGTTCCGGACAAATCCAGCGTCAGCAATTGAAAGCCAAGGCCCATGACATGGCCGTGCGCATCAATCAGGCCCGGCAACAAGGTTGCGCCGCGCCCATCGAGGCGGAAATCGAGTTGCTTGGGAAGTCTGTCTTTCTTGGTCAGCAGTTCGGTGACTTTGCCGTCCGTGCCCACCAGCATCGCGTTGAACCGGATGACCTTGCCGTCCTGATCAAGCGTGATGCCGTTGACATTCTCGACCAGTCCGTCGGCAAAGGCGGGTGCGGCAAGCGCGAGTAAGGCGAACGCAAAAAACCGCTTCATCCCTTGGGCAGCCTTTTCACAATCGCACTGGTGTCAAGCCGGCCGCCGCCCATATGTTGCACATCGGCGTAAAATTGATCGATGATCGCGGTAATTGGCAAGGTCGCGCCAACGGCGCGGGCCTCTTCGAACGCGAGGCCCAAGTCCTTGCGCATCCAGTCAACGGCAAAGCCAAAATCGAACTTGTCCTCGGCCATCGTGGCCCAGCGATTGTCCATTTGCCAGCTTTGCGCTGCGCCGCCCGATATGGCTTCATAGACTTTTTCAACGTCCAGCTCCGCCGATTGCGCGAAACGCATCGCTTCGGACAGCGACTGGATAATGCCCGCAAAGGCGATTTGGTTGCACATTTTGGTGATCTGTCCGGTGCCGGGGCCGCCAACATGGACAACGCGCTTGGCATAAGGCGCCATGATCGGCCGCGCGGCCTCAACCGCCGCTTCGCTGCCGCCGCACATGATCGACAACGTGCCATTTTCGGCGCCGGCCTGTCCGCCGGTCACGGGCGCATCGACAACCAACAGACCGCGTGACTTGGCCTCTACGCCAAGTTGCCGGGCTATCCGTGCGGAGACGGTCGTATGGTCAATGTACAGGCTGCCCTTCGCCATCGCCGCAAATGCACCATCGCGGCCAAGCGTGACGCCCGCCAAGTCATCGTCGGTGCCAACGCAGCTGATGACGACCTCTGCGTCCTTGGCGGCATCCGCGGGCGACAGCGCCAGCGTTCCGCCATAGGTCGCAACCCAGTTTTCGGCCTTGGCCCGCGAACGGTTGTACACCGTCAGCTCATGCCCTGCCTGTTTAAGATGCCGCGCCATTGGGCCGCCCATGACGCCCAGTCCGATAAAAGCTATTCTAGTCATAGGTAGGTCTTAATGTTTGTTTTCACTTAACGCCAGATGCGTTAGGGGCGCTTTCTATGTCTGACCAACTGACCCTTGAACATGTCCGCGCCGCCCATGCCCGGATCCGTGACTCCATCGTGGCGACGCAAACGCTGCACAGCCAGACTTTGTCCAAGCTGACCGGTGCAAATATTTATCTGAAGTTCGAAAACCATCAGTTCACAGCAGCCTACAAGGAACGCGGCGCGCTGAATGCGATCCTGCTGCTCACCGAAGAACAGCGCAGCAAGGGCGTGATCGCGGCGTCGGCCGGGAACCATGCGCAAGGTTTGAGCTATCATGGCACGCGTCTCGGCATTCCGGTGACCATTGTCATGCCCGTACCGACCCCGACGGTGAAGGTCATGCAGACCGAAAGCGTTGGCGGCAAAGTTGTGCTGCATGGCGAGACTTTTGATGATGCCTACAAACATGCGCGCTTGCTTGAGGCGGAACAGGGCCTGACATTCGTCCATCCGTTCGATGACCCTAATGTCGCCGCAGGGCAGGGCACCGTTGCGCTGGAAATGCTGGAGAGCGTCCCGTCTCTGGATATGCTTGTCGTGCCCATTGGCGGTGGCGGCTTGCTTTCGGGCATGGGCACTGCGGCGCGCGCACTTAAACCAGACATCGGCCTGATTGGCGTTCAGGCGGAGCTATATCCGTCGATGTACGCGCTGCTCAATGATATGCAGATGCCATGCGAAGGTGACACGCTGGCGGAAGGCATAGCGGTGAAAGTCCCCGGATCGTTCACCAGCGAAGTCATTCGCGGCCTGGTCGACGAAATCGTCTTGGTCAGCGAGGCGGATCTTGAAACCGCCGTCAGCTTGCTGCTGCAGATTGAAAAAACCGTGGTCGAAGGCGCTGGCGCGGCGGGTCTTGCGGCCGTCATGGCCCATCCGGAGATCTTCAAGGGTAAGAATGTCGGGATTGTCCTGTGTGGTGGTAATATCGACACGCGTCTGCTGGCGAACGTCCTGTTACGTGACCTTGCGCGGTCCGGACGCCTTGCGCGCTTGCGCCTGACGCTTCAGGACCGCCCAGGCGCGTTGTTCAAAGTCATGCGTTTGTTCAACGAACATAACGTCAACATCATCGAAATTTATCACCAGCGTATCTTTACGACGCTGCCCGCCAAGGGCCTGATTACCGACATTGAATGCGAAGCGCGCGATGCGGAGCAATTGCAAGGTCTTGTCGATGGCCTGAACGCCGCCGGTTACAAGGTCGAGCGGGTTGAGCTCAACAAATAGTCCGGAACGAAAGAATCATGGTAAATGCGCTTTTCAGCGGCTGGGGACCTGTGCATAAAAGGTAAAGAACGTCTTAACCGTCCCAGCACAAGAGCGGAGAGAATATGAGCGCACCAGTCCGTTTTCCCCGGTTTTTTGTGACCACCCCGGGGCCTTGTCCATATTTGCCCGGCAAGACCGAGCGCAAGGTTTTTACCGAGCTGAACGGCAACCACGCGGACGAACTGAACGAAGCGTTGGGCCGCATCGGATTTCGCCGCAGCCAGAATGTTGCCTACCGGCCAAGCTGCCTCGATTGTAAGGCCTGTGTGTCGGTTCGCGTCCGCACCGATGAATTCCAGCCCAACGCCACGCAGCGCAAAATATTGCGGCGCAATGCCGATCTGGTGGTCAGCGCCTGCCGCCCGTGGTCGACATCCGAACAATATGATCTGCTCCGCCGCTATCTGACAACCCGTCATCCCGAAGGCGGCATGGCGAATATGGATGATATGGATTATGCCGACATGGTCGAACAATCGCCGGTTCAAAGCCATGTGGTGGAATATCGCACACCCACAACTTTTGGTCGGCTGGGCGAATTGGTGGGCGCGTGCCTGACTGATCAGCAAAGCGACGGCGTGTCGATGATCTACAGCTTTTACAATCCCGACATTGAAGATCGCGGCGGCCTTGGCAATTTCATCATCATGGACCACATCCTACGCGCAAAGGCGGCTGGCCTGCCTTATGTGTATCTGGGCTATTGGGTAAACGGCGCCGCACGGATGCAGTATAAAACGCGCTACCGGCCATTGGAACGCCTTGGCCCGGATGGTTGGGAATTGTTTGATCCGGACGCGGAAGGCTAAGCCTGCGCCGAAGGGTGCGTCTGACCATTGAGCCGGACGTAAATGAAATACCCAATGCTTAAATGCGGTCCGCGATAACAGCGACGAGCGATTCTATGCCCAGCGCGTCATCATGGTCGAACCGACCAAGCGACGGGCTATCCAGGTCAACCACCGCGATCACTTGGCCATCGCGCATCACGGGCACAACAAGTTCGGATGCGCTGTTGGCGTCGCAGGCGATATGCCCGGGAAAGGCGTGCACATCTTCGACCAATTGCGTCTCGCCCGTTTGCGCCGCAGCGCCGCATACGCCGCGGCCAAAGGGAATGCGGATACAGGCTGCCTTGCCCTGAAACGGGCCAAGAACGAGCTCTCCGTCCACCACGCGGTAAAAGCCGGTCCAATTCACATCGGGCAGGAATTCCCACAATAGCGCGGCGATATTCGACATATTGGCAACGCCGTCCGTCTCTCCGCTAGTCAATGCGTCGGCGGACTTAACCAGTTCGCGGTACATGTCCGATTTCGGGGCGTTCGTATCAATGGAAAATGCGTACATATATGCTTCCTATCAGTCGAAGCTGACCTTGCCACGGTTTTTCTTGACCGTTGACCGGCCCTTTTTGGCATCCACGCGCCGTGCCTTTGCGGCCTTGCTGGGTTTGGTGGCGACGCGGCGTGCCTGCCGTATGTGCGCGCGGTCGATGAGTTCGATCACGCGGGCGCGGGCATCGGCGCGGTTGGCTTCGCGTGTTCGGTGGCTGCGGGCGGTGACGATCAACTCACCGTTCATCGTCATCTTGCTGCCCGCCAGTATCTTCAACTGCCGGAATGCATAAGGTTGAAGGCCCAGCGCAAAAACATCGACCCGCAACTGGCACGCGGTTGCAACTTTGTTGACATTCTGCCCACCCGGACCGGTGGAGGCCAGGAAGGTTTCTTCAAGCAAGTCTTCGGGAAGGTCAAAGGCCATGACCCGCCCATAGCGCGTCAGGCTATGCGCTGTCGACCATCACCAGTTCGGCATCCTCAATGGCTTCAATGTGCAGCACACCAGCGCCTTTGATCGCGATACCGTCGCGTGCACCATATTCAACACCGGCGATGCGGATGCGGCCCGTTGCCGGAACCAGATAGGCATGGTTGCCTGCGGCCAATGTATATTCCGCCGTCGCCCCCGCACTGACGGTCGCGCCAAGCACGCGGGCGTCGGCGTTAATGGCCAGCGCGCCGTCTTCGCCATAGCCGCTGGCCAGCACGTTGAATGCGCCCGAACGGTCACCTTTGGGAAATTGCCTCTGGTCCCACGCAGGCGGGACATTGCGGTTGCGGGGCAGGACCCAAATCTGGAACAGGCGGCACAGGCCGTCCTCCAGATTATATTCGCTGTGCGTAACGCCCGTTCCGGCAGACATGACTTGCACGTCGCCCGCCTCGGTCCGGCCGACATTGCCCATGCTGTCCTTATGCGTAATCGCGCCTTCGCGGACGTAAGTGATGATTTCCATATTGTCATGCGCATGCGGCGCAAAACCGGATTGCGCGGCGATCTCGTCATCGTTCCACACGCGAATGGCGCCCCAGTTCATCCGAGCAGGGTCGTAATAATCCGAAAAGCTGAAGTGAAAATTGGGCTTCAGCCAGCCATGGTCGCGCTTGCCCAGCGACGCAAAAGGGCGTGCCTCGATATGGAGGCCGTTGGATAGGCTTGTGTCCGTCATGCAAAATACCCGCATCGGCGGGGAAATGAACCGCCGGAATATGTCAGAGATAATGGCGATGCGGGGGGGTTCAAGTGTCGCTTAATCGGCATAAGTTGTACAACGTCACCGCAAAATTAACCTCCTGTTGTCCATGATTTTGCACATTTGGAAATCCGGAGGGCAATTTGGGCAAAATTTCACAAATTATTTTTGGCTCGTCACAGGGCCCTCAAACCCGCAGAAAACGTCATTATTTGTGAACTAAAATTCGACAGATAGCCCGAAACCCCAGCATTAACGCCAAATTAACCTTTTCAGTTCATTTTTCTTATGGTTAATAAAGTCCGTCGCATCACCCGGTTCGCGGGTGCTGCTTTGAGGGTGCAAGGGTTTCAAAGAGGGGTTTGCCCAATGCGTGTGCTTTTGATTGAAGACGAACCAACTACGGCCAAGGCCATCGAGATGATGCTCGCGACCGAAGGGTTCAATGTCTACACCACTGATTTGGGTGAAGAGGGTCTCGATCTGGGTAAGCTGTATGATTATGACATCATATTGCTCGACCTGAACCTGCCCGATATGCACGGTTATGACGTTCTGAAAAAGCTGCGCGTGGCCAAGGTGCAGACACCTGTGCTGATCCTTTCGGGCATCAGCGAAATGGATTCAAAGGTTCGCTCGTTCGGCTTTGGTGCCGATGATTATGTGACCAAGCCATTCCATCGCGACGAACTTGTCGCGCGTATTCACGCCGTCGTGCGCCGGTCAAAGGGCCATTCGCAGTCGGTTATTCGTACGGGCAAGCTTGCGGTGAACCTTGATGCCAAGACCGTCGAAGTCGACGGCAGCCGTGTGCACCTGACTGGCAAAGAATATGCGATGCTTGAGCTGCTTTCGTTGCGCAAGGGCACCACGCTGACCAAGGAAATGTTCCTGAACCACCTGTATGGCGGCATGGACGAACCCGAACTCAAGATTATCGACGTTTTCATCTGCAAGCTGCGCAAGAAACTTGCGCTCGCATGTGGCGGTGAAAATTACATCGAAACCGTTTGGGGCCGTGGCTATGTGCTGCGCGATCTCGACGATATGGAAGAGCCGCTCGTGGCCTGAGCCTCAAGCATATTGCGCCAGCGCAATAAAAGGGCGTGATCGTAAAGGTCGCGCCCTTTTGTTTTGCAGATGGGCTCAGCGGCGGGGTGGCAATCCGGCAAAGGTGATGATGCTTTCGCCGCCGGATGCGCTGACCGAGCTGACGCCGACGAAATGATCGTCCACAATCAAGCCTTCAAGTACAGCCTCGGTGCCTTCTACGTCGCGGACGAAAACCCAATCCTGCGCGTCTGCGCGGCGTTGGTAAATGCGATACCGCTGCGCACCGGGCGCTGCATCCCATTTGACCGTCGTGTTAGAGGTTACTGCACCGCCTAAAGTCGCCGAAGCGGGCGCAGGCGGTGCGATCGAAAGCGCATTGGCGGTAACGACGTTCAGCATTGTGACCTTGGCCAGATAGTCGAAGTCCATCTTGTCGACGGTGTCGCCATATTCGATGCCGTTTTCGGTACGCACATCCTGATGCTGATGGTGATAATTTTCGACGCCAACGGTGAAGCGGATTGCAGGGAAACCGAGATCCAGCGAGGGCAGGTGATCGCCGCCGCGCGCAAAGCGGTCGGGGCGGCGGACGCCGAATACGTCCAGTGTCACATCGGGATATACCTTCGCTCCAATATTGTCGGCATAGCGCATCAACGAACGGCTTGGGCCGTCGTCTTCGCCGCCGCTGTTGCGGCGTGCCATTTGGCCGGACAAATCTTCGGATGCGCGGATGCCTTCGCTAAAGACCCGCACGACATTTTTGACGATACGCCCGTCGGTGCCAAGGGTGCCGCCGACGATGTCATTGTTGAGCATCGCGCTGACTTTCCAGCCGCGTTCTTTGGCGGTTTCTGCAAGCAACCGGCCACCCATCAAACCCTGCTCTTCGCCCGACAGAAGCGCAAACACGATGGTCGCATCGCTTTGTGGTTCCTTGGACATCAATCGTGCAGCTTCGATAACGAGGGCGCTGCCTGATCCGTCGTCGTTTGCGCCGGGTGCGTCTTTGGTGAAGTCCATGACATCGGACACGCGGCTATCGATATGGCCAGCGATAATGATGACATGGTCCCAGCCCATTTTGCCGGGCTTGATCGCAAGGACATCAACAATGTTCACGCCATTGGGAATGCGAGGGCCGGACATATTCCGTTCAAGCAACTCGGTCGTCAGGCAGCCTTTGCAGGCCTTGGAAATCTTCTCAAACTCGCTTTGTGCCCAGCGCCGTGCTGCGCCAATGCCGCGTTTTGGGTCGGTAGCAGAGGACAATGTATGCCGCGTGCCGAAGCTCACCAGTTTCTCAACATCGGCCTTCAGGCGTTCGGGGCTTGGACCATCATGCGCGGCGGCTGGTGCAGCGATGCTCAGCGCAAGCAAACTGGCCAATAAAGGTAGTTTTTTCATCATCATTCCTGTCTTATCCCGTCCGGCGCATGATAAGCGTGTTTAGCCCTCAACGGCAAAGCTTAGTCCGGCATATTTCTGCAACCGGTCAACCAGCGTTTCACCCAGCGCCGCGCCCGGCGTGGTGACACCGCCTGCACCCTGATTTTCGCTCAAGGCAATGGCCGTTTCGCTGATCATCTTGCTGGTTGAACCATAGCCCGGGTCACGGTCGCCCTTCACGCTCAGCTTCGCGGTCCGGCCATCGGGATATTCCGCGATGAACAGCACATCGTAAAAGCCGGTGTCGCGTTCTTCTTTGCTGGGGCCTTCGCCGGGCTTGGGGTCATTGTCCCCACCCATCATCGGCGTCGACGCGACATGCTTGGCCATCGCCTCGCCCTGTTCGCCGGGACCGGTCAGCATCATTTCGTCATAGACAAAATCCGCGCCAAAGGCCTGACCAAGCAATGCGTTGGTGCGGTGTACATTTTTGGTGTTGATCGGCGCCATGACGAAGCTTGTGGCCCAACTGCCAAGGCTTTCGTCATATTCTGGCTTGTTGCCGGCTGGCTGCGCCGGACCTTGAAATCCGCCCGCAAGACTGAACGGGTTTGTGAGATATCCGATCACTGCAGGGTCTTTTGAAGCCGCAGCCATCGTTGCCTTCATGCTGGCCGCTGTACCGCCAGAGAATGTGCCCTTCATCGCGCGGACGCGGCCCTTTACGCGTGGCGCAGGTGCGCCAAAGGTTTCAACGCAATGCTTTTGCAGCATCAACACGCCAAGATCGAAGGGGATGGAATCGAACCCTGCGGAAAAGACAATGCGCGCGCCCGACGCTTTTGCAGCTTCATCATGCTGGTCGATTTTTTGGCGCATCCATGCGGGCTCTCCACATAAATCGGTATAGTCGGTGCCATTGGCAACGCAGGCTTCGACCAGTTCATTGCCATACAACTGATAAGGTCCAACGGTGGTCAACACGACTTTGGTGCGCTTCACCATAGAATCCAGCGAAGCGGGATCAGACGCGTCCGCAACGATCAACGGCGTGTCAGCGGCTGCGCCAATGAGGTCGCGCACGTCCGCCAGCTTATCCGCACTGCGTCCAGCCATTGCCCATTTGAGACCCGTTTTGGATTTCAGATATTCCGCAACCAGCCGTCCGGTATATCCGGTGGCGCCATAGACAATGATATCGAACTCGCGTGCGTCTGACATTCTGCTTTCTCCGGTGATTCTGTTGCCCAACCTGATGGGCTGCGCGGGCGGTAATGTCAAAAGGGAGAGATGGTTTTAGTCGGCACCAGCTGCGGGATAGTTGCTAACAACGTTTAGCCGAGGGGCAACGAAAACCGTGTCGCAACGGTAATGCGCGACGGGCCCATACGAGCCATAACCTTGGATTTAGGCAGGTTTAAAGCTTGGGCAAAGTCACGCCGCGTTGGCCCATATATTTACCGGCACGGTCGGCATAGCTCGTCTCGCACGGCTGTTCGCCCTTTAGGAACAGGAACTGGCACGCACCTTCATTGGCGTAAATCTTGGCAGGCAGCGGGGTTGTATTGCTGAACTCAAGCGTAACATGCCCTTCCCAACCTGGCTCCAGCGGGGTCACATTCACGATGATGCCGCAGCGGGCATAGGTCGATTTGCCGAGGCAGATGACCAACACGTCGCGGGGTATGCGGAAATATTCGACGGTCCGTGCCAACGCAAAACTGTTCGGCGGGATGATGCACACGTCGGTCTTGCGGTCGACAAAGCTTTTGGGATCGAATTCCTTGGGATCGACGATGGAGCTGTCGACATTGGTGAAAATCTTGAACTCATCGGCCACGCGGGCGTCATAGCCATAAGAGGACAGGCCATAGCTGATGCAGCCATCGCGGCGTTGTGCTTCGACAAACGGTTCAATCATGCCGGTCGCATGGGCTTGCTCGCGGATCCAGATGTCGGACAATATGGACATAATCACTCCCTGTTATGGGATCGCTTTTGCCAATTTACGGTGTGAGCGCAAGTGGCGGCGTAGAAATTATCGTGCGCAAGACGCGCGTTCGGCTTTATTTCAAATTTGCGGGGCCAAAGCCATGCGGCAGCAATTCCGATAGCCGGAATGTTTCATATCCCGTTGCGTGCGCACAATGCACCGGAATGTCGGTGTCCGTCAGGTCCGCCACTTCCTTGATAATCTGGCGGCATCGGCCGCACGGGGTAATGGGGTCAGCTGCTTTACCCACATGCCCTGCCAAGCCACCGGCCACCGCGATTTCGCGAATGGCGCGCAATTTGCCGTCACTATTGGCTTTGGCGATCGCGACCGTTTCGGCGCACAAGGTCATGCCATAGCTGGCGTTTTCAAAATTGCTGCCCGTGATGATTTCGCCTGTATCAAGCAGCAAGGCCGTGCCGACATGAAAGTTTGAATAAGGCGCATAAGCGGTTTGGGCTGCATCAATGGCAAGCTGAACAAGCTTTTGGGTGCTGTCGGTCATTTGCGCACCACAACCCAGCGCACAGGGCCGTCAACGCCGTCAATGCGGCGATGCAAATTGGCCGTCCACATAACCCATGGCCGCGCAGAATAATCGGGGGTCAACCAATTGCCCTCCAGCCAAACAGTTCGATCAATCGACTTGCTCACTTGATACTCCTTCTCAAACTCACGGGTGAGTAGCAGGATTGCGGGTGTGCCGCTATGCGCCTCTATCTGGTTCAGGAATGTCGCGAGTTCGGACAATATCAGCGCGCGGTTCGGACGCCCTTGGCACGTATCGGAAAAATCAAGCTGGACCGCAGGGGGCAGCGCCCTTTCGTTGCGCGGAACGCTGGTAATGAACATCGTCGCTTGGTCAGATGCCAGACGGCAAATGTCAAAATGGTGGAGCGCGCCGAAACGGATGCCGGCGTCTTGCGCGCTTGCCAAATTGGCTTGAAATTCTGCGTCGCGCGCGTGCGCGCCTTCGACCGCAGTGATATAGGCAAAATCGACACCCGTTGCGCCAAGCTCCGCCCAATTGGGACGGCCATTGCTTTGGGTGACCACAATGCCTTGAACCGGATATTCAGCGCGCGACGGTGCCCAAGCGGTCACATAACGCCAGCCCGCATAGACCGCGAGCGCGATGCCGAGCATGA
>NZ_JBILOS010000123.1:0-4982 GCF_044374345.1 Sphingorhabdus sp. | reverse complement strand
GAACTGGACCGCAAGGTTCTTGCCGACCTCGCGATGAACGAAGCCGCGATGTTTAGCACGATCATTGCGCAGTCGAAGGCAGCGCTCGCGAAAGCAGCATAAGCTCCTAAAACTTCGATATTGCGCAAAAGGGCGTGGGCGGCACTTGCCGTTCGCGCCCTTTTGCTTATTCAGGCGAACCATGATGACAGATATTGCGACACTCCAAACCGAACTGATGGCAGCGATTGATTCCGCGGATACGCTGGATGCGCTGGAGGCTGTTCGGATATCCGCCCTTGGCAAGCAAGGTAGCGTTTCGGCGTTGCTCAAGACGATGGGGGCGATGTCGCCCGATGAACGTCAGACGCAAGGTCCCATTATCAATGGTCTGCGCGAAAGCGTGACAGCGGCGCTGGCCGCGAAAAAAGCAGCTTTGGAAACCGCCGAGTTGAACCGGCGTCTCGCAAGCGAATATGTCGACATGACATTGCCTGCGCCCGAAACACCGCGCGGAACAGTGCATCCCGTCAGCCAAGTCATGGACGAGCTTGCCGAAATCTTTGCCGACATGGGCTTCGCCGTTGCCGAAGGGCGTGAGATCGAAGATGATTGGCACAATTTCACCGCGCTCAACATTCCCGAAACACATCCTGCGCGCGCGATGCATGATACATTCTATTTCCCCGACGAAATGGCGCGCGAAGGCAGCAAAATGCTGCTGCGGACGCACACATCGCCGGTGCAAATCCGCACCATGACGTCACAGGAACCACCGATCCGCATTATCGCACCTGGCCGCGTCTACCGCAGCGACAGCGATGCGACGCACACGCCGATGTTCCACCAGATCGAAGGCCTTGTCATCGACAAGGGCATTCACCTTGGTCATCTGAAATGGACGCTGGAGACATTTCTGAAAGCCTATTTCGAACGCGAAGATGTCGTCTTGCGTCTGCGTCCAAGCTATTTCCCGTTCACCGAACCATCGGTCGAAGTCGACGTCGGCTATTCGATGGTCAACGGCAAGCGCGTCATTGGCGGATCGGAAGGCTGGATGGAGGTTCTTGGCTCCGGCATGGTCCATCGCAAGGTTATCGAGGCCTGCGGGCTTGATCCCGATATATGGCAGGGCTTTGCCTTTGGTACCGGTGTCGACCGGCTTGCCATGCTGAAATATGGGATGGACGATCTGCGCGCCTTCTTCGACGGCGATAATCGCTGGCTGCAGCATTACGGATTTGACGCGCTCGATGTTCCGACGCTGAGCGGAGGAGTAGGCGCATGAAATTCTCATTATCATGGCTGAAAGAGCATCTTGATACCGACGCCGATATGCAGGCCGTTGCCGATTGCCTGAACCGTATCGGGCTTGAGGTTGAAGGCATCGAAAACCCGGCAGAAAAATTGTCCGCATTCCGCATTGCAAAGGTGCTGAGCGCGGCGCCGCATCCGCAGGCGGATAAATTGCAGATACTGTCCGTCGACGCAGGTGGCGATCCGCTTCAGGTGGTCTGTGGCGCACCCAATGCGCGGGCAGGCATGCTTGGCGTATTCGGTCCAGCCGGCGCCGTCGTTCCCGCAAATGGCATGGTGTTGAAGGTTGCGGCGATCAGGGGTGTCGAATCCAACGGCATGATGTGTTCGATTGCGGAGCTGGAATTGGGCGACGACCATGATGGCATCATCGAACTCGCGGCCGACGCACCAGTTGGGACAGTCTATGCCGATTGGGCAGGATTGGACGACCCCGTCATTGATGTCAGCATCACCCCCAACCGTCAGGATTGCATGGGCGTTCGCGGCATCGCACGTGACCTTGCCGCCGCTGGCCTTGGGACATTGCGCCCGCTGAACGAAGTCTACCGCATTAATTTGGACACGCCAAATGAAGGCAGTGGCCCCGCGCCGATCGTGCGTACGGACGACGCTGCAGGCTGCCCTGCGTTCTTCGCACAGGCTGTCTCCGGTGTCCGTAATGGCGACGCCCCCGAATGGATGCGCAGCAAGCTGAAAGCCATTGGCCAAAAGCCGATTTCAGTGCTCGTCGACATCACCAACTTCATATCCATTGATCTTGGCCGGCCCTTGCACGTTTATGACCGCGCGAAGCTGAATGGCGCGCTGGTGGCACGCAAGGCGGTCGACGGGGAAGACGTGGTCGCCCTCAACGGCAAGACTTACACGCTGGATTCCAGCATGACCGTCATTGCTGACGACAGCATGGTGCATGACATTGGCGGTATCATGGGTGGCGAGCATAGCGGCGTTTCGGAAACGACGACGGATGTCCTCATTGAGTGCGCCTATTTCGACCCCGAACATATTGCACGCACCGGGCAAAAGCTGGCTTTGACCAGCGATGCGCGGCAACGTTTTGAACGCGGTGTTGACCCTGCCTTTCTGGAAGACGGATTGGCGATCGCGACCAAGCTCGTGCTCGATCATTGCGGCGGGACGCCAAGTGCCATCACTAGGGCGGGCGCTGCACCAGTTGCGCCGCGCAACATTTCTTATGACACCCAATATTGCCAGCAACTTGGCGGCGTTAATGTTGCACCGGACGAACAGCGCAATATCTTGGAAAGACTGGGCTTTTCGGTAAGCGACGACTGGCGCGTTACCGTGCCGACATGGCGTCGTGACGTCGATGGCCCTGCAGATATTGTCGAAGAAGTCGTGCGTATCGTCGGGCTCGACAATGTCGTGTCCGTGCCATTGCCCCGTGCAGACGGCGTCGCCAAGCCAACCGCAACGCCTGTCCAGTCGCTGGAACGTAAAGTGCGCCGTGCAGCGGCAGCCCGTGGCTTGAACGAGGCGATCAACTGGTCGTTCCTGCCGCAAAAGGCGGCGGACGCATTTGGTGGCGGCACATGGAGCCTTGCCAACCCGATCTCCGAAGACATGAAGGTCATGCGCCCTTCATTGTTGCCGGGATTGCTGTCAGCAGCGCAGCGGAACATGGACCGCGGCGCATCATCGGTGCGGCTGTTCGAAATCGGACGGCGTTATTTTGCCGCGGCGGATGGCACAAGCGACGAGCGTCTGACGGCGGGAATCGTGCTGGCTGGCGACAAATCCGTGCGCAACTGGGCGACGGGCAAATCAGCAAAATTTGATGCTTTTGATGCCAAGGCAGAGGCCATCGCATTGCTCAAGGCAGCGGGTGTCGCAACCGACGGTCTGCTCGTGATGGACGATGCCGGCGCGCATTATCATCCCGGACAATCGGCGACATTGCGTATGGGACCAAAGAATATTCTTGGCGCATTCGGCACACTTCATCCGGCAACGGCAAAGGCCTTTGACCTGGATGGCAGCGTTGTCGCAGCGGAAATCTTTTTGGATGCAATACCGCTCAAAAAAGCCACTGGCTTTATGCGTCCGGCCTTCACACCGCCTGCATTACAAGCCGTTACCCGCGACTTTGCGTTTCTGGTTTCCCAAGATACGCCGGCCAATGATCTGGTTCGGGCCATTAAGGGATGCGACAAAGACAACATCGTCGCCGCGCGTTTGTTTGACCGCTTTGCCGGGCAGGGCGTACCCGAGGGCCAAGTCAGCCTGGCGGTTGAAATTACGCTTCAACCCACCGACAAAAGCTATGGCGATGATGATCTGAAACTGATTTCAGATAAGGTCATTGCGGCCGCAGCCAAACTGGGCGCGGTGCTTCGCGGATAAAAAGAAGGCCGGGCATGATGGCCCGGCCTTCTTTTTTCATGCGCCTTCGCGCAGCTTTTTAGAACTTCACGCCAGCGGTCACAAACAGCTGACGCGGGTTGCCATAAAATGCGGTCAGCGTGCCTTCGCGGCCCAGCGAGGCAACAGGCAAACCGTTTCCGCCAATGATCGGCACGCCAGTCGTCGCATTGCCAGCAATGAAGCTGTAGCCCGAAGTTTTATATTCCTTGTCGAACAGGTTCTTACCATAAAGCCCAATGCTCCAACGATCGTCAGGCGCGGTATACACCAGGCTTGCGTCGACGAGGGCATAGCCGGACTGATCGATATAGGGGTTCGGAATTTCGAACTGCGTCGTGCTGCTGCGGTACGAAACGGTTGTGCCCAGATTCAAGCGTCCGGCGCCAACTGGCGTCATGTAGGCAAGCGTTGCGCTGGCGGTCCATGACGGTGTGTTCTGCACATCGCGGAAGGCAGCAACATCGGTCGGGACGCTCGCGATGTTCGAGATATATTGGTCGAACTTCGCATCAATATAACCCACTGCACCCAGCAAGTTCAAACGATCACCTTCATTGGCAACGTTCTCGCCAAGCCGTGCGTTAAACTCAAGCTCGACACCCTTGAATGTCGCCTTGCCTGCGTTGGACGTTACGCCGCAGAAGGATGGCAGGCCACTGACGATACATGCAACCGAACCAGGGATTTGCACGTCCTTATAGTCGGCGTAGAAGCCCGCGAGCGCGAAGGTCAGGCCGCCGTCGAACGCATTGCCCTTATAACCAACTTCATAGCTGTCGACGCTTTCTGGACGGAAGCTCAAAAACGCAGCCACTTCGTCATTTTCGCCACGGATACCATTGCCGTTGAGGTCGGGCGCATTGGCACCCACACCGCGCGGGTCAAAGCCGCCGCCCTTGAAGCCTTGGCTGAAGCTCGCGTAAATATTGTCATCTGGCGTTGGCTTGAAGCTCAGCGATACGCGGGGCGTGAATTTTTTGAAATCACGCTGCCCGCTGAAGTTGGTGCTGGCTGCACCAAAGGCGACGCCTGCCCCGCCAAAGAAGGGCGATCCGCCGCCGAGATAATTTTGGCGCAGGATATTCGCGGTGCGTTTATCCCATGTGTAACGGCCACCAACCGACAGGCTGAGCTGTTCGGAAAGGTCGTACGTAAAATCACCGAAGACGGCGTAGGTTTCCGTATCGACCGCAGCATTGGTAAATGCCGTCAATCCGCTGAGCGTCGTGAACAGGCGCACATCGAACAAGGTATCTGCCGTGGCATCCAGATAATATGCACCGACCATGCCGCTGAAC
>NZ_JBILOS010000039.1:0-17254 GCF_044374345.1 Sphingorhabdus sp. | reverse complement strand
GGTTATGTCATTGAAATATATGGTGCCGGCTACAAGGTTCGAACTCGTGACCCCCTGATTACAAATCAGGTGCTCTACCAACTGAGCTAAGCCGGCACTCTGTGGCGCCCATTGCCTCAAATGATCCCAAAGGTCCAGCCCTCAGTTGCAGCTATTTCGCAATTTAATGCAGCTGGCGTCCAAAATTGCGGATTTGAAGCGGTTTTGCGCAGCCATGCGGCGGCAAGCAACGCATCTGTTGCATGGTCGGTGTAGCGTTCGAGCGGTGTGTGGGGCAGGGAATCCAACCTACGTAGAGCCTCATCCAGCCCGTTTGCGTCGCGAATCTTGCTGCGGCCTTTGGCGACGCCTGCGGCGCGTGCGGCGATGGTTGTGTATATCTCCACCACCACAGGCCCGCGTTCGGGCAACGGATCAAACGGCCATATGGCGACATGTTCGCGGACATGGTTTAGAAAGCGCATGCCCGCAAAGCTTGCTTTGGCGACTTGTGACGCGCCGATGGCGTCGAAGACGGTCGAGATCTTCCCGCTACTGTGCTTGTTCAACAACTCGCACTGCCGCCAATGTAAGAATGTCGATTTTACGCCATCGGCAGCGCCGAAATAAAAATGGCGGCGATGGTGTTTTTCAAGGAATGAGGCGGCTCCCAAATCGGGATCATCGCAAATGCCGTCAACATAGGCCCAAAAAGGCTTGGCAGTTGTCGGCAATGCATCGCCCGGTAAATAGGCGCCGCGCGCAATCATGGGGGGCGCGAAGCTGAAGTCGAAGCCAATCAGCAAATCATCATCTTGCGCCAGCAACCAATCGGCAACCGCCTGACGCGACCAAATGCCGGAGGGTGCAGGAACAAGGCGCGGGGCTTCATTGCCAGCTTCGCAGACGGCAAGGGCGATGCCGGGATGGCGGCTGCCCTTTGCCCCGGACCAATCGGCGCAGGCAAAACGCGTAAAGGGTCGCATCAGGCGTTTTGGCGGTGGGCGGACATCATGTCGCGTCTGGACCGGTTTTGCGGGCGCGCAGACGATCCCAATATTGCAGCCGTTCTATGATCTTGCGTTCAAAACCACGTTCGACGGGTTGATAGAGCTGCGTTGGCGGAACTTGGTCCGGCCAGTAATTAGCGCCGGAAAATCCGTCCGCGCTGTCATGGTCATACGCATATCCCGCGCCATAGCCGATGTCTTTCATCAGCTTGGTTGGCGCGTTCAATATGTTCGCGGGCGGCATTAACGATCCGGTGTCGCGTGCCAGCTTCCACGCGGATTTCTGCGCTTTATACGCAGCGTTCGATTTTGGCGCGGTCGCAAGGTACAGGCATGCCTGAACAATGGCGACTTCCCCTTCGGGGCTGCCCAGAAATTCATAGGCGTCCTTGGCCGCAAGGCATTGGACGAGCGCTTGCGGGTCGGCGAGGCCGATATCCTCGCTGGCGAAACGGACGAGGCGGCGCAGGACATATAATGGCTCTTCGCCCGCCACCAACATGCGGGCCATCCAATAAAGCGCGGCTTGCGGATCAGAGCCACGCAAGCTTTTGTGCAGCGCGGATATCAGGTTGTAATGCCCTTCGCGGTCCTTGTCATAGACGGGCATCCGCCGCTGCAGCAGCGCGGCCATCGCAGCCGGGTCGAGCGGGTTGTCGATTCTGATGGAAAACAGCGTTTCGGCTTGATTGAGCAGGAACCGACCATCGCCGTCCGCGCTCGATATCAACGCGGATTTGGCATCGGCCGTGACGGGCAGGGGGCGCTCCATGATATCTTCTGCGCGCGCGAGCAATGTTGCCAACGCGGCGTCATCAAGACGGTGGAGCACCATGACCTGCGAACGCGAAAGCAAAGCGGCGTTCAGTTCGAACGACGGATTTTCCGTTGTCGCGCCAACGAGAGTGACCAAGCCGCTTTCAACAAAGGGCAGAAATCCGTCTTGCTGCGCGCGGTTGAAACGGTGAATTTCGTCTACGAACAATAAGGTTTGCTTGCCCGTCCGCGCCATCGTCTCGGCTTCGGCAAACGCCTTTTTGAGGTCCGCAACGCCGGAGAAGACCGCAGAGATCGGCTTGTAATGCATGTTGACGGCATCAGCCAGCAAACGCGCGATGCTTGTCTTTCCGGTGCCCGGCGGGCCCCAGAGGATCATGGACGACAATTTTCCCGCAGCCACCATACGGCCAATTGCACCCTCTGGTCCGGTCAGATGCTCCTGACCAATGACCTCACTCAATTGCGCCGGACGCAGCTTATCCGCCAGCGGCGCTGTTTTCGGCAGCGTCCCTGTTTGTGCGGGTTCGTCGTGAAAAAGGTCGCTCATGCCTATTGGGATCCGGTACCGGGTAGCCTGCCTATCACATGCACCCTGTCAGCGCGCAGCAATATCACGCGCGGCACGTTGACGGATGAGGCGCAGATATGTGTCTGCAACGGTCTGGTTGATCGCATCCCAGCTATAATCATGTGACCTGCGCTCGCCTATATTGCCATGTTCGGCACGCAGGTCCGTATTTACGCAATAGGCCTGCAGTGCGTCAGCAAACTGGTTGATTGCGCCCGGCGTTATAAGGCGTCCCGACACCTTGTCTTCGACCAGGCTTTGGCTGCCGGTTGCTTTTGCGGCGACGACGGGCAGTCCGCAGGCCATTGATTCAAGCGTTACGTTGCCAAATGCTTCCGTGACCGACGGGTTAAAAAACATATCCATGCTCGCCACGGCCCGGCCGAGGTCCGCGCCAACCTGAAAACCTGCAAATTTGGCATCGGGTATCCGCGATTCAAACCATGCACGTGCGGGGCCGTCTCCTATCACCAAAACCTGATGCGGGACGTTACGTCGCTTGAGTTGGTCAATGGTGTCGGAAAAGACATCCAGACCCTTTTCCATAACCAGCCGGCCTAGAAACCCGATGACAGGTGTGTCGTCCGATATGCCAAGTCCGCGCCGCCATTCCATGTCACGGCGGCCGGGATTAAAAATCTCCCTGTCGACACCGCGCGACCAGATGTCGATGTCATAGTTCATTCGCTGTTGGCGCAAGACCTGAGCGAAGCTCTCGGACGGTGCAACCAACGCGTCGCATTTGCGATACAGGCGACGGATCCATGCTTCGACGACCGGCTCGATGAAGGACATGTTGTAATAACGGAAATAGGTTTCGAAACGGGTGTGCACCGAACATAGAACAGGCAGGTTCTGCTTTGTTGCCCATTTGACGGCCTTGCGTGAAACCCGGTCAGGGCTTGCGATGTGGACAATATTTGGATTGAACGCCTCAAGATCACGCCGAACACTTCGCGATAACGACAATGGTATGCGATATTCGGAGCGAAAGGGAATGGCCATTGAAGGCACGGACACCAGATCGCCAGTTGCTTCAAATGCGGGATTTTCCACTGTCGGCGAATAAATACGCACCGACGCGCCTTGGCTTAAAAGATATCCCACCAGCCGGTTGAGCGCCTGATTGGCGCCATCGCGTACATAATTATAATTGCCGCTGAAAAGCGCAATGCGAAGGTCGCTGGTGTGCATTGATGGGCTTTTATCGGTCGTAAAGCAAAATGCCAATGGGAATGCTGTATTTGGTGGGATATGTTGCCGGGATGATTGTAACCCAAGTCGACACCTTGCTGATTGGCGGCCCCAAACCCTTCCGCGCTGACGGCACGATGAGCGCCATGGCCCGCGCGCCTGTGGACCGGCCCGTGATGCTGGGCAAATTGGGATTTGAAGGCGATAAGGTCGCGGACCCGACGGTGCATGGCGGCGTTGATAAAGCGGTGCATTTTTATCCTGCCGAACATTATCCCAAATGGATTGCCCATTTCGCAGCGGAAGGATTTACGAATCCGAAACTCGATTACGCCGGCGCCTTTGGCGAAAATATCAGCGCATCGGGGCTGACCGAGGACAAATTGCGCATCGGTGACAGGCTTCGGATCGGAAAGGCCTTGGTTGAGGTTGCACAGGGGCGTCAGCCATGTTGGAAGCTGGACCATCATTTTGGCGTGCATGGCCTGTCTGGTGTGGTCATTAGCTCAGGCCGCTGCGGCGGCTATTTCCGCGTTATTGAGGAAGGCGAAGTCGCGCCGGGCGACCGCATAGAGCAGGTTGAGCAGGCGGGGCACGACTGGACCGTCGCCCGCACATTCAAACTGCTGATCGGCGGTGGGCATAAGCAAGCCGATGCGCTCGCGCAGTTGCAGGCGCTTTCGCAGCTTGAAACATTGGCCGAATCCTGGCGCACACGCGCCGCGAAACTCGCCGCGCAGCTTTAACGCCGCCTTATTCGTCTATTTCGTCCGTGTCGGGCGATGGCGCGAATAACCGGATGCGCGTGACCCGTTTTTCGTCCGCTTCCAATATTTCGAGTTTCCACCCGCTGGCTTCGTGCGTCAGCATTTGGCCGACATCGGGAACTTGCCCGGCAATAACAAAGGCGAGTCCGCCCAGCGTGTCGACATCTTCTTCAACTTCGGACAATTTAGCGTCAATGGCTTCCGCCAGATCGTCGAGTTCCGCGCGCGCATCAGCTTCCCACATGACGGGGCTTAACTGCGTGAACATCGCTTCGGGTTCTTCGTCATGCTCATCTTCGATTTCACCTACGATTTCTTCAACCAGGTCTTCAATCGTCACCAGGCCTTCGGTGCCGGAATATTCGTCAAGAACGATCGCCAAATGCGTGCGCGTCCGGCGCATTTCGTCGAGCAACGCGAGAACACTCATATTCTGCGGCACAAACCGGGGCTGACGGATAAAGGCTTCCAAGCTTTCTGGGGGCTGCTCGCCCGATGCAAGAACGGCGAACACATCCTTGATATGTATCATGCCGATGATGCTGTCCAAGGTCTCGCGATAGACGGGCAGGCGGCTGTGCCCATGTTCGGCAAAGGCCGCGATGCAATCGGCAAAGCCAGCGCTTTCGTCAATGGCGACAATATCACTGCGCGGCACCATCACATCGTCGACCCGGTGCTCGCTGAAATGCAAAAGGTTGCGCAGCATGGTGCGCTCAACCGCGGTCAGGTCGCCGTCATTGTCCGATTGGTCGTGATCGTCGCTATCTTCTTCATGCTCGGCAATTGCTTCTTCAAGCTGCTCGCGCAAAGTCGGCTCGTGATCGCGGCCAAAAAACATCGTTTTTAGCCGCTGCCATATTCGTCCGTCGTTATCGTCGTCGGTTGCGGTTCTTGCACCGCTAAAACTGTCACCCTCGGGCATAATGGAAGCGTATTGGCCTCTTTTTAATGGAATTAAGTGTCATATGGATTGTGAAGCCCCATGGATGCAAGCGCTTTTACTTCTAACGCCTCCATGGCTTCGGCCTCTTCGTCGTCAACATGGTCATGGCCAAGCAAATGCAACATGCCGTGGATCACCAGATGCGTTGCATGGTCCGCGACGGAAATTTGCTTTTCCTCCGCTTCGGCGGCGCAGGTTTCATAGGCCAAGATGATGTCACCCAGCATGATTTCGGGCGCGTTGTAGGTCCCGTCCAGCAATGCGTCGATTTCATCATCATCGAGCATGGGAAAGGACAACACGTTGGTTGGCTTGTCTTTTTCGCGCCATTCACGGTTGAGTGCATGCACCTCTGCATCGTCGGATAGCTTGACGCTGACGCTCATGGGGACAATGGGGTCCGCCAGTTCAGGGATGGCCGCAAAACGGACAGCCGCATCGACGGCCTTTTCAACTTCACTTTGTCCGAAATTGCAGCTGCCCCATGGCAATCCGATGTCTAATTCGACGTCAATCACGCCCGCCCTCATAGGCATCGACGATCCGTCCGACCAATGGATGGCGGACGACGTCGCTGCTGTTGAAGCGGATGGTTTGAATGCCGTCCACGCCTTCGAGGCGTTGAACCGCGTCATTCAGGCCCGACATCCGTTCGCCACCGGGGATATCAACCTGATGCGGGTCTCCGCAAATGACCATGCGGCTGTTCATACCAAAACGGGTCAGGAACATCTTCATCTGCGCGGCAGTGGTGTTCTGGGCTTCATCGAGAATGATAAAGGCGTCAGCGAGGGTGCGCCCGCGCATGAAGGCGATAGGGGCGATTTCGATTTCGCCCGAAGCGATGCGGCGTTCGACCTGTTCGGCGGGCAAGCAGTCGTAAAGCGCATCGTAAATGGGGCGCAGATAGGGATCGACCTTTTCCTTCATGTCGCCCGGCAAGAAACCAAGCCGCTCACCCGCTTCGACCGCAGGACGCGAGAGGATCAGGCGTTGCACCGCGCCGGTAATCAGCATCGCCACAGCCTGCGCCACCGCCAGATAGGTTTTTCCGGTTCCTGCGGGTCCAAGTGCGAAGATAATCTCGTCACGCGCCAATGCCTCCATATAGGGAATCTGCGTGGCGGAACGCGGCACTAAGGTTTTCTTGCGCGTGCGGATCATGATGCCGGGGGCGGCATTGTCTTCCTTGCGCAATATGCCTTCAAGCGTGGGTTCGGCGGTCATTGCGATAATCGACTGCACGGCTTCGGAATCCATGTCTTGTCCGCGCGAAATGCGCGAATAAATATCGTTGAGAACATCGCGTGTCCGGCCAATGGCGCCTGCTTCACCTTCGATTTGGACGCGATTGCCGCGGGCCGAGATATAAACGCCAAGCCTGTTTTCAATTGTCACCAGGTTGCGATCAAATTCGCCAAACACCGCATTGATAAGATGTGGCTTGTCGAAGCTCATTTCCAGCCGGGACAGGTCACCGGCTTGCGCTTGGGCTTTTTTGGCCATTCAGGCGGCTGCTCTCATCGTTGGTTCACCTTTTAAGCTAAGGGGGCCAGAATCGGTAATCTGAACGCTAACAATATTGCCGATAGAAAGGTCCGGCGCAAGGACATGCACGGATTGCAGCCAAGGCGATTTGCCAATCAATTGGCCATCAAATTTGCCCGGCCGTTCGAGAAGAACATCGCATGTTTTACCAACGGTATTTCGGTTGAATGCGGTTTGGTCCGCAACGATTTGCGCCTGCAACCGCTGGAGCCGTTCGTCCATGATTTCCATGGCGATCTGGTCGGCCATATCGGCGGCGGGCGTGCCGGGACGCGGGCTATATTTGAACGAATAGGCCTGCGCATGGCCGACTTCACGTACCAGACGCATGGTGTCTTCAAAATCTTCTTCGGTCTCGCCGGGAAAACCGACGATGAAATCACCCGAAAACGCGATGTCAGGCCGAACGGTACGTACGCGGTCCAAAATGCGCAGATAGCTGTCGCGGCTGTGGCTGCGGTTCATCGCCTTCAATATGCGGTCCGAACCCGATTGCACGGGTAGGTGCAGGAACGGCATCAGCTTTTCGACATCGCCATGCGCGGCGATCAGCCCCTCGGTCATGTCGTTCGGGTGGCTGGTCATATAGCGGATGCGGCGCAGGCCGGGAATTTTGTCCAGCGCGCGGATGAGGCCATCGAGACCCTGCAACTGACCCTTGTCGTCTTCGCCATCCCAAGCGTTAACGTTTTGCCCCAATAACGTGATTTCTGCGGCACCCGCGTCAACAATGGCCTTTGCCTCGTCAATCAACGCGTTCCAGCCGCGCGAAATCTCCGCGCCGCGGGTGTAGGGCACAACGCAATAGGTGCAGAATTTGTCGCAGCCTTCCTGAACCGTCAAAAACGCAGATGGCGCTTGCTTGCGGCGTGCAGGGAGTTTGCCGAACTTATCGAGGCCGGGCAGGTCAAGGTCGACCACGCGTTCACCGCGTCCGACCGCTGCAACCATTTCAGGCAGATTATGATAGGCTTGCGGGCCGACAACAATGTCGACTTCGGGCGCTCTGCGGCTAATCTCGCCGCCTTCGGCCTGCGCGACGCATCCGGCCACGGCAATGACGGGGCTACTGCCGTCCTTGCGACGCAGACGGCCGATTTCGGAATAGACCTTTTCTGCGGCTTTTTCGCGAATATGACAGGTGTTGAGCACGACAAGATCGGCATTCGCCTTTTCATCAGCGGGCGTCATGCCTTGGCTTTCGAACATTTCAGCCATGCGTTCGCCATCATAGACGTTCATCTGGCAGCCGTAATTTTTGATCGAATAGGTTTTGGGAGAATCCGTGCTCATAGCGCGCGTCTATACATAGCGCTGTGCACCCCCGCCACCCTCCATCGCTGCACCTATGCGCGCACGCACTTCAGCGGAAATCGCCTTGCGGTCTGGGTAATGCAGCGGATCGAACGGCTCCAGAAAATGCAGGGTCGCCGTTATCGGTTTCAGATGGGATAAAAGCCGCCAGAAATTCTCGGTCACTTTTTCATCGCCGACCCACGCCACACGCGGGGTATGGTGCCCGTAGCTTAAAAATACTGGCTGAACGAGCATGCCCGATGGTGGCGGAACGAGTGCGGCAAATAACGATGGTTTGAACGGCAAAAGGCCCGAACCATCATGGGTCGTGCCTTCGGGGAATATCGTAACCGGTTGATCGCCCGTCATGGCCGCGCGCAGATCCTCCACCTGATTCCCGACGCTGGCGCGGCTTTCGCGGTTCACAAAGATGGTGTTGTTGATTTTGCAAAGCCACCCAATCAATGGCCAGCCCTCAATCCCGTCATTGGCGACAAAGGTGCAACCGGTAACGCCCGACATTACCGGGATGTCTATCCAACTATGATGGTTGGCGGCGTAAAACACATTCGCGCGCACCCGCTGCCCAGTCGTGGCGGTTGCAATACCGCTGGTCCAGCTGATCGACAGCAGGAACAGGCGCGGCCACGGCGATGGCCGATTAAGAAGGCGCCATAGATTGTGGAGCAGCAAGCTCGTTACCAAGCTGGCGGCCATCAGCAGCAGCCGGGCGGCAAACAAACATTGGCCAGCTAAAAATGCAGCGGGGTTGCGGCGTTTAATCCTTGCGGTCGATGGCGACGCCATAGAGTTCCATACGATGGTCAACGAGACGGTAGCCAAGGCGCTCTGCAATGATTTTCTGCAGTGCTTCCAGCTCGGGGTCGACGAATTCAACGACTTTGCCGGTTTCGACGTCGATGAGGTGATCGTGATGTGCCTCTGGCGACGCTTCATAGCGTGCGCGCCCGTCACCAAAGTCATGCCGGTCCAATATGCCCGCTTCTTCGAACAAGCGGACAGTCCGATATACGGTGGCGATTGAAATCTTGGGGTCGATGGCGGACGAGCGACGATAGAGCTCTTCTACATCTGGATGGTCAGTCGCATCCGAAATGACGCGCGCTATGACGCGGCGTTGGTCGGTGATACGCAGGCCGCGTTCGTTACACAGCGCTTCAATGTCGATTTTAATGTCCATCGCGATACACATTTAGTGCCGCGTCACGATTCGTCAAAGAAAAAGGCCGGAGAATGCTCCGGCCTTATTTTTCAGTGCCGCGTTGCGCGCTTTACTTGATTTTTTTCTTCCGACCCGACCCCGGTGCACGACCAAGGCCGATTGCCTTTGCGAGTTCGCGACGTTGTTCTGCATAAGCAGGTGCAACCATCGGATAATCGGCCGGCAGACCCCATTTTGCGCGATAGTCATCAGGCGTCATGCCATAATGCGTCATCAGGTGGCGCTTCAGCATTTTCAGCTTCTTACCGTCGTCCAAGCAGACGATATAATCGCGCTTCACCGAATTACGGACTGGAACAGCGGGTTCCAAAACTATTTCGGTCGCAGCAGCCGTTCCGGAAAGACCGGCGAGTGCCGCGTGCACATTTCCAATTAAAGTTGATACGTCCGATACCGCGACACTGTTGTTGCTGACATGGGCGGCGACAATATCAGCGGTCAGAGTAATTAACAATTCTGCGGTATCGTTACTTTCTTGAGACATATTTTGAACTCCTGGACCCATTTTTATAGTTTACGACTTTCCTGATGCATATAGCCTTGAAATGAAGTCGTCAAGAAAAGCCGCTAGATTTGAAATATTAAAGATCAATGAACATTGTAATCGCGTCTGGACTTATTCCTTCAGTGCTTTTGTAATAATTTTTGCGCCGTCCGATGGGTGAAAAGCCAGCTTTTAAGTAGAAAGAAGATGCAGGGTTCCCGTCCCGAACTTCAAGGAATAACTTCTCTCTTCTCGCGGTTTTGCCTCTATTTATCACGGCTCTGAGAAGATTTTGGCCAATCTGTTGGCGCTGGTACTTTCGTGCAACGCCAATCATCAGCAATTCTTCATGTCCAAAAACCCAGCGCGTGATGGCGAATCCGCATAGAATGTCACCATCTTTGGCAAGTAACAGTTGGCAGTCCGGCAGCACTAAAGTGGACAGGCATTGCGCCGCCGTCCATGCTTCGCCAAATCGGGGGTCGAAGGCGTCGGACATAATCGGCATGATGGACGCAATGTCTTTTGCATCGCCTTCGACGACGCGGATCATGCCCCGACTGCAGCCGGTTTTGCGTCTGGTGCCCTTCCATACACAGGAATGGGCGGAAGGGCGTGGTCGTCCGGCAAATGTGCCCATGCGCGCGCGTCGGGGAGGGTGTCGGTCCACAACCGATCTGGGCGTTGCGGGTCAATGTCGCCGGCAACATGCTCAGCGATGGCAACTTTCGCCAATAGCTCAGGCAAAACCGACTGCGCTGGGGCTATCGAATGCCCGGCGTCGTTAAATGCTTCGAAGAAATACTCACCATGGCCGCCTGTCATGATGACGTCGACGGCTGCTTGTGATCCGCTTTGTGCACGCGCCATCGAGGCGACCAAGGAAAGGCAGCCATAGCCGTGCACTGGTATGTGCCACGCCAATCCCAATGCTTTGGCAGCGGCAACGCCCACACGGATACCCGTGAAGCTGCCGGGGCCAACATCCACCATGATCTGGTCGGCTTTGCCATTATCCGGCAGCGCGGCGATGAGGGGAAGCAAACGTTCCGCATGTCCGCGGCCAATCACTTCATGTTGGGCGGCCAGCAATTGCTTGCCATCAAACAACGCAACTGAGCACGCCCGTGTGGCGGTATCGATGACCAATGTGCGCATGATCGCCTGCCGCCGTTTAGGTTAGGCGACCTGATTGAAGCGGACAAATTCGGGTCGCGGGCTGCGTGCAAAAATGCTCGCTGTGTCGCCATAACCAAGTGTACAGATGAAATTCGACTGCAGTTTGGTTCCGGCAAAGAATGCCTTGTCGACAGCGGCATTGTCAAAGCCCGACATTGGACCGGTATCCAGTCCCAATGCACGCGCGGCCAGCATCAGATAGGCGCCTTGCAAGCTGCTGTTCCGAAACGCCGTCTTTTCAATGGCTACGTCATTGCCGGCAAACCAGCTGCGGGCATCCGCATGGGGAAATAATTCGGGAAGCTGTTCGTAAAATTCGAGGTCCATTCCGATAATCGCCGTGACAGGCGCTTGCAGAATTTTGTCACCATTCGACGGCATCGTGCATGCCGCCAGCTTTTGTTTCGCTTCGGTGGATGTGCACCAAATGATGCGCGCTGGAAGGCAGTTCGCGGATGTTGGACCAAATTTCATCAGGTTCCAAATGCTCTCAAGCTGCGCCTGCGACACTGGCTTATCCAAATAGCCATTGTAGCTGCGGGCTTCGCGGAACAGCTGATCAAGCGCGGCGTCGTTTAATGCTTCGGACATAAGATTTCTTTCAGGTGGAGAGATTAGGCAGCACGCACTTCGATGACTTCGGGCACATAATGCTTCAGCAATTGTTCAATGCCATTTTTCAGCGTTGCCGAAGACGACGGGCAACCTGCGCATGCGCCTTGCATCTGCAAAAAGACGATGCCCTTTTGAAAGCCGCGATAGACTATGTCGCCGCCGTCGTTTGCGACCGCAGGGCGGATTCGCGTTTCAATCAATTCCTTGATCTGGATAACGATGTCGGCATCTTGTGGATCATCGAGCGGGTAATCTGCATCTGCCGATGGAACAGAAAACCCAGCTGCGGCTGGTTTGAACAACGGCATGTTCGCGCTGAAATGGTCGAGCAATATCGCAAGTATGTCGGGTTTCAGGCTGGACCAATCTGAACCGGGGGCAGCCGTGACCGAAATAAATTCGCGTCCAAAAAATACCCCGGTGACATCACCAAGTCCGAAAAGTGCCTCCGCCAATGGGGAGGCTTCAGCCTCTTCAGGGGCGGCAAAATCGCGCGTTCCATTTTCCATGACGGCGCGGCCGGGCAGAAATTTGATCGTGGCGGGGTTAGGTGTGAGTTCAGTTTCTATCAGCATTTCACGCATGTGGTGCGGTGGCGGTAAAAGTGCAAGCCAGAATGTCTTGACAGGGGTGAAGTCACGGTTGACCAAGCGCGTCAAAGGGAGAGTAAAATGGTCGATCAGTCGCATAAAACAGCCTGGATAACGGGCGCATCGTCGGGGATAGGTGAGGCACTGGCCAAAGCATTTGTCGGAAGCGGCGGCCACGCCGTGTTGTCAGGCCGAAATGTCGCTGAACTGGAACGCGTCGCGCATGCTACCGGCGCGCCTGAACGCTGCTTTATTCTGCCATTCGACACCGTCGACTATGCGGCCTTGCCGTCAAAGGTCGCTGAAGCGATTGCCTATCAGGGCAAGATCGATGTGCTGGTCAATAATGCGGGCATTTCGCAGCGTTCACCCGCCATCGACACGGATTTTTGCGTTTACCAACGGATTGTTGATGTCGATTTGCTTGCGCCGATTGCGCTGACGCAAGCGCTTTTGGGACATATGGTTTCAAATGGACATGGCCAGATTGTCATGATTTCCAGTGTTGCCGGCAAAGCTGGCGTTCCCATGCGGACGGCCTATTGCGCGGCCAAGCACGGGTTGATTGGCTATGCCGATGCGTTGCGCAGCGAAGTTGCCGGGCAGGGCGTCAAAGTGCTCGTCGTCGCGCCGGGTTCTGTGCGGACCAACGTATCGCGCAATGCATTGAATGCCGACGGAACGGTGCGTGGCACGAGCGATGCTGCCATCGATAACGGCATCGATCCAGACGTCGTCGCAACCACGATTTGGGATGCGGTTGAGGCCGGAAAGCGCGAGATTGTTATCGCCGAAGGGATGGAGGCAGGCATTCCCGTTCTGCGCGCGCAGGATCCCGAAAAGCTGTTCGACATGGTCGAAGCTATGGTCGCCGACGGCTATGCGCAGAAAATCGCGGCGCGGTAAGCTGCGCGGCGACGGGGCAATCCATCAATCCGACGGCAGATATGGCTTTGGTACTTAAGTCCGGCCTGCGCGTAGCGCCGCACCGGCGGCAAAGGGCGACAAAGCGGTAATTGCGAGCGCAGTCGCGGCAAGCAGCTGCATTGCGTTGCCGGGATTTTCGGACAATGTGCCTGCGCCAAAGATCAGCAATGGTATCGTGATGGGCACGAGCAGCAGCCCGCCCAGCGCGCTCGCCCCGCTAAGGCCTGCCGTCAGCGCTGCGATGGTGACCGACAGCCCCGAAAGCGCGGGCAGTGCCAAGGCAAGGCCAAGCAACAATGTACCCAATTGTGCCTCAGGCAATCCGATCAGTGCGGATCCCACAACCGTCGCGAGAAGAAGCGGAAGGGCAAAGGCAAAAATCTGGCCCATGATTTTGGCGGTGGCGACCAATTCGTCCGACCAGCCACGCATCGCCAGCTGATCCAATATGCCGGCTTGCCGGTCGGGGAGTATAAGCCGCTCAATTGGCAACAGCGTCGCCAGCAGCGCAGCAATCCACAATATGCCGCCGCCTGTGCGCGCAAGGAGCGCTTTGTCTGGCCCGGTCACAAACGGAAACAGCGTCGCAACCGCAAGATAAAATATCACCGGCAGCCATAGCCCGCCGCCCGTCCATGCCACACGCACTTCGCGCGCAACCAAGGCTGCAAATGCCTTCATGCGTCTGCCTCCGGCCTGTCGAGGATGAGGCTATGCGCCACGTTAATCGATGGCGGCTGGTGGGCCGCGACGAGCACTATGCCACCGGTTGCGGCGTGCGCCGTGATGGCTTGGTCAAGCCGGGCGCAGCTTGCGCTGTCCAAGCCATTATAGGGTTCATCGAGCAACCAGATATCCGCCTTTGACGTGAGAACGCGTGCGATACTGGCGCGTTTGCGCTGGCCGGTCGACAGGAAGCGCACGGGAACCTGCGCCAGAGCTTGCAAATCCATGTCCGCCAGTGCCGCGCTTTGCGCGTCGGCACACGCGCCGTCCATATCCGCCCAGAACATGAGGGCTTTTGCGACCGTCAAATTTGCATCAAGCGCGAGATTTTCATCGGCAAGGGCAATCCGGCCTGCCGTCTGTATCGAACCGGCGGTGGCATGCAAAAGACCGGCGATGAGCCGGAGGAGCGTCGATTTGCCGCAACCATTTGCGCCACGGACCCAAATAATATCACCACTGCGCGCAGTGACCGTCAGCCCGCGCAGCACGAGCCTGTTGCCACGGATAACCGCGACATTGTCAACGCTGATGGACGGCAAGGGTGCTTGACGTGACGACATTTGGCGACTTAGGCATGAATTCCACCAATTGCAAAATCAGGATGACATCATGCAGGTTTCAAAACTCGACGAAGCGGATCGCGCGGCGGTTTTGGAACAGCTGCCTTTGTGGTCATATGACGCCGATGCACAAGGGATAAGGCGCACTTTGCGCTTTGCCGATTTTGCCGAAGCCTTTGGGTTCATGGCGCGCGTTGCGATCCTTGCTGAAAAAGCAGACCATCACCCCGAATGGTTCAACGTTTACAACCGCGTTGAGATATTGCTGACAACGCATGATGCCGGCGGCTTATCGCGGCGCGACGTGGAACTGGCCTCGGCCATCGACGCTATTGCGCCGACGGCTTAACCACATCGCCTAAACCGCCCAGCAAGCCCAATTGCTTGCGGAGCCGGCCCGGGAACCAACGGGCAGAAAACGCAAGCTGCTTCGCCATTTTGTTCACAGTTGTGTGTACCTTGTCACCATGAATGGCTTCCCATGCGGCGGGGCCGATGATCGAAACCGGGCTCACTTCGACGCCAGCCGATTGCAGCTTTTCTTTACCCGTCATGTTGCTGTTGGCATCAACCGCGCCAATGATGTTGGTGTCGATAAAGCCGGGCATGAGGCTGCGGGACTTAATCCCGTACGGGCGCCACTCAATATCATGCGCTTCGGCAAGACCGCGCACCGCGAATTTGGTTGCGCTGTACACGCTAAGCCCAGCCGATCCGTAAATGCCAGCGGCCGAGCTGGTGTAGAGGACGCAGGCATCCGGCGTGTTTTTCAACAGGTCGAAACAGGCGCGGGTACCGCTGATAACGCCAGTCAGGTTGATCGCGATCATCTTGTCGATGTCCTCGTCGGTCATGTCCTGAATAGGGCCGCCCGATCCAATGCCTGCATTGTTGAACAAGACCGTCATATGGCCATTTGTGTGCTTGGCAAAGTCGGCGACGGCGGCTTTCCACTGTGCACGATCCGTCACATCAAGGCGGTGGCGCGACCATTGACCCGCTGGCAATAAAGCCGCGGTTTCGTCCAAACCCTTTTCATTGACGTCGGCAAGGCCCACGAACCAGCCTACATTGGCAAAATAACGCGCAACTTCGCGTCCTAAACCAGACGCGGCGCCAGTGATGAAAATGCTTTTTTGCGTTTCGGACATAATTTCGGCTCTCCCTTATTCACATGTCTGTCAGCCACATTAATTTACCCAAAAGGTCAACTGAATATTGCGGCAGCGGCTTTGCCGGGACTGAAGAACGGACTTAAGCTTTCGTCCGTTCTCAAATCGCCTGAAATCCCTTGGCGTAAATGTACCAAGTGAAAATGGCGGCCGCGCCGCGATGGGGACGCCACCGTTCGGCGATGACGCGTATGTCTTTTTCCGATGGCCGTGCATCCAGCTTCAGCAAGCGGCCCACGCCTTCTTGCACAGCAAGATCGCCCGCGGGCCAAATGTCGGTCCGGCCCTCTGCAAACAGCAAATATATTTCGGCTGACCAGCGGCCAATGCCCTTCACACGGGTGAGGTAGGCAATCGCCTCCTCATCATCGGCGGGCAGGGCATCGAGCGGCAATTCGCCCAACAGCACGAGCTCCGCAAGCGAACGCGCATAGCCTTGCTTCTGGCGGCTCAACCCACATGCTCTCAAGGCGTCGAAATCTTGCGCTAACAACTTGTCCGGTGGGCATTCTGGGCCAATGAGCGCCTCAAGCTTGTTCCACACCGATGCGGCGGCCGCGACGCTGACCTGTTGCCCGACAATCGTGCGCAGCAATGTCGCATAGCCCGGTTCCCGGATGCGCTCGTCAGGATAACCCGTCACCGCAAGCGCCTGCGCTATGCCCGGTTCAAGCGCCGCCAGTGCATCAAGGGCGGCATGCAATTGTGCAGCTGGAATACCCATCAGCGTGCGACGCCTAGCAAGGCCATGGGCGTAGCAGCGACCTTCATACCTAAATTCACCCGATCCTGCCGCATGTTTGCTGTCCTTGTTTAGCCCCGCCGAACGGTTGCCGCATATAATGCGATCGCCGCAGCGTTCGATACGTTCAGCGACTCCATGTGTTCGCTGATTGGCAGCTTCGCCAGCTGGTCACAATGCTCTTCAATGTTGCGACGCATGCCATCACCCTCAGCGCCCAGAACAAGCGCGTTGCGGCCCGGTGTCAGCGCCTCGTCCAACGTCACGCTGGCATGGCCCGACAGACCGATTCGCCAATATCCAGCCTCAGCAATTTCTTCCAACGCCCGCGCCAGATTAACAACCCGGACCCATGGGGTGATTTCAAGCCCACCCGAAGCTGCCTTGGCCAATGCCCCGGATTCTGGCGGCGCATGCCGGTCCTGCGTCACAACAGCGACGGCATTGAACGCGGCGGCGGTGCGGAAGATTGCACCGACATTATGGGGATCCGTGACTTGGTCGAGGATCAGCAACGGGCGATTGTCATCATCGGCGACCGCAAGTGCATCGGTCAGCCAGACGTCTTCCAATGGCGCAACTTCAAGCACGAGGCCCTGATGCGGTGCATCTTTCGGTACAAAGCGCGCCAAATCATTCACCTCGGCATATTGAACCGTCAGCCCGTCGGGAATGACGATTTTGCCGATTTCTTCGCGGGTACCCCACAGGTTGATGAGTCGCCGATCGGGATTATCAAGCGCGGCATATACGGCGTGACGGCCGTAAAATTTGGGATTGCCGCTGGAAACGGCAGCGCCGCGGCGGCGCTGGCTCTTATGGGAAGACATTTGAAACACCTGTTGATGAAAAAGAAGACGATATAGGCCCCTTTCCCACTTGAGGCATTGACAGGCAAGGGCCGTTTCGCCATTGGGCTGCTTCT
>NZ_JBILOS010000121.1:0-5297 GCF_044374345.1 Sphingorhabdus sp. | reverse complement strand
CGCCAAGCTTGGCAAGCTTATGTGCCTCACGCGCGCTGTTGTCGTCGACATAGTCTTCCTCAGGCGCGATTTCGCGGCGTGCATTGTTCGCCGCAAGCTCGGTCGGCGGATAATGCTTGGCCATCAACGGATGGCGGAACACATCGGTATGTGCGCGCCAATAAGGATCACCCGCTGGGCCGCCATAAGTCACGACAAGGGTCGGGGTGTACCCCACCTTCGATTTCGAAAAGAACTGAAGTACGTCGCCGTAGAAAATGTCGAGCGGGACATTGTGCTCAACGGTGGTGTTGCCATCGGCAATCAGGTTCATGTCCATGCCGAACAGCGAACCGCCTTCCGCCACCGAACGCATATTTTCCTGAAGCGCAGCGGCAACAACTTGCTGACGCTGTTCACGGCGCGGCTGGTTGTAGTTTTTGACGCTGTGCGCACCCTGCGCCTTCAACCGCCGGACATGCGCGAGGGCATCATCAAGGCCATTGATTTCGGCATACACATCGGCGGCCTTTGCGCCGTACACAATCTCGCCCGTGGAGAAGGAACGCGGCCCGACAATAAGGCCCGCGCGCTGCATTTCCACCGCCGGGAAAACCGTCGCGGCGCTGCTGGATGGATCATGCCGCGTGGTGATACCCATGGCGAGGTTGAGCATATTCACCCAGTTTTGCTGCGGCGTCATTTCATCGACACCATGCGGACCATGGGCGTGGGCATCAACAAGGCCCGGAATGATGGTCTTGCCGGTAACATCCACGGTCTTTGCGCCCGCAGGGATGGGGAAGTCTCCTGCCTTGCCCACGGCTTTGATCCGGTCATTTTCCACCAAGATGACGGCATTGTCGATGATCCCGCCATCCTTATCCGCCATGGTCACGACCCGCGCGCCAGTGAAGGCGACGAGGCCAGTGGGACGATCCGACTTCACCGTCATTGAAAGCGAAATGCCGTCTTTTGGTGACACAAACTTTACGGGCTTGGCGTCTTTCGCAAGCGGGCCATTGGGGTAGAATGCGCTGGTTTGAGCGGTGTAGAGCGTAGGCCCAAGTGCCCAATGCAATGCATCGCCATTGCGGCTCCAATGCATATAATCGGCGCCGCCCTTGCTGACCTTCACCACCGGAAGCGCGCTGCCCGACGACGACGCAGTGACTTCCTGCGTGCCGGGCATCAGCGGCATCACAAATGCTTCGTAGTTTTGACGGAAGGCAAAATTGTTCCCGTCTGGCGACACTTCATAAATGGTCGTCAGCTCGCCGCTGGCATGGCTGCGCTTGGCTTCACCATTCAGGTCGACACTGACGAGCAAGCGTTTATTGGCACCGGATTCGGTATAGAAAATCCGGTCATTGCTGGCGGCGAAATGCGGCGTGGTGCCACTTTCGGTAACGCGGACAGCATTGCCGCCTGTCGTGGCTATGCGGTAAATGCCCGGTTGATCCGAACGCAAGGGCGAGGTGAGGCCGCCGCCTTCTTGCTTTTCAAACACGATTGTCTTGCCGTCGGGTGAGAAACGCGGACGCGCATAATGGCCCGATTGCGCCGTCACATTTTTCGCCCTGCCACCCGTTGCGCCCACGACCTGAATGTGGCCAAGGCCCTTATCCGTCCAGTTCACAAAGGCGATGGTCTTCCCGTCGCGCGACCATGTGGGATATGCTTCCATCGCGGTGTCGGATGCGGTCAAGCGCTTTGCTGCCCCGCCTGCCGCAGGCTTGACCCACAACTTACCCATGGTTTCAAACAAAACGGTCCGGCCATCGGGCGAGGTAACCACGCCGCGCGGCATGTGCGTCTGGAACTCGGCAGGCGCGACTTCAATCGGCGGACGTGGCGGGTCGATGACATCGCGTGTGTCGGAAATGCGGAACGGGATTTCGCTCGATGCACCGCTCGGCCAATCGACCTTGCGCATCTTGCCGCCTGCCCAGAAATAAATGGTCTTGCTGTCGGGTGACCAATCCATGTTCGGATAGACGCCGGTCACGGCCCATGTTTCCTGCACATCTTGGTCGAGCGCATCGTAAATCTTGCGCTCTTCGCCGGTGTCCAGATCTTTCACATAGAGTTTGGACTGGGTCCGTTCGCGGCGGACGAAGGCGATTTTTGTGCCATCGGGTGAAGGCGTTGGACGCACCGAACCGCCGACACCGGACACGGCGGTTTCGGTTTTGCCGGTTTCAATCTCATAGCTTTCAATGTCGAAAATCTGGCCGTTGGAATCCTGCGCATATTGGAAGATGGGTCCGGGCGTGATGTTGCGCGTGTAATAAATATGCTTGCCATCGGGCGCGAAGATGGGCTCGCCCAATTCCTTCTGATGTTGCTCATTGGGCTTCTTGACCAGCTGAACCCCTGCGCCGCCCGACACATGGTAGAGCCAGACTTCGCCCGTACCCAGCGAACGGCCCGTGGTGAAATGCTTCTTGGCGGCGATGAAGCGGCCATCGGGGCTCCAGCTTGGTTGATTGAGCAAGCGGAAATCCTCTTTGCTCATCTGCCGTTTGTCGGAACCGTCGCGGTTCATGATCCAGATATTGTCGCCGCCGCCCCGGTCGGAGGTAAAGGCAATGCGCGTTCCATCGGGGGAAAAGCGCGGCTGGGTTTCGAAGGGCAAGCCTTCGGCAATGCGGGTCGGCGTGCCGCCGGTGACGGGCATGGTATAGATGTCACCCAGCAGATCGAACGCGATGGTCCGGCCATCGGGGCTGACGTCAAGGTTCATCCACGAACCCTCGTCGGTATCGATCGCGATCTGGCGAAGGGTCAAGCCAGGGGGCGCCGCGACATCCCATTTCGGCGCCTTGTCTTCCGCGGCAGCAGGCGCAGCGGCCGGAGCAGCAGCCGGAGTAGCAGCTTGCGCAAATGCCGATGCGGGAATGGTCGCTGCACCCAGCAGCAAGATGGTCTTCAGATAATGTGTCATTTTCGGGGCTCCCCTGCCATTTTGTCCTTGCTGTCATGCCTAGCGGGCAAGGGCAAGTGGGAAGCCGCAGCTTCGATGGGGAACGGGTTATTTTCTACAAACGACGGGGCGGCGGCGGCGGCAAGGGGGTGAGCACCCGCCCACCCCTTGCGCGTGTTAAAATCCGTCGACGCTCTTGCTGACGAGGATGTTGATCGCAACACGGCGGTTCTGCGCCTTGCCTGCTTCGGTGTTGTTATCCGCAGTCGGATCCGCCTCCGCCATGCCCGTGGGCGTCAACATGCGATAGGGTTTCCAGCCACAGGCTTGCTGCAAATGGTTCACCACCTTGGCCGCACGCTTCTCGCTCAGTGCCTGATTATAATCATAATCGCCCACCGAATCCGTATAGCCGACAACGAGCATCAGCGCGTTTTCGGTCGCATTCGCCTGCGACGCAGCAGCACACAGATCGGCCTGCGCGGCAGGAGTCAGGTTCCATTTGCCCGTGTCGAAATAGACGTTGGTCGTGCCCTTCACATTATATTGGTCAATGTCGGCCACGCGGCTGCGCAAGGCTTCGGTCGCGGCGGTCTGCTCGGAAAAGCCCTGCTCGGTGCCGTTGCGGATCATATTGGCGATGCGCATATCCTTATTCTGCAGCTTGATAGAACTGGCGACAAGGCCGCCGCTCCATCGCACGGTCTTTGCCGTCACCGGCAGGCCGTTCAGCAGCTGATCGGTGGCAAGCTTTGTCCGGCCAAGGCCGAATAGGCCGGAGCTGGACCGCACTTGCGTAGACTCGCTAAGCGACAGCACAGTCTTGGTGCCATCGGCGCCCGTTACCTGCATACGGTCATCCTTGCGCGCAGAAATAAAGCCCTTGATCTCTGGCCCTTCGGGAAGATCGCTCAGGTCAGCAGGCGGCATGCCCGTGACCACAGTGCCCGCTTCGGGCTGGGCAGGTAATTCTTGCTGCTCCTGTGCATACAGGCTCGCCGACATAGGGGCGGCAAGCATCGCCAGGGCAAGGGCAGTTTTGGATGTTTTCGACATGATACGCATATTGGTCTCCGAATATAAATATAGGCGGCCCTGCATCTGCGCAGATCCATATCGCCCCCTGTTGATGGCGTGCGGGCTGTTGGCGGCGCACTTCATCGCGGTTTGTTCGACGCGCAGCCGCTAGGCCGCGCCAAACGCTATGTCATTCCTGCGTGGGCAAGGCAACCTTGCCAGCAGATGAACGGGAAGCGGCACAAGGCACCCAAAGAGGATATGGCGAGACAGGCACGCGACCAACCTCGCAATGTTGGGCGCGCAGAGGCCGCCGAGACCGCCGAGGGGCCATCGTTACAATTGTTCACTTTACCGAATGGGGGATTGAGGCGACTGTTAAACATCGTTTTTATGACGCACTTAAGCGGCCAAGGTGCCGTAAAATTGCGGATATGAGAGTACGCCGCGACCTCTTCCCCTTCAGGAATATGGCGCTGTCGACGGCCAAAGGAGGAGAATGAAGATGAAAGCTTTGTACACGATCCCGACCCTGTTGCTTCTCGTTTCCGGCTGTTCCGGCGGTGAAACGCCCGCTGCTCCGGTAGATATCAAGGCCATCGAGGCGGCAGCGCATGATGGCTATGTTGCGGCCATTAACAGCAACAATGTCGACACGCTGATGGAGGGCCTGACCGACGATGTCGTTCTTCAGGCACCCGGCGCGCCAGAAATCATCGGCAAGGCCGCGGTGCGCGAATGGGTCGGCAGATATTTCGGCGCTTATGAGACGAAGTGGGAAAAGACGTCGCTTGGCTTTACCGTCACCGGCGATTTGGCCGTTGAGCGTTACACATACAAAGCCACCGACACCGACAAGAAAACCGGCGCGGTCACGACCGACATCGGCAAAGGGATCAACGTTTTCCGGCGCGGTACCGACGGCAAATGGCGCGTGGCCATTGACGGATGGAGCTCTGACAAACCCGCATCATGATAATGCGGTAGGGCGAAAAAGGCGGGCGGGCGTGTTCGGAGTTGCAACCCAACAAAAAAGGCCCCGTAAAGGGGCCTCGAACTATAGCTTTGTGTTTGGGCTTCATGGGCCCCGTATCGGGTCCGGGGCAACATTTTTCTAAGCGCGCTGCGCTTACTAAGAAAAATTGTTGGTTGCGGGAGTAGGATTTGAACCTACGACCTTCAGGTTATGAGCCTGACGAGCTACCGGGCTGCTCCATCCCGCGCCACCAAAATGCCCTGTATTTCAACGGGCAAAAACGAAAAAAGGCGGACATCCGTCGAATGAACGACAGCGGTCCGCCTTTTGAATTATGAATGGGTTCTTCCAATGCACTTATATCATGAGCGCCGGCTGCAATGCCTGGCGACGCCCTAC
>NZ_JBILOS010000002.1:0-60741 GCF_044374345.1 Sphingorhabdus sp. | reverse complement strand
ATGTGTCGCGCGGGACCGGAAACAACGTTGTTAGCAATTGGAGTCTTAAAATGACGAAGCGTACAAGCTCGAAGTATAAACTTGACCGCCGCATGGGTGAAAACATCTGGGGCCGTCCAAAATCACCTGTAAACAAGCGTGAATATGGCCCCGGCCAGCATGGTCAGCGCCGTAAAGGCAAGCTTTCCGATTATGGTATTCAGCTGCGCGCCAAGCAGAAGCTTAAGGGCTATTATGGCGACGTAACTGAAAAGCAGTTCAAGCGTGCGTATCAGGAAGCCAGCAACATGAAGGGCGATACCTCGCAGAACCTTATCGGTCTGCTCGAGCGTCGTTTGGACATGGTTGTATACCGCGCCAAGTTCGCCCCAACCATTTTCGCCGCACGCCAGATCGTTAGCCATGGCCACATTCGCGTCAACGGCGTGAAGTGCAACATCGCAAGCCGTCAGGTTGCGGTGGGTGACGTCATCAGCCTGGGCAACAAGGCCAAGGAAATGGCTTTGGTTATCGAAGCACAAGGCCTCGCCGAGCGTGACGTTCCAGAATATGTCTCTGTAGACGGAAACGACAAGGTCACTTTCGCGCGTATCCCAACGCTCGACGAAGTACCCTACCCCGTTAAGATGGAACCAAATTTGGTCGTCGAATTCTATTCGCGTTAATGTTACAAACAATCTTACGAAAAAGGCGGTCCTTGTGGCCGCCTTTTTTTTGTAAATCGCAATCACCCGCCTGATGCCGGCGCAGAGCCGGCGCGCCCTTGGGCTTGCTAAGAGGCAGATTGCGCCACGGCCGGCCACCAGGCCTTACGCTACTTCAAAATCAGCTTCGCCTTTAAGAAGTCGGCACTTTTCTGCAGCATTTCGGCGCGCACCGCTCCGTCCTCCAAATAATGATCCAGATTTTTGTAAACGAACAGTTCCGGCGAAGCGCCAGCTTCCTTTAGCTGGCGCGCCATAAACTGCGATTGAGTGACATCGACATTTCTATCCAGATCGCCGTGAAAAAGCATCACAGGCGCGGAAATGCGTTTGGCGTTTCGGGCTGGCGAACCTTCGATAATGTGCGGACCGGAACCAATAAAGTCGCGGTTTATCAGATAGCTCGTATAGCCCCGTTCTTGTTCCTTCAGCTTCGCAAGATCGGTCACTGGCGCGACCGCGACAATTGCTTTGAATAATGAGGGATCCAACACCGCAGACTGGAGCGCAGCATATCCGCCATATGACCATCCAAATATCGCGATTTTATCGGGTGCCGCTATTCCTTCCGAAATCAGCCACCGGCCACTTTCGTTGATATCGCCGATGGCGGTTTGCCAAGACTTAAAACCGTTCTGCTGATACCAGCCATCTCCATAACCAGCCGATCCGCGGTAGTTGGGTTGCAAAACTGCAAAACCCTGGTGGGCAAAATATTGCGCCAGCCAGTCGAAACCCCATTCGTCGCGCGCGCTTGGTCCACCGTGCGGCATAACAATGGCGGGGAGCCCCTTACCTGTACTGCCAACCGGCAAGGTGAGATAACCGGGTATCAGCGTTCCGTCCGAAGCTTTTACACTGACAGGTTTGACCGGCGCCAGCGTGTAGTTGCCCAATTCGGGTCGACTTGCGAACAATGGGCTGACTCGCTTGGTTGTTTTGTCGAAATAGTAAAATTGTCCCGGATTGGTGTCGCTACCCGTCCAGATGACAAGCTTTTGCCCGTCCGCGCTCATGCCAGCAAAATTGACTAGGTCCGCGCGTGGCAAGGCCTTTGACAAGGAGGCCCCGAGTTTTCGTAACGCAGGATCAAAATAAGCAGACTCGCGTTTTTCGGTTGCGTAGGTGACGCCGACAATTTGCTTCTTCCGACCCAACGTAATCAAGCCATCGACGTCTACATCCGGCCGGCTAAATATTTTGGTCTTTGTTAGTGTACCGTCCAGCTTCACTTTATAAAGAGCCATTCGACCGTCCGTTTTTTCAAAGCCGTAGGCTACATCTTCGACAGGATCGACTGCATAGGGATTAAATCCGGTACGGTTGGCCGAGTCATATTCGCTAAGCAGATCCCAATCTGTTCGGCCCGCGATACGGTACAGATACCGCCTAATGCCGCTGTCATATTCGGATGCGGTTTTGACGACACCCATAATCCGCACGGTGCCTAGGCCATCACTGATATATTCTGATGCCAGCCGCGTTGGCGCGATGACCTGCTTAGAAGCCAGACTGCGCGTGTCTACACGATCAACCCCATAGCCTTCCTTCGTTTTGGCAATGAGTGATCCGATTTTGCCCTCCGGCACATATTCACGGCCTAATAGGACGGCACCATCATCTGAAGGCAAAAGGTCAATCAGATTGCCGCCGAAATAGGACATCCATTCAGCATTGATGCCCTGCCGGACTGAAACGACCTTCGGTTCAGTGCCATCTGCATTGACTGCAACCAGACGACTGGCGGTCACCGGTCCGTCCCAATCTCTCATCACCATGCCGATTCTGCATATCAGCCGCGCATTCGATACCCATTCGCATGAAGACAAACGCTCAGGATCTCCCGAAGCCGCTAGTGCGACACGCGGCGTAGCTGTGTTCGTGATATCGACAGTGTACAATCGGCTGCCCTGCCCCTTGGCTGGCACAATATACGCTATTTTGTTTCCATCGGGCGACATGGATACCTGCTGGATAGCCTCGCGTGCACCAAAGGCGGTTGCGGCGTCATCTTGTGCCGACAGGCTGAAGGGAACGGAGACCGCAATCAAGAAACGAAAAATTTGCAACATAGCCTCCGGAAAATCAGAACGAACACGAAAATTATGTTTGTGAACAACACGCTAATAAAAGGTTTATATGGCAATCAATTTCAGAAGGAGCATTGAAGCCAAATTAAATTCGCCTCTCGTTCTTCTAGGATTTGGTGCGTCGCAGAATAAAGTGACTGCGCTTTTTTGTTTGAGCCTGACCGGCGGGTCTGGCAGAAGGCGCGCAATCATCTTCCCCCCTTAGGAGAATTTCATGCGCCTGCTGTCTCTGGCCCTTGTATCTGTTCTGGCTCTCACGACTGCCTGTCAAAAGGCTGCGTCGCTGGACGTCGCCGTGGACGCCCTGCCGCAAGTCGAAGTCCCTGCGCTTTCCGAAGCGACAATGAAGGACGTGACGCGCGAATTGTCACTCGACAGCTATGAAGGCCGCGCACCCGGTTCGGTCGGCGAAGAGAAAACCGTCGCCTATCTGATAGCCAAATTTAAAGCGGCAGGACTTGAGCCCGGCAATAATGGCAGCTGGACGCAGGATGTGCCGTTGATCGAAATCACTGCGAAAAATGTATCGGCGCTCACAATTGCCGACCGCAACGGCAAAGCCATGTCATTCGCCTATGGCAACGAATATGTCATCGGCAGTTACCGCGAGACACCCAAAACCGATATCAAGCAAAGCGAAATGGTCTTTGTCGGCCACGGCATTGTCGCCCCTGAAAAAGGCTGGAACGACTATGCTGGCGTCGATGTTAAGGGCAAAACCGTCGTCGTCATGGTCAACGACCCCGATTTCGAAAATGAAGGTCTTGATGGCCCGTTCGGTGGCAAGGCCATGACCTATTACGGACGCTGGACATATAAATTTGAAGAGGCTGCGCGTCAGGGCGCTGCTGCCGTTTTGATCATCCACGACACTGCCCCTGCGGCATATGGCTGGAATGTCGTCAACTCCAGTTGGACAGGCACGCAATTCCTGGCGCAGTCAAAGGATGGCGGAAAAAGCCAGACAAAAGCCAATGGCTGGATCCAGAAATCCGTAGCGAAGGAAATTTTTGCCGCCGCTGGTCAGAATCTCGACAAGCAAATGGCCGCGGCCAAGCAAAAAGGCTTTAAGGCGGTTCCGCTGAACCTGACCGCGTCGATGAACTTCGAAAATGACATCGCGCGCAAGGCGAGCAAGAACGTCATTGGTGTCATGAAAGGCACCAAGCGCCCCGATGAATATGTGCTCTACACGGCGCATTGGGACCATCTCGGTCGGTGTACCGCCGCGGCCGATGGCGATGACATTTGCAACGGTGCAGTCGACAACGCCACAGGCACTGCGGCACTGGTCGCTTTGGCAGAAGGCTTTGCCAAAGCGGGCGCGCCGGAGCGTTCGGTCGTGTTCCTTGCGGTGACGGCTGAAGAAAGCGGCCTGCTTGGTTCGAAATTCTACGCCGAAAACCCCGTCTTCCCGCTGTCGCAAACCGTCGGCGGCGTGAACATGGATGCGTTTTCCATGTCTGGCCCCGCGAAGAATTTGACCGTCATCGGCAAGGGCAAATCGCAACTGGATCTCTATCTTGAGGCTGCCGCAAAGTCCGAAGGACGAACACCTGAATCGGAACCGACACCGGAAAAGGGCTTTTACTATCGCTCTGACCATTTCAGCTTTGCCAAGCTTGGCGTGCCTATGGTGTATTTCGAAGGCGGAGACGATCTTGTCACCGGCGGTAAGGCCGCTGCAATGGCCGCCGCGGAAGATTATGAAAAGAACCGTTACCATGCCCCCGGCGACGAATTTGACGAAAAATGGGATTGGTCGGGCGTCATGTCCGATTTGAAACTATATTATCGCGTCGGGCGGATGTTGGCGATGACCGACGCATGGCCAAACTGGAACGACGGCGACGAATTCCGCGCTGTCCGCGACAAGAGCCGCAACGGGAAATAAGCCAATGACGTTCCATATGCCCGCCGAATGGGCGCCCCATGAAGCCGTCTGGATTGGCTTTCCCAGTTCTGCGGAATATTGGGGTGCGCCGCTGCAACGTGCACAGCAGCAGATGGCCGCCTTTGCCAATGCGGTGCACGCATCGGGTCAGGGTGAACGCGTGCATGTGATTGCCGGTAATGCAGAGGCCATGGCCGTTGCCCAGGGACTCGTTGACGCCGGCGTCCATGTGGAACTGCGCCACATTGGCGATGTCTGGTTGCGTGATACAGGCTGCATCATACTGAAAGATGGGGACCGACGGATTGCCCGTAATTTTGGTTTCAATGGTTGGGGAAACCGGTTCGACTATCCCGGCGATACAACCATTGGCCATGAACTGGCGGCGGATTTCGGTTTTGAAATTGCACAGGCGGATTGGATATTGGAGGGCGGATCGATTGACGTCGACGGTGAAGGCCTTGCCGCGACGACCGTCGATTGCCTGTTAAACCCCAACCGCAACCCAATGCTTGATAAAGCCGCGATTGAAGACCGGCTGCGCGCTGATTTGGGGATCGACCGATTGCTTTGGCTCGGCGACGGCCTCGCCAACGACCATACCGACGGGCATATTGATAATTTGGCCCGCTTTGTTGGCCCGAACCATATTCTGGTTCCAAGCAGCGCTGGACCCGATGATCCAAACCAAGCCGTCTTTGAAGATGCCCGCGCGCGCGCAGAAGCGTTCGGCTGCAAAGTGACGCTGATGCCCTCGGTTGGCCGTTTTGAACAAGACGGGGAAATCGTGCCGGCAAGTTATATGAATTTCTACATCGGCAACCGCGCAGTCGTCGTACCGATCTATGGCGGCGCTAACGATGATGCCGCGATTGAAGTGTTGGCAAATATCTACCCCGAACGCGACGTTATCGGTGTCATGGCCGATGCGGTATTGACTGGCGGCGGAAGCTTTCATTGTTCAAGCCAGCAAGTGCCCGTTTGATGATATTGGATATCGACGCAAAACATTGCATAATCCCAAAACAACCAACCAAGAGGACGCCCCCAATGAAAAAGACTTTTCTAATTGCCCTCGCCGCCACTGCGCTTGCAGCACCTGCCTTTGCTGACCATCACAGCATGAGCAAAGCCGAGCATGACAAAATGCATAAGGCACATAGCGAACGGCTTGCAAAAATCCTCGCCGACCCGTCGCGCGGTGCCGATGCCAAGCGCGACCAATATCGCCACCCTGCCGAAACGTTCGAATTCTTCCGTTTGCACCCTGACCATGTGATTGGCGAATATGCCCCGGGCGGTGCATGGGTTTCGCGTATCCTTGGCCGTTATGTGAACGAAAAAGGGAAATATACCGGCCTGTATTTCGGCACGAAAAGCCATTTCAGCGATCAACAGAAAGCCGGCATCGCCGCGAGCATTGCAAAGTTCCCTGCTGATGTCGCGGCCGTATCCGGACGTCCGGCGACAGATTTCAACGCGTTTTCGCTCAGCGAAATTCCAGACGGCGCAAAGGGATCGTTTGACCGCATCATTGTCATGCGCATGATGCACAATATGATGAACTGGAACATCGCGGACGCCGAAATTAAGGCGATGCGTGACCTGTTAAAAGATGATGGCTTACTGGGCATCGAACAGCATCGCGCCAAGCCAGACGCGCCGTTCAGCTACGCCAATGGCACCAAGGGCTATATGCGTGAGGCCGATATCATCAAGTTCATGGAAGTGAACGGATTTGAGCTGGTCGCCAAAAGCGAAGTCAACGCCAATCCCAAGGACAGCGCAAATTGGCCCGATGGCGTTTGGACGCTTCCGCCGGCATTGCGTTTGAAAGATGTAGACCGCGCAAAGTATGAAGCCATCGGTGAAACCGACCGCATGACGTTGCTGTTCAAAAAACGGCCCTGATTGTTGCATGAGTGCTGCCCAGCCAGCCGATGCCCCTCTTAATGCCGTGGATTTTGCGGTTGGGGCATCGCCGGTGGGCACGCTGGTTGCTGGCATAGCAACGACAATATTATTGTATCTGGTAACAATGGTGATTGCAGCGCGTTTCGGCGTCCGGCTATAGACGCGGTATGACCCGAAATATCACCGTTGCTGCGTTGCAACTGCCCCTGTCGGCAAGCGAAGCCGAAAATATCGATGCTGTATGCGACCTCGTGTCACAGGCCGCAGAGCAAGGCGCGCAAATCATCCTGCCGCCTGAGCTGTTTTCAGGCCCATATTTCTGCAAAACGCAGGAAGAAGAACATTTCGCGCTCGCGCGGCCAACGCGTGAACACCCATCCGTTATCGCCATGGCGAAACTTGCCAAGCAACTTCGCGTTGCCATTCCCACAAGCTTTTTCGAACGTGATGGCGCGCATTTCTACAACAGCGTCGCGATGATTGGTCCCGATGGCGAAATCATCGGCATCTATCGCAAAAGTCATATTCCCGATGGCCCGGGCTATCAGGAGAAATATTATTTCCGCCCTGGAAACACCGGGTTCAAAGTTTGGGAAGTCTTTGGCACGCAAATCGGCGTCGGCATATGTTGGGACCAATGGTACCCCGAATGCGCACGCGCCATGGCATTGATGGGCGCTGAGCTGCTGTTCTATCCCACCGCCATTGGCGCAGAGCCACAGGATGCAACGTTGGATACACGCCATATGTGGCGCCGGGCAATGGTGGGCCACGCGGTATCAAACTGCATGCCCGTCATCGCCGCAAACCGCATCGGCGCGGAAAACGACCATGGCGGTCTGGCACAAAAATTCTATGGCACCAGCTTCATCGCCAACGAATGGGGCGATGTCGTGTGCGATTTGGATGATGCTGAAACCGGCATATTGGTCGCAACATTCGATCTGGACCAAGCCCGCGCCCACCGCGCAAGCATGGGCTTCTTCCGCGACCGGCGCCCGCAATTATACAGCAGGCTTGCAGAGGATATCTAAGCTGTCACATCTCTACCTCATCGGCATTGGCTCTAATCAGCCACATGCAATCATTGGCGCGCCAAGCAAGATCATCGTGCAAGCGGTCGCCGCGTTGGAGATGGACGACATCGACGTCTTCGCGCATTCGGCGACGATCCAATCGAGCCCCATGGGGCCCTCGTCACGCCAGTTTACAAATGCCGCGGCGCTTGTGTCCACCGACCTTGAACCCCCTGCTCTGCTGGCGCGCCTGCAAGAGATTGAGCACCACTTCGGACGCGTCCGGCGCGGCCAAAGCTGGCGCGCGCGCGTGCTCGATCTGGATATTCTGTTATGGTCCGGCGGCGTGTGGGCGGACAGCAATCCAGCCTTGGCCATTCCCCATCCCGGACTATGTTCGCGGGGATTTGTCCTGACCCCCGCAGCCATGATTGCCCCCGATTGGCGTGAGCCACTGACGGGCCTGACCATAAGGCAGCTACAATCGCGATTTAACCGACCAAAGGCGCTTGACCGCACAAGTTCCCGCCATTAGGGGGAGCGCTCTCGCACGGACCAATTCGCGGTCTGGTTGGGGCCCTTAGCTCAGTCGGTAGAGCAACTGACTTTTAATCAGTAGGTCGCTGGTTCGAACCCAGCAGGGCTCACCATATATTTCAATGGTTTAGCTAAACATTTTGGATTCGCTGTTGTCGATACGGCGGCGCTAGGCATCACATAGATTTCACAGAAACTAGGAATCCTCCCAAACGTTGTGAGCCTCAAGAGGTTGAGGTGGGTGTCTGTTAAAGAAGCACGCACCATTATCGCGAACATTTCAGCTCATAATCCGCCTTTGCCTTCAAGTCGTCCGGTAACCGTTAGACGTTCATAGTGACAGACTAAGGCAGTCTCTCGAACGTCAGCCCGGCATGCGCCTCAAGCCGTTTGATCAGCTTATCCCCTAAAATCGTTGCTGGTGTCCAGAAGCCGCCCGGAACATCGTCAGGCACGTCTTTGGCAAGGCAGGCGGCGGCCTGGGACAGCATCTTTGCCGTTGATCCATAGCCTGGATCTCTGTCTCCCGTGACGCGGCATCGGATCGTTTCGCCCTTGGCCGTTGAACCGAGGAAAACAATGTCAAAATTCCCCTCAAGCTGCGCTTTTTCGTTTGGCCCCTCACCCGGCTTTGGCAACACAAAAGTTTCCAGCAGCCAGCGGATTGGGGGCACGGCCAATCCGATCATAAGGGCATTGGCACCCCAATGCGCCGCGCGCGCCTTGTGCTTGCCGGAACCGCCCTGCCCCGTCACCACGGCTTCCTCATATTTGAATTCAGTACCATAGCTGTTGTTGCTGAGGGCGTTTGACCGATGCACAACCCGTGTGTTGATACCCGCCATGATAAACGGCGCAATCCAACCGCCATAGACATTGTCATATGCGATCTGCACATCGGGCTGCGCGATTGTGAACCCATGGCTTTGCGGGCAAAGGCTATAGGGGTCTTTAAGTTCGCGCCGCAGATCGGCGTCGCTGACCGCTTCTTTGACCATGTTAATCATGCTTGCGATGGTGCCGCCGGACGCGCCGCCCTTCATGCTGACCACCCGCATATTTATCCGGTCACAACTATGCCCGAATTGTTCCAATGCGCCGCGTTGCAGGAAATGGACGCCCAGATCGGATGGGATGCTGTCAAAGCCACAACAATGCACAATCCGCGCGCCACTTTTGATGGCGTCAGCTTCATGCCGCAATTGCATTTTGCGGATCCACTGCGGCTCGCCTGTTAGATCGCAATAATGGGTCCCCGTGGTGGCGCAGACCTGAACGAGCACGTCACCATAGAGCGCATAGGGGCCGACCGTCGACATGACGACCGTGGTCTGCGCGCACATTTTCTTGAGCGCATCTTCATCCGCAGCGTCAGCAACGATAATCTCTATACCCGAAAGTCCAATGGTATCGCGAACCTGCTTAAGCTTGCTGAGCGAACGCCCTGCGATAGCCCATTTAACCGATCCATCGGCGAACTGCTCTTGCATGTAACGTACGATGATCTGGCCCACAAAGCTGGTGGCGCCATATACGATGATATCAAATTTCTTTTCGGCCATTTTATTCCCTCCGCGCAAAGCGACTTTGCATGTTTACCCGTGTTCTATGATGTTAGCTGACGGCGTCGTCCATGCATGAAGCATGGGTCATTCACGCGTTCCAAGCAAATCGCGGGCAACCACCCAATTGTGGATCTCGCTTGGCCCATCGTAAATGCGCATCGTACGTAGCTTGTTTGAAAGCAGATATAGCGGCATTTCGCGTGTCATGCCCATGCCACCGAACATCTGCATCGCATGGTCGACGATGTCATATGCGGCTTCGGTACAATAGGATTTGATCATCGAAATTTCCTGCCGCGTGTCGCGCCCCTCATCGATTTTCCATGCACAGTCATAGGTCATCAAACGCATGGCATGAATGCGCGTGGCGGCATCGGATATCCAGTTTTGAACCGTCTGGCGTGAAGACAAAGGCTTGCCAAATGTGACGCGCTGTGGCGCATATTCAACCATCATGTCCAATGCGCGCTGCGCCATGCCGATCGACCAGGACGCCATTTCAATACGCCGCGTGCCAAGCCGCACCTGCATGGGCAGAAAACCCTGCCCGCGCGTCCCGAGCAATTTCCAGCCCGGAACACGGCAATCGTCCAGCGCGATTTCATAGGTCGCGGTGCCGTCAATCATCGGGATTTTACGTAACACGTTGAACCCGGGCGTGTCGCGGTCCACCAAAAATGCCGACATGCCATTGCGACCATTGGCATTCTTGTCGGTTACGGCCATCAAGATCGTAAAATCGGCCTCATCCGCTTTGGTAATCCAGATTTTGCGGCCGTTAATGACCCAGTCGTCGCCATCTTGGACGGCGGTAGTTTTCATCAATTGCGGATCAGCGCCAGCGCCAGGCTCCGAAATGCCAATGGCAGAAATGGTTTCACCGCGCACATAAGGCGCCAGATAATGTTCGCGCTGCTTTTCGTCCGCAGCGGCCATCATCATACGCAAATTCGGAGAGTCTGGGGGAAGTGTATATGGCGTCGCGGTACGACCCAATTCCTCACCGACCCCAACCATCGCCACCATCGGCAAATTCATGCCGCCGACTTCTTCAGGCGCATCCAGTCCCCACAGACCAAGGTCTTTCGAGACAGCATCAACCTTGGCCTGTTCATCCTTGGTCAGATAGCTGCCTTTGCCTGCAGTATCGCGCGCCAGAACCTCACTTTCGAGCGGCACCAATTGGGAGTCCACAAATTTGCGGACCAGATCCTTTAACATCCGATGTTCTTCTGCGAGTTCAAAATTCATCCATTGGGCCTTTATCGACTGATGTGGCGGCTGTGTTGTCGATTTTCATGTCCGAAATCATGTCAATCAATAGCTGCGGGGAAGACCGAGAACATGCTCGGCAAGATAACTTAGGATCAGGTTGGTGCTGATCGGGGCAACGTTATAAAGCCGTGCTTCACGGAACTTGCGTTCGACATCATATTCTTCGGCAAAGCCAAAGCCACCGTGCGTTTGGACGCACATGTCCGCGGCGGCCCAGCTGGCTTCTGACGCAAGGAGCTTTGCCATATTCGCCTCTGCGCCCGGGTTACCTCCTGCGTCAAATACCTGCGCTGCATGATGCACCATCAGTTCCGCTGCGCACATTTGGGCGTAGCAGCGCGCTATAGGAAACTGCACGCCTTGGTTCTGGCCAATGGCGCGACCAAAGACGTTGCGCTCGCTGGCATAATCGCTGGCTTTTTTGATAAACCATTTGGCGTCGCCAATGCACTCTGCGGCAATGAGGATGCGCTCGGCATTCATGCCCGACAGGATGTAGCGGAAACCTTTGCCTTCCTCGCCAACCAAGGCTGACGCGGGAATCCGCATATCGTCAAAGAATATCTCGGTCGTCGAGTGGTTCATCATCGTGCGAATGGGTTTAATGGTCATACCGTTTCCGACCACCTTGCGCATATCGATGAGGAAAACCGAGAGCCCCTCCGTCTTGCTGGTGACATTTTCACGCGGCGTCGTGCGCGCGAGCAACAGCATAAGGTCGGAATATTCCGCGCGGCTCGTCCATAATTTTTGGCCGTTGATAACATATTCGTCGCCGTCTCGCACAGCCACCGTCCGCAAGGAAAGCGTGTCGGTACCGCTGGTCGGTTCAGAAACACCAAAGGCCTGCAGGCGCAGCTCGCCTGTCGCGATACGTGGCAGATATTCCTGCTTCTGTGCTTCGCTGCCATATTTCAGCAACGTGTTCATGATGTACATCTGGGCATGGGCGGACGCGCCGTTGCAGCCTGAGGCTTGAATTTCCTCCATGATAATGGCCGCGTCAGAGAGTGTGAGCCCTGACCCACCATAAGCTTCCGGTATCAACGCAGCGAGGAACCCTGCCTTGGTCAGCGCGTCCACAAATTCGCCCGGATAGGCGCGGGCGCTGTCTTTTTCCCGCCAATATGCACCTGGAAAATCGGCGCATAATGCCTGAACCGAACGGCGGATTTCGGCGATATTTTCACTCTCACTCATTTCAATTACGTCCTTGCGCCGAAGCTGCCATGATCTGTCGTCCGTCGCCTGCAAAGGCGGCCAGTTCAATCTCGTTGCCTGATCCCCGCATCACCAGATGCAAGGCCTCTCCGCAAATCGCTGGCGATAGGCCCCGGAATGCAAAACTGGCCAATGCGTTGTCCCCCAACGCCCGGCGGGCGAGGTCCAGCAGAAAACTCGCGGTCAGCGGACCATGGACCACCAGCCCGCGATAGCGTTCTTCATCCCGCGCATAGGGCAAGTCATAGTGGATCCGGTGGCCGTTGAACGTGAGCGCGGAATAGCGAAAAAGCAACGGCTCGCTGGGGACAACAACGCGCTGAGCGTCCCAGCCATTGGCATCAAAGCTGCCCGCGCTTTCCACGCGCGGCGATAGCGGCGTTTCTAACCCCACGGCCGCGCGATACACGATGCTTTGCACCTCGCGCACGGCCAGTCCGTTTTCAGTGGATGTTTCATGCGCGACATCGACAAATACCAATTGCCCTGAATTGCCGGACTTTTCGGATATCGACAATATGCGCGACGTCCGCGTCACGACCGCACCAACATGCAATGGCTTCAAAAACGCGACTTTGCTTGAGGCCCACATACGGCGCGGCAGCGGCACGGGGGGTAGGAAGCTTTCTACGCCATCATCGCGCAACGGATGCCCATCGGGGCCAAGCTTTGCGGTTGGTGCGTCTGGCACACAAAGGCACCAGTGCAACCCTTGCGGCACATTGCCATCGCTCGGCGCATCCCGGTCAAAGGTTGCAAGCCAGCGCGAAACCAGCCCAACATCGACCCTGTCTGTCCGGACCTCCTCGCGGCCAATCCAAGCATCCCATGCCCCCATCAGTTTACGCCTCCCATCAAGCCTTTGGCGATCACCTGCGCCTGAATTTCTGCGGCACCTTCAAAGATATTCAATATGCGCGCATCACACAAAACGCGGCTAATTTCATATTCCAACGCATAGCCATTGCCGCCATGAATTTGTAGGCTCGCGTCCGCATTGCTCCACGCCGCGCGGGCGGCCAGCAACTTCGCCATGCCCGCCTCAATATCGCAGCGTTTACCGGAATCTTTGGCGCGGGCAGCAGCATAGGTCAGTTCACGGGTCATCACGAAATCGGCAAGGCTCATGGCCAATTTATCCGCAACGCGGGGAAAGTGCATGATCGCTTTGCCAAACTGCTTGCGGTTAACGGCATAGTCGAGGCCAAGCTCCAATGCGCGTTTGGCAACGCCCACGGCGCGGGCGGCGGTCTGAATACGTGCGCCTTCAAATGTGCGCATCAATTGCTTGAACCCCTGCCCCTCTTCGCCGCCCAACAAGGCATCGGCAGGGGCAAGCATGCCATCAAATTGCAACGCATATTCGCGCATGCCGCGATAGCCCAGCACTTCAATCTCGCTGCCGGACATGCCCATCGCCGGAAACGGGTCGCTATCCGTTCCGCGCGGCTTGGGAACAAGCAGCATCGACAACCCGGCATAGCCTTTCGCATCGGGCACCGTGCGGACCAGCATGGTCATCAGATCGGAACGGCTGCCATGCGTAATCCATGTCTTTGCGCCATCAATCGTCCATCCATCAGCGGTCCGTTGCGCGCGGGTTTGCAGCGCGCCGAGGTCAGACCCTGTGTCGGGTTCGGTAAACACGGCGGTCGGCAAGACTTCTCCGCTCGCGATTTTCGGCAGCCAATGCGCCTTTTGCGCTTCTGTGCCGCCCATGGAAATCAATTCACCGGCGATTTCAGACCGTGTGCTCAGCGAACCCGCGCCGATCCAGCCACGCGAGAGCTCTTCGGTTATCACGCACATCACCAGCTTGGATAAACCAAGACCGCCATATTCGGTAGGGATGCAGACGCCGAAAGTGCCAAGCGCCGCCATCGCCGAAATCGTGTCATCGGGGATCAAATCATTGGCCAAATGCCAGCGATGCGCGTGCGGCAAAATCTCGCTGTTGGTAAAGCGGCGATATTGATCGCGAATGGCATCAAGCTCGGCATCGTGAAGGCTTTCGCTCGGCATCGCACCTGACGCCAGCGCCTGCGCAACATCGGCGCGCACCGCGGCATGATCTGCGCCCAATAAATCTTCGCAACGTGCGGCCAACAGTGCCGCCTGGGGCGCAATGCCAAGATCAACCGGACGGAATATTTCATTCTGCCCCATCGGTAATCCGCCGGTCAATTGCCCAAGCGTTTCGGCAAAAATCAGCGTCGCAATGTTTCGATCAACTTCGGTTCCGCCATCATGCAGGCGAAGCCAATCAGCGACGGCCGCAAGTGCAGCAACGCTTGTCGCAATCCACGAAAAGCCGTGGGCCGCTCGTTGGTCGGCGTCCATCGACCGCTCTTTTAACCAGTCGGCAAGCGCCGCCTTCGCCGCATCGCGGTAGCCCTCAGCAGCTTCGAGAGCGGTCGCAAAACTCATGCGCGCTCAAACACCGCCGCTATGCCCTGACCACCGCCAATGCACATTGTTTCAAGCCCGAAGCGCACATCGCGCCGCTGCATTTCGCGGGTAAGGTTCGCCAATATCCGGCCGCCGGTTGCGCCGATTGGGTGGCCAAGCGAAATGCCGGAACCGTTGACGTTAAGCATGTCATGACGACTGTCATCATCCGCCCAGCCCCATCCTTTGAGGCAAGCAAGCACCTGCGGCGCAAATGCCTCGTTCAATTCAATCAGGCCGATGTCATCCCAGGAAAGGCCATTGCGGGCAAAGAGCCGCTCCGTCGCGGGAACAGGGCCAAAGCCCATGCGTGATGGCTCGCAACCCGCTGCGGCCCAACTGTGGAAATAGGCGATGGGTTCCAACCCAAGCTCTTCAAGCTTGTCTTCTGCAACGACAAGGCAGGCGGCTGCCGCGTCATTTTGTTGGCTGGCATTGCCCGCCGTGACCACGCCGCCCTCAAGCGGGCGCAACGCAGCCATTGTCTCGAGCGTCGCGTCCGCGCGATAGCCCTCGTCATGATCAAAGACGATTGCGTCGCCCTTCCTTTGCGCGATGCTGACGGGAACCAATTCATCGTCAAACAGACCATTTGCCCATGCCGCCGCCGCACGCTGGTGCGATCGGGCCGCATAGGCGTCACACGCTTCGCGGCTGATATCATGGTCCTTGGCTAGGTTCTCGGCAGTTTCAATCATCCCCGAAATCACGCCAAAGCGTTCAACGGGCTGGCTCATCACACGTCCGCGGGTCAACCGGTCATGCAAGGTCAGATTGCCCGCCCGAACGCCTTTGCGGATGTCGGTCGTGTAATGTTCAACATTGGACATGCTTTCACATCCGCCTGCGACCACCATGTCGCTCACCCCGGTTTGGACCATCATCGCGGCATTCACGATCGCCTGAAGCCCGGAACCGCAACGACGGTCAATCTGGTAACCGGGCACTTCAATTGGCAAGCCAGCGGCCAGCCATGACCAATGCCCGATGCACGGCGCCTCACCGCTGCCATATCCTTGCGCGAACACAACATCATCCACGCGGGACGGGTCAATCTTCGTCCGCTCGACAAGCGCTTTCAATATGATGCCACCTAACTCACCTGCATTTAAGGACGAGAGCGCACCGCCGAACTTGCCAACGGGCGTGCGGATGGGGGCGACGATTGCGGCACGGCGAAGCTTATTCATTTGGCAATTCCTAATATTCCAGAGTCGATGAGACGGGCAATTTCGCCCGAGGACAGGCCGAGCGTAGTGCTCAATATTTCCTCGCTATGCGCCCCATTGCGCGGGGCGGCCTTTGCGTCACCACGCGGCAATTGGGGAATAGTGCCAAAAGCACCAGCCGCAGGATAATTGAAGCCCGATGGGTTTGCGTCAAAGTCGCTAAACATTGGGTTATTGCCGACCAAGCGGGGATCATGCGCAGCGTCCAACATCGTTCGATAGGCCGAATGCACAATTCCAGCCTCATCCAGCGTTGACGCCATCACCGCGTGATCGAGCGAACCAATTGCCCTTTCAAACAACGGATAAAGCGCATCGCGGTACTGAAAGCGAAGCCCATCGTCTTTGGCGAAGCTAACGCCGCGCTCCGCCTCTATCGCCTCCACCTGCGCGTTCAAACCAAGCGCACCAACAAGGTTCGCCCATTGGCGGTGGGTCACAACGACCACCATCGTGCGCACATTGTCTTTGGTCACAAAATCACGCCCGAACAAACCATAGACCGCGTTGCCGAGCCGAGGGCGATTGGCATTATTGTGCAACACTTCTGCGACACCGCCCAGATTGGCAACGGTGCCAATGGCGACGTCAGACAGGGGAATGCGCACCTCACTGCCCTCGCCCGTCTGTTCGCGCCTACGAATGGCCGCCAGCATAGCGAACGCCGCATAAGCGCCGCTGATGACATCCCAAGCGGGCAACACATGATTGACGGGTTCGGGGCCAGCCCCAGTCATCATGGGATAGCCAACCGCATTATTCACCGTGTAATCAAGCGCAGGCGCCCCGTCGGCCCAGCCCATGACCCGCACGGTTACGAGATCGGCGCGTCCTTCGGCCAATTTTGCGTGCGACAGAAAACCTTCTGCAGGGAAATTGGTGATGAACTGACCGGTGGCCCGCACCAGTTCTTGCAACAACTCGCGCCCCTGCGGGCTGGAGAGATCAAGCGCGACTGATTTTTTGGCGCGGTTTAGATTTTCCCAATAGAGCGAGTCATTCGCCTCCGTCACTGGCCAGCGATGATAATCCGGGCCGCCGCCAATCTGATCGACACGGATTACCTCTGCCCCGAATTGCGCGCAATATAGGCCAGCTGTCGGCGACGCCACAAAGGACGACGCCTCGATAATCTTGAGACCATCGAGCAAATTATACATGTATCAGGCCTGCGCCGCCCATTCACGCAGCATATGTTTGGCAATCTGAAGCTGCAGGATTTGCGTTGTGCCTTCATAAATCCGGTAAATGCGTGCGTCACGGTAGAAACGCTCGGCATCATATTCCGCGAGATAACCGGCACCACCGTAAATCTGCACCACGCGGTCAACCACGCGGCCGCACATTTCGGACGCAAATACCTTGGCCGCAGCGGCTTTGCGCAGCACATTCTCACCGGCATCGGCCCGGCGGGCCGCGTCATCCAACATACATTCCGCAGCGTAAATCTCGATTTCACTGTCCGCCAGCATTTGTTGGATCAGCTGGAAATTGGCAATCGGTTCGCCAAATGCCTTGCGCTCATTGGCGTAACGCAGCGCGCTGTCGAGCGCACGCCGGGCATAGCCCGTCGCCGCTGCGCCGACCGACATGCGTCCGTTGTCGAGGCTCTTCATGGCAAAGGCAAAGCCCTTGCCCTCTTCACCGCCCAATATGGCGTCCGAAGGCAACTTCACATCCTCCATAATGATATCGGCGATATGGCTGCCGGACTGCCCCATTTTCTTGTCGGACTTGCCAACGGTGATGCCAGCGGTGTCCATGGGAACGATAAAGGCAGAGACATGCGCGTTTTTGGGTAAGGCTTCCTTGCTTGTCCGCGCCATGATCAACGCGACATTCGCGAATGGCGCATTGGTGATATACCGCTTTGTACCGTTCAATACCCAGCCATTGCCTGACTTCACCGCTGTGGTCTGCATCGCCGCTGAGTCGGATCCGGAACCGGGTTCGGTCAGACCAAAGGACGCAATTTCGCCAGCCGCCAAACGCGGCAGCCATTCCGCCTTTTGCGCATCGGTTCCGCCATTTTTGAACGCGGAACACACCATCCCGATGTTGATGGACGTGACCGAGCGAAAGCATGGTGCCGCGTAGCTGAATTCACGCATGGTGCGGATATATTGCTGAATATTCATACCAGCGCCGCCATATTTTTCCGGAACGGTCAACCCGAACAACCCGAGGTCGCGCATTTCGGCCATGATGGCTTCAGGAATCATTTCCGTTTCAAGCACTTCCTTTTCCGCCGGGATCAACCGTTCGCGAATATAGCGCCGCAGCTGTTCCGTGAATTGTTCGAAAATGTCGTTATCCATTATGTTCGTCTCCGCTCCCATGGAAAATATGCGCTTCACCATGGATTACTGTTAGTTTTTGAAATTCAAAAGTACCCGTTCGACAAAACCGTGACATTGCGTTGAACGCTTGTCGACTGAAATGCGGATTTTCCATCGCTTTGATGTATAAAAATCCGTTGAGAACGCAGTTTCGCCGTGGTCCGCCATCCAATAATCGTCGGTAGGCTGCGCACAATCGGAACATCATAATCTGCGCATAGGAAAAGCTCTTGTGACTTGCTAAGCAAATGCTGAAACAGAGTTGATTGAGGGAGCAAGAATGTCTTGTTTGCGCGCTGCGTCCAGTTCTGACAGTAACGTCTGCAGGAAGTGACCAGATTATGACGAAAACGCTGACCCATCTTGAGCGCCTTGAGGCTGAGGCGATCCACATCATGCGCGAAGTTGTTGCCGAGGCGGAAAAGCCCGTGATGCTGTATAGCATCGGAAAAGACAGCGCCGTTATGCTGCATCTAGCGCGCAAGGCGTTCTACCCCTCGCCGCCGCCATTCCCGTTGCTACACATCGACACAACGTGGAAATTCAAGGCAATGTATGCGCTGCGGGAAAAATCCGCCCGCGATGCGGGTATGGAGTTAATCGTTCACCAAAATCCCGAGGCAATTGCGCGGGGCATTAATCCGTTCGATCATGGATCGCTGCATACCGATATGTGGAAGACAGAGGGCCTGAAGCAAGCGCTCGATAAGCATGGTTTTGATGTCGCATTCGGCGGTGCGCGCCGCGATGAAGAGAAAAGCCGTGCCAAGGAGCGCATCTTTTCATTCCGGACAGCGACGCATGGTTGGGACCCCAAAAACCAGCGCCCGGAACTCTGGAACCTGTACAATGCCCGCAAGGCGAAGTCCGAAAGCATCCGGGTATTTCCGATCTCGAACTGGACGGAGCTGGACATCTGGCAATATATCCATCTCGAAAATATCGAGATTGTGCCGCTATATTTCAGCGCGCCGCGTCCCACGGTAACACGCGATGGCATGCTGTTGATGATTGATGACGAACGCTTTCCATTGCAGGATGGCGAAGTGCCGGTGGAACGGTCCATCCGGTTCCGGACGCTGGGCTGCTACCCATTGACCGGTGCGGTCGAAAGCACGGCAACCACATTACCCGAAGTCATTCAAGAAATGCTGCTGACCACCACCTCCGAACGCCAAGGTCGGGCCATTGACCATGATCAGGCCGCAAGCATGGAAAAGAAAAAGCAGGAGGGGTATTTCTAATGACTACGTCCCTAGACAGCCCTGTCGTCTATAAAGCCGATAACCTGATTGCTTCGGATATTGATGCTTATTTGGATGTACATCAGCATAAATCGCTGCTGCGCTTTATCACCTGCGGTTCGGTTGATGATGGCAAGTCCACACTGATCGGCAGGTTGCTGTACGATTCAAAAATGATCTTTGAAGATCAACTGGCGACGCTGGAGTCCGATTCCAAACGCATGGGCACCCAAGGTCAGGACATTGACTTTGCGCTGCTGGTGGATGGGCTGGCCGCCGAACGCGAACAGGGCATCACGATTGACGTCGCCTATCGCTTCTTCGCCACAGAGAAACGCAAATTCATCGTCGCCGATTGCCCGGGGCATGAGCAATATACCCGCAATATGGTCACTGGAGCATCGACGGCTGACCTCGCGGTTATCTTGATTGATGCGCGCAAGGGTGTCCTCGTGCAGACGCGCCGGCATAGCTATCTTGCGAAGCTGCTGGGTATACGGAACGTCGTGCTCGCGGTGAACAAGATGGACCTGATCGACTATGATCAGGCCCAATATGACGCCATCGTGGCCGATTATACCGAATTTGCGGCCAGTATCGGCATCAGCGATTTCACGCCGATGCCCATTTCGGGTTTCAAGGGCGACAACATTACCGACACATCGGCAAACACCCCTTGGTATACGGGCCTGCCGCTAATGGCGCATCTGGAGACGGTTGCGCTCGATAATGACGCTGACCAGGCCAAACCGCTGCGCATGGCGGTCCAATGGGTCAATCGGCCAAATCTCGATTTCCGCGGGTTTTCCGGCCAAATTGCGACGGGGACCGTGCACCCGGGCGACGCCATTCGTGTTTTGCCATCGGGTAAGACGACAACGATCAAGAAAATCGTAACACTTGATGGCGAGCTTCAGGAAGCCGTTGCCGGCCAATCAGTCACCTTGTGCTTTAATGACGAAATCGATTGTTCACGCGGTGATGTGATCGCCGCGGCTGACAATCCGCCAGAAGTCGCCGACCAGTTCGAAAGCACCATTGTGTGGATGGCGGATGACGCGCTTGTCCCTGGCCGTTCTTATTGGTTGAAGCTTGGAACGCAGATGGTTTCAGCGACGGTGCAAGCGCCGAAATATACCGTCAATGTGAACAGCATGGAGCATATGGCGGCCAAAACGCTGGAGCTAAACGCGATTGGTGTTGCGGAGATTTCGACCGACAAGCCCATTGTGTTCGCGCCTTATGCGGACAACCACGCACTCGGTGGTTTCATCCTGATCGACAAGATCAGCAACGCAACCGTTGCTGCCGGAATGCTGCACTTTTCGCTGCGCCGCGCACAAAATGTCCATTGGCAGGCCACCGACATCAGTCGTGACGCGCACGCCATGTTGAAGAACCAAAAGCCGAGGATTTTGTGGTTCACCGGCCTGTCGGGGTCAGGAAAATCCACCATCGCGAACGAGGTGGAAAAGGCGCTTCACTTGATGAACCGGCACACCTTCCTGCTTGACGGTGACAATGTGCGGCACGGGTTGAACAAGGATTTGGGCTTCACCGAAACCGACCGGATCGAAAATATCCGCCGTGTAGGCGAAGTCGCTAAACTGATGGCGGATGCGGGGCTGATTGTCCTGACCGCGTTCATTTCACCATTCCGCGCCGAGCGCGACATGGTGCGGGCGATGTTACCCGAGGGCGAATTTGTCGAAATCTTCGTTGATACACCGCTGGAGGTCGCCGAAGCGCGCGATGTGAAGGGCTTGTATAAAAAGGCCCGCGCTGGCCAACTTAAAAACTTCACCGGCATCGACAGCCCCTATGAACCACCTGAACATCCCGACATTCGCGTGAACACCGTCGAGATGAGCCCGGCCGAGGCCGCAGAGTATATCGTCCGCCAGTTGATGCCGCTCAAATGACGATCATCGCTGACGATACAGAGCTTGCCGCATATTTGGCAAAGGCCGCAGGCGCGCTGGTTCTCGAAATGCGTGAGACCAGTGGGTTGGTCGCGAAGGAATTGGGCAACGCGGGCGATCAAGCCGCCAACCAATATCTGATCCGCACGCTTGCGGAACAACGCCCTGATGACGGTCTTTTGTCGGAAGAAAGCAAAGACACCGACGCCCGCCTTTCAAAATCGCGCGTTTGGATTATCGACCCGGTCGATGGCACCCGCGAATATAGCGAAGGCAGGTCCGATTGGGCGGTTCATGTCGCGCTGGCAATCGACGGTGCGCCCGTCATTGGCGCCGTTGCGCTTCCGGCATTGGATTTGGTTCTGCGCACGGATCAACCAGCCATCATCCCCCCGGCCCCTGCACAACTCCGCATGGTGGTTAGTCGGACGCGCCCGGCACCGGAGGCTGTGGCCGTTGCCGAAGCATTGGGCGCTGAGCTCATTCCCATGGGGTCTGCAGGCGCCAAAGCGATGGCCGTGGTCCGCGGCGAGGCCGATATCTATCTGCACACCGGCGGGCAATATGAATGGGATAGCTGCGCACCCGTTGCGGTCGCGGCTGCCTGTGGCCTGCACGTTAGCCGTGTCGACGGCAGTCCGTTGGTCTATAACCAGCGTGATGTGTACATGCCCGACCTGCTGATTTGCCGCAAAGAACATGCGCCGCATGTGTTGGCACTGGTGCAGTTATCAGCGGAAAAGAACTGACCCGGCGCGCTGACGTCTGTATTGCCGTTCGGAACCTTTAAAACAAACCTGGCACTTCGCGTTGGGCAGCGCGCGCATCTACTGGCACCGGAAGCACCCGGCGTTCGGTGCGGGTGGAGGTGCTTTGCGTGGTTTGGCCTACGACCACCGGCGTGCAACTGCGCCCAGCCACAAAGTCCAACGCTGTCCGCAACGATGCCTCGAGCGGATCGCCCAATGGCCGGCTGATATCGTCCGCTGCCGCGCATGTGGCGCGCATCGTGCCCGCCAGTCCGGAATAATAGTCGCCCTGTCCGGCCGCATTTTCCTTGGCAAAGGCAACAACGCGAATGCGGTCATCGCACGCGGACTGGTCCACCGCGATTTGTCCGATGGGTTTGCCAAAACTGTTGCTACCAATCAGTGCCGCATTCACGCCCAAATAGGGCACGAAGCTGTTCATCACCAACTCGCTGGCCGAAGCGGTGGCACCGGTTGCAATAAAGGCAACTTTAATGGGTGAAACCGACTGCGTTTGTGGCGCAAAGCGACGGGTTTCGTTGTTGGATGATTTTGACGCGCGAAAACGCGTGACCGTAAAGATGTCGCTGGGCATGCGGTTGCCAGCCATCAGGTCGCCCATCAGTTCGGCCGTCGAAACCAGCCCGCCGCCATTGTACCGGAAATCGATAACAAAATTGGTGATACCCTGAGCCCGGAAATCGGCAAATGCGGTTCGCAACTGATTATCAGCAGTTGAAATAAACGTGCGCATGTTGATGTAGCCAACGCGCTGACCACCATTATCGATGACTCGCACGCCATAACGCGGTGACAATGGATCGATGTTATAGTTGGCCTTCGCCACCGTCACATTTCGCGCGCCGCCCGCGTCGGTAATGCGCAAGACCCGGCTTGTGCCAACCGTGCTCGGTCCAAGCGCGCTCGAAATACCACTTGTTCCCTGCGCGGTGATGATATCAACGACGGGCGTTAGATTTGCGGCGTCGGTTCCAATCGCCAGAATTTCGGTTCCGCGATCAATGCCCGCAGCAAGCGCAGGTGCACCCTCAAACGCCTCAATCACGAAAATCCGGTTGCCCTGATACGCCAGACGCACGCCCAGACCCGCCGTCGCACCCGATGCATAATAGGCGTTTTCTTCCCGAATGGACGTCACATAGGTAAAGTTTCGATCACGTCCCTGCGCACGCGCATTGGCGGTGAGCGCATCAATATAGGATTGCACAGATGTGTAAGGCGCCGTTGCCAATGACACCGGAAGGGTTTCTGGAAACAAATACCATTCATTCAAAACCGAAAAGGCAAAATCTTGCCGGCTGCTCAGGCTGCACGCCGACGATGTCGGTGGTGAAGTGGGCGGCGTTTGCGGAACTGTAACGTTTCCGCCGCCAGAGCTGCTACCGCCACCGCCGCAAGCCGTTAGGCCCGCAGCCAAGATGACAATGACATTTTTCAACGCGTCGTTTTTCATACCACGCATCTCCCCCTCAGATCGGTTTATGCAGTAACAGGTGCACGGGAAGGCGGCCGTCGGCAAGGTGGATTTCGCATAATAACGCAACTTCATGTAAAATTTTCAAACGTCATTCTTGGTCGGCCTATTCATTGGGCCAAGAGATAATTTGGGTCACTTGCCTTGTCTAAATCGTCACGCCCCTCATATTGAAGTGTTACTTCATCGAGACCCTCACCCATGCCACCTGAAGAATTTCGGTCCAAAGGACTGCGTGTACCCAGCGGGCGGCTTTCGCGCATCGCCCGTTTTGGCAACATGGCGACGGGCATTGCGGGAAGCATGTTGCTTGATGGTGCCAAGCAGTTTGCATCTGGGCGGCGGCCGACGATGGCGGATTTGCTTCTGACACCAGCAAACGCATTAAAGGTTACCCTGCAATTGGGACAAATGCGTGGCGCGGCGATGAAATTGGGTCAGCTTGTGTCCATGGATACCGGCGACTTCCTTCCGCCCGAGCTTGCGGATATATTCGCGCGACTACGTGCCGATGCGCAGCACATGCCACCAGCCCAGTTGAACGCGGTGCTTGCAGGGCATTGGGGCAGGAATTGGCGCGAACAATTCATTCGCTTTGACGACCGCCCCATTGCCGCAGCCTCCATCGGGCAAGTCCACCGCGCGCTGACCCTCGACAATGAAGATGTCGCAATCAAGATCCAATATCCCGGCGTCCGCCGCAGCATCGATAGCGATGTCGATAATGTCGCTACGCTGTTGAAGCTGTCGCATCTCTTGCCGAGCACACTCGACATCGCGCCATTGCTGGTCGAGGCAAAGCGCCAGTTGCATGAGGAAGCCGATTACATCCGCGAGGGCGAATATCTGGCACAGTTCGGGGCGCTTTTGGCCGATGACGCGGCGTACAAAGTTCCAGCGCTGCATTCGGCCTTAAGCGGCAAAAACGTGCTGGTTATGTCGTACATGGAAAGTGTCGCGATAGAATCGACAGTGACTGCCCCACAGGAAGAACGCGACCGGATCATGACGTTGCTGATTGAACTGGTCTTGCGTGAACTGTTTGAATTCCATGTCATGCAAACCGATCCGAATTTCGCCAACTACCGTTACGACCCGGTAACAGGGAAAGTCGTGCTTCTCGATTTTGGGGCAAGCCGCCCATTACCGAAAACGGTCGTCGACCAATATCGCCATCTGCTTCAGATGGGGTTGGCCGGTGACCATGATGGCGTTTTGGCGGCGGTCATCGATATGGGCTTTATGAATGCCCAGACGGCAAAGCTGAATAGCCGCGAGATCAAGACGATTGTCGCGACGGCAATCAACATGGTGCAGCAGCAAGGCCCGTTCGATTTCGGTCAGACAGGGTTCGTGGGCGACATGCGCGACGAAGGCATGAATATAGCCGCCGACCGCCGCAACTGGCACATCCCGCCGTCCGAAATGCTATTTGTGCAACGCAAGTTAGGCGGCGTGTTTCTGCTGGCAAGCCGGTTAAAGGCCCGTGTTGATGTGCGCAGCATGTTGGATAGTTATGTGTAATACATCCCGGATTCACTGCACGGCGACCGCACACATCGAATTATCGGAAAAAACGATTAGTCATTGCAAAAACGGTTGCTGGACTAAATGATAGAATTGGTGTTGGGGAGCGTCAGAATTTCAAAAACCACCATCGAAAGGATTTTACATGGGTATCATCGGTTCAAGCATTAAGCCGTTCACAACGCAGTCGTACAAGGCTGGCAAGTTCGTTGAAGTTTCCGACGCCGACGTAAAGGGCAAGTGGGGCGTTTTCTTCTTTTACCCTGCTGACTGGACATTTGTATGTCCAACCGAGCTGGAAGACCTTGCTGACCAATATGCGGACCTGCAAGCCATGGGCGTTGAAGTATTCGCAGTGTCGACCGACACGCATTTCAGCCACAAGTCATGGCATGACAGCTCGCCAGCGATCAGCAAGATCAACTACCACATGCTTGGCGACCAGAACCACGTCATCAGCAACAACTTCGGCGTATTGCGCGAAGGCCAAGGCCTTGCCGACCGTGCGACCTTCGTCGTTGACCCAGACGGCGTGATCCAGGTCATGGAAATCACCTGTGAAGGCGTTGGCCGCAACGCGGTTGAACTCGTCCGCAAGATCAAAGCTGCGATCTACGTGCGCGAGCACCCCGGTCAGGTTTGCCCTGCGAAGTGGGAAGAAGGCAGCGAAACGCTTGCGCCTTCGATCGACCTCGTCGGTAAGATCTAATATATATTCGGGTGCCGCGTTCTTTAGCGCGGCACCCACCCCGATAGCCGACCAATTTAGCCGCCATCCGTCGCGGCGTGACCGTGCTTGTTTGAAAGAGACCCAAGATGCTTGATGCTGCCACCACTGCCCAGTTGAAAACATATTTGGCAAACCTGCGCACCTCAGTTGAGCTCGTCGCGACCCTCGACGACAGCCCCAAGTCTGCGGAAATGCGCGCGCTGGTTGAAACCGTCGTCGAACAGTCGCACCTGCTGACCGCGCGTTTTGATGGCCATGCGGATCGCGTGCCTTCCTTCGCCATCCGCCGCGCCGATGGTACTGCTGAAACGCATTTTGCGGGCCTGCCTTCGGGGCATGAATTCACATCTTTGGTCCTCGCGCTGCTGCACATGGGCGGACACCCGCCCAAGGAAGAGGCCGAGTTACTCGATTCAGTGAAGGCGCTTGAAGGCGACTTCCACTTCGAAACATTCTTTTCGTTGTCGTGCCAGAATTGCCCTGACGTTATTCAGGCTATCAACATCATGGCCGCGCTCAATCCAAGCGTCAGCCATGTCGCAATTGATGGCGCGATGTTCCGCGAAGAAGTTGAGACCCGCAAGGTCATGGCTGTCCCTGCCATTTACCTGAATGGTGAACCCTTTGGCCAAGGCCGGATGGACCTCGCGCAGATCATGGCGAAGCTCGACACCGGCACCGTTGCCCGCGCTGCGGAAAAGATCGCAGCCAAGGAACCGTTTGAAGTTCTCGTCGTCGGCGGCGGTCCAGCCGGCGCAGCGGCCGCGATTTATGCGGCGCGCAAGGGTATTCGCACCGGCGTTGTCGCGGAACGATTTGGAGGTCAGGTGCTCGATACGATGGGCATTGAGAACTTCATTTCGATCCAGCACACTGAAGGGCCAAAACTGGCGGCGCAATTGGAACAGCATGTCCGCGAATATGACGTCGACATCATGAACCTTCAGGCCGCGACAGAGCTCATCCCCGCTGCCGAAGGCGGCTTGCATGAAGTAAAGCTCGCGAGCGGTGCAACGTTAAAGGCACGGACGATCATATTGTCGACAGGTGCCCGTTGGCGGCAAATGGGCGTTCCCGGCGAAGAAGAATATCGCAACAAGGGCGTGGCATATTGCCCGCATTGCGATGGTCCGTTGTACAAGGGCAAGCGCACCGCCGTCATTGGTGGTGGTAACTCCGGCGTTGAAGCGGCCATCGACCTTGCAGGCATTGTGTCCCACGTCACGCTCGTCGAATTTGACTCGCAACTGCGCGCAGATGCGGTGCTGCAAAACAAACTGCGCAGCCTGCCCAATGTCGACATCATCACGTCGGCATTGAGCACGGAAGTATTGGGCGACGGCGAAAAGGTTGAGGCACTGGTCTACACCGACCGTCTGACCGGGGATTCGCATCGCATCGACCTTGAAGGCATCTTCGTGCAAATCGGGCTGGTTCCGAACACCGAGTGGTTAAAAGGACCGCTGCAGCTTTCGCCCCGCGGGGAAATCGAAATCGATGCCCATAACGCAACGAATATCCCGGGCGTTTTCGCTGCTGGCGACGTTACGACTGTCCCGTACAAGCAAATTATCGTCGCAATGGGCGAAGGCACAAAGGCAGGCCTGTCTGCGTTCGATCACATCATCAGGCATTGATGGTACTGGCGCTGCGGACTGGGAACATGCGTTCTCGGTTCGCGGCGACGGGATAATGTTTCGCCTTTAGAAATGCTTTCGTCGAAATATGCTGTTAATATGGGTTAAGTTCCGCCATCACGCGAACTTCGATATCCATCTCCCCTCACAGGTGAAAAAATGCGCAAGCTACTCATTCTGTCGTTGATGCTATGTGTCGCTGCCTGTGGCGGCGGTGAAGAAAAACGCGACCGCCCTGCGCCATTGGTCACACTGGGTGCCGCAACGGAGCATGTCTTTTCGGACCGCTACGTTGCCGTTGGCACTGCAAACGCCAATGAGCAGGTTTCGGTTCGCGCGCCAGTCACTGAACGCATCACGCAGCTTGGTTTTTCGGACGGCGACTATGTGCGGCAGGGCCAGATGCTCGCCGTTCTGGCGCAAGGGCAGGAAACAGCCTCACTCGCCAGCGCGCAAGCGCGTGCGCGCCAAGCCGATCAGCAACTGGCCCGGATTAGTGAGCTTCACCGCCGCGGCTTTGCAACCAACGCCAATCTTGAGGCGCAAACCGCATCAGCCGCATCGGCAAAAGCCGCCGCCAATGAAGCGCGCGCAACGATTGGCGACCGCGTTGTGCGGGCACCCTTTTCCGGCCAAGTGTCGCTGCGGCGCATATCGGTTGGCGCAGTTGTCAGCGCCGGAGACGAAATTGCCGCCATCAGCGACCTGAGTGCAATTAAACTGGATTTCACGATACCCGAAACGATGTTGGCGAACGTCCGCGTTGGCCAAGACATCAGTGCGAAGGCTGCGGCTTTCCCCGATTATGTCGCTTCAGGCAAAATCATTGCGATCGATCCCGTGGTGAACCCGCAAACGCGAACCGCCACGCTGCGCGCGATATTGCCGAACCGCAACGGACAGTTAAAACCGGGAATGTTGCTGTCGGTCACGATCACATCGAAAACGCGCACCGCCCCCGCTATCCCCGAACTCTCGCTCGTCCGTGAAGGCGATGTGAGTTTTGTCTACACGCTGGATGCTGATCAAAAGGCGAAGCGTATTGAGGTTAAGACCGGCACACGCGACGGCAATCTGGTCGAAATCGTCAGCGGGCTTAAAGTCGGCGACAAAATCGTAACCGAAGGCGTCGTGAAGCTGTCGGATGGTGCCAAAGTGCGCACTGGAAAAGCCAAAACTGGCGAAGCCCCCGCAAAAAATAAATGATGCAAGGTTGAGATGACACTTTCCGACATCTCGGTCCGCAGACCCGTATTCGCAGCCGTAATTGCGATTCTGATGGTGCTGGTCGGCATTGTCGGCTTTTTAAGCTTACCCGTGCGCGAATATCCCGACACGGAACCCCCGATTGTGTCGGTTGGAACCGCCTATACCGGCGCTGCCGCCAGTGTCGTCGAAACGCGGGTGACACAGGTGCTGGAAAATGCGCTTGCCGGTATTGAGGGCATTCAAACGATTACGTCCCGTTCGCGCGACGGGCAGTCCGAAATCACCATCGAATTCGCGCCGGGCCGAACCGTCGACAGCGCTGCGAACGATGTCCGCGACCGTGTCGGCGGGGTGGCGGATGATTTGCCCGAAGAAGTGCTCGCGCCTGAAGTGCGCAAGGTCGATGCCGATGCATCGCCGATATTGTTTCTCGTGGTGTCAAAACCGGGTTGGTCGCGGCTTGAACTCAGCGATTATGTCGACCGCAATCTGGTAGACCGCTTCTCCGCCGTCGATGGCGTCGCGCGTGTGTTTGTGGGCGGCGAAGCGCGGCCATCGATGCGTATTTGGCTGCAGCCAGACCGCCTTGCGGCATTGGGCCTCACGCCGCTTGATGTGGAAAATGCGCTGCGCAGCCAAAATGTCGAACTGCCCGCCGGTCGCTTGGAGTCTACTGATCAAAACGTAACCCTGCGCGTCAGCCGACCATTTGGGAATGAAGCCGAGTTTCAGCAGCTTATCGTCGCACGCGGAGCCGACGGTTCGCTCATTCGTCTGGCGGATGTGGCGCGCGTCGAAACCGGTCCGGAAAATCCCTATGCGGCATTCCGGTTGAACGGCGAATCTGCGCTTGGCATGGGCATCGTTCGCCAGTCGGGCGCGAACACTTTGGCCGTCGCCGAAAGCGCAAAGGCGCTCGCCGAACAAATCAAAGGCGATTTACCGCAGGGAATGACAATTACCGTTGGGTCGGATGACTCGCTGTTCATCAGCAAGGCGATCAGCGGCGTGTGGACCACCTTGGCAGAAGCGGCGGCATTGGTGGTCTTGGTCATCTTCCTGTTTTTGGGCAGCTGGCGCGCAACGCTTATTCCGGCGATCACCGTGCCCATCTGCTTGCTCGCGACCTTTGCGGTACTGTGGATGTTCGGATTTTCCATCAACCTGTTGACGTTGCTAGCGCTCGTGCTTGCGATTGGGCTGGTCGTCGATGACGCCATCGTCGTGTTGGAAAATGTCTATCACCGGATCGAACAAGGCGAGCCTCCCCTTGTCGCCGCGGTGACGGGCACGCGGCAGGTCGCTTTTGCGGTCGTATCAACCACCATCGTCGTCTGCGCTGTTTTCGTGCCCGTCATGTTTCTGGCAGGCCAGACCGGCCTTTTATTCCGCGAGCTTGCAGCCGCAATGATTGCCGCCATCGCCTTTTCAGGCTTTGTCGCGCTCAGCCTTGCGCCGATGCTGTGTTCGAAGCTGCTCAAGCAGGAAAAGCGCGGACGTGTTGCATCTTGGGTAGACGATAAATTCCAACGCGTGGAAACGCGCTATTCGGATATGTTGTCCCGCGCGATTGCCAAGCCGTTGGCGGCGATGCTTGGCGTCATTGGCTTTTTGGTTGTTGCAGGCCTTTTGTTCACGACGCTTCAGTCCGAACTCGCACCAGCCGAGGATGTGGGCGTCATAAGCGTCAACATTGCAGCGCCAGAGGGCACTGGCTACAACGCCATGGACAAATATATGTTGGATGCGTCCAAACCGGTTTTGGGGCTGCTCGAAAAGGGTACGGTTCGGTCCATCATTCAACGCACGCCTGGCGGCTTTTCCGCAAGTGATGACTTTAACTCGGGCACCTTCCTTATCTTCCTGAAACCATGGGAAGAACGCACCGAGAAGACCGAAGATGTCGTCGCACAGGTCAATAAAATCCTTGCCGATCTTCCCGCTGTGCGCGGCAATGGCGCGGCGCGGTCGTCTATCGGACGGGGGCGCGGTCAGCCGCTGAACTTCGTCATCGCAGGGTCCACTTATGAATCCCTAAGCGTTGCGCGTGACAGGATATTGACCGCGGCGCGGGAAAATCCCGGCATTGTGAACCTCGATTCCGACTATAAGGAGACGAAGCCGCAAATGGAGATTCAGGTCGACACGGCACGCGCTGGCGACCTGGGTGTATCCGTTGCCGACGTCAGCCAGGCGCTCCAGTCGCTATTGGGGTCGCGCCGAGTCTCAACCTATGTTGATCGCGGCGAAGAGTATCGCGTGATTGTTCAGGCCGATGCGCAAAACCGCGCAACCGCCGAGAATTTGGCGGCTATCCAGCTGCGGAGCCGCGATGGATCCTTGGTGCCGCTCGCCAACCTCATCACCTATAAAGAAACCGCCGGCGCACGCGACCTTGGCCGTTATAACAAGCTGCGCGCCATTACGCTGTCGGGCGGATTGGCACCGGGCTATTCAATGGGGGAAGCACTGGCATTCCTTGAAGAGCAAGCCGCAGCATCGCCAGAAGTGCTCGCCGTTGGCTATCGCGGTGAAAGCCAAGCATATAAGGAAACCGGCGGATCCATCATCCTCGTGTTTTTCCTCACAATCCTGTTGGTGTATCTTGTTTTGGCGGCGCAGTTCGAGAGCTTCGTGCACCCTGCAACCATTATCACCACCGTTCCATTGGCCGTCGGCGGTGGTATCATTGGACTTGCGCTGACCGGGATGACGCTCAACCTCTACAGCCAGATCGGTATCGTCATGCTCGTGGGGCTTGCGGCAAAGAACGGCATTCTGATTGTCGAATTTGCAAACCAGCTGCGCGATGAAGGTTTGGAAATTCTGGAGGCGATCCAGCAAGCTGCAGCGCGCCGTTTGCGGCCAATTCTGATGACCTCGATTGCGACGGTATTCGGCGCAATCCCGCTTGCTATTGCCAGTGGCGCAGGCGGCGCAGCACGGGCCTCTATCGGGGTGGTCATTGTCTTCGGCGTAACGCTCGCCACGCTGATTACGCTTGTTCTCATCCCGCTCATTTATGCGCGGCTTGCGAAATATACGGGATCACCAGAAGCGGTCACGCGTCGTTTGCAGCAGGAACTGGCTGAACAGGAAAAAGGCACGGCCTGACGGTTACCGCAAGGGCCTCTCAATGGGCCCGCCCTTTGACGCTGTGACTTCGTCACTTCTTAACATGTTCGGATTAGATGGCGACCTGCACAGGCGCATCGACTGCAGGACCCCGACATGCACAAAAATATGGTTATCTTTGGCACGCGGCCAGAAGCCATAAAGTTATTTCCTGTTGTCAATGCGCTGGCTGGTTACTCTGACATGCACACTGAAGTTTTAGTGAGCGCGCAACACCGGCAGATGCTTGATCAAGTGCTGGCCATCAGCGGCATCGTTCCGGATTATGACCTCGACCTCATGCAACCCGGGCAGTCGCTTGATGCGCTCACAGCGCGCTTGTTGGAGGCTATTGGCCGTGTGCTCGATTCCGCAAAACCGGACCGTGTGATCGTCCAAGGCGACACCGCAACCGCCATGGCTGGCGCACTCGCCGCTTATTATCGCCAAATTCCCGTGAGCCATGTCGAGGCGGGTTTGCGTAGCGATAACATTTATCAGCCATGGCCTGAGGAAGTGAATCGCAAGATTATCGGCACGATTGCGGATCAGCATTTCGCGCCAACCGCTGTGTCTGCGGCTGCGCTTACCGCAGAGGCGGTATTGCCTAAAAACATCTTTGTCACCGGCAACACAGGGGTTGATGCGCTGCACTGGGTAACGGATCGCATCGCGCAAAACCCAGCATTGGCAGCAAACCTTGCGCCATATGAAGAACGGTTCCGTGGCCGCAAGATCATTGGCATCACCGCGCACCGGCGGGAAAATTTCGGCGATGGTATGGACAATATCGCATCGGCCATTCGGACCATTGCGGCGCGGGACGATGTCGCATGCATCTTCCCCGTGCACATGAACCCAAATGTGCGGGCAGTGATGGAAGCCGCGCTGGATGATTTACCCAATGTCGCGATGATCGAACCCTTGGACTATCCCAACTTCGCCCGCTTGCTGTCGCTATCGCACATCATGTTAACCGACAGCGGCGGCGTTCAGGAAGAGGCCCCCGTGCTTGGAAAACCGGTGTTGGTCATGCGCGACACCACCGAGCGCCCGGAAGGCGTCACAGCGGGCACAGCCAAGCTAATCGGCACCGATAAAGACCGCATCATTTCCGAAATTCTCACGCTTTTGGACAGTGATGCCGCTTATTCAGCAATGGCGCGCGCGCACAATCCATTTGGGGATGGTCACGCAAGCCAGCGCATAGCGGAGATCATCGATCATGCCCGTCGTCGAGAAGGCTGACATATGCGTGGTCGGCTGAACCTGCCGACGCAAGACTTGTTCCTGTCATGATAAAGGCATAAGGCGCAAGCAATCGGCAGTCGCCTCCAAAAGGGTATCGTAATGAAAATCGCAATGATCGGTTCGGGCTATGTTGGCCTTGTATCTGGCGCATGTTTTGCAGATTTCGGGCATGAAGTTATCTGTGTCGACAAGGATGAGGGCAAGATTGCGCGTCTGAATGCCAATATCATGCCGATTTACGAACCGGGGCTTGATACTTTGGTCAAGACCAATGTCGATGCCGGCCGCTTGACCTTTTCAACCGATGTCATGCAATCGGTCAAAGGGTGCGGCGCGATCTTCATCGCCGTTGGCACGCCGTCACGCCGCGGCGATGGCCATGCGGACTTAAGCTATGTCTATGCCGCAGCCGAAGAATTGGCGCGCGCAATTGATCCGGGCACGGTTGTTGTGACGAAGTCCACGGTTCCTGTTGGCACAGGTGACGAGGTTGAGCGCATCATTCGCGAAACCAGCCCTGACCTTGAATTTGCCGTTGTTTCCAACCCGGAATTCCTGCGCGAAGGCGCGGCCATTGGTGACTTCAAACGCCCCGACCGCATTGTTGTGGGCAGCGATGTCGAATGGGCCCGCGATGTCATGCGCGCGATTTACCGTCCCTTGTTCCTGAATGAATCGCCCTTGCTGTTCACCAGCCGCCGTTCGTCGGAGCTGATCAAATATGCCGCAAACGCATTTCTCGCGACCAAGATCACCTTCATCAACGAAATGGCGGATCTATGTGAAAAACTGGGGGCCAATGTGCAAGACGTCTCGCGCGGCATTGGCTTGGATAACCGTATTGGACCAAAGTTCCTGCATGCAGGGCCCGGCTATGGCGGCAGCTGCTTTCCAAAAGACACGCTGGCGTTGCTCAAGACGGCACAGGATAATGAAACCCCCGTTCGCGTGGTGGAAGCGGTCGTTCAGGCAAATGACCTTCGAAAGCGTGCCATGGGCCGCAAAATCATCAACGCCTTGGGCGGTGATGTGCGCGGCATGAAGGTTGGGTTGCTTGGCCTGACGTTCAAACCCAATACCGACGATATGCGCGATGCCCCGTCGATTGCGATTGTCCAGACGCTGCTGGATGCCGGCGCCATCGTGCACGCCCATGATCCCGAAGGCATGGAGGAGGCCGCCAAGATCTTGCCCGACGTGGTGATGACCGCCAGCGCCTACAGCGCAGCGCAAGATGCGCATGCCGTCGCGCTAGTCACGGAGTGGGATGCCTATCGTGCGTTGGACCTTAAAAAGCTGCATACCGCGATGGCAGGCGACGTGCTGGTCGACCTACGCAACATCTATCGCCCGGAAGAAGCGCAGGCCGCAGGGTTCAATTATGTCAGCGTTGGCCGCTAAGCCAACGGACTTAATTTACCTGCCGGTCATATCCCGCCCAATAAGGTGCGCGTAAATCCTTGCGCAAAATCTTGCCCGATGCGTTGCGCGGCAGGGCTTCGATGACATCCACCGAACGCGGTACCTTGAACCCTGCGATGCGTTCGCGGGCCCAGTTCATCACGCTTTCAACATCAACCTGCGCGCCGGGTTTGGGCACACAGACAGCCTTCACCGCCTCGCCCCATTTGGCGTCTGGCACGCCGATGACGGCGACTTCCAGAACATCGGGATGGCCGTAAATCGCGCTCTCGACCTCAGCGGGGTAGACATTTTCGCCGCCTGTGATGATCATGTCTTTGACGCGGTCGTGAATGTATAAATAGCCGTCTTCATCCAGATATCCGGCATCGCCCGTTTTAATCCAGCCGCCATCGGCGACCGTGCCTTTGGTTGCATCAGGCAAATTCCAATAGCCGATCATATTGTTCGAAGACCGCGTCCACACTTCACCGACCTCTCCCACCGGCATGTCGTTGCCCGCGCCATCAACAATGCGCAGATCAACGCCGGGCAAAGGCTTTCCGGCCGAGCGCATTCTTTTGTTGCCATTGGGGTCATGGTCTTCGGGCGGCAACATGCAGATTGTGCCGGTCGTTTCGGTCATGCCATAAACTTGAATGAACTGCGCGTTGAACACATCCATAGATTGCCGCAGCAGCTCGAGCGGAATCGGCGCTGCGCCGTACAGAATATATTTCAGACGGCTGTAATCGACCGAGCGGCAGCGCGGGTGATTGACCATCATTTGCAAGGCGGCAGGCACAATGAACAACCGCGTCGCGCCGCCTTTTTCGATCGCGTCAAAAACCGCATCCGGCGAAAATTCAGCCTGAACCAACCCCGGCAAGCCAGACGCAAGTGCCATGATGCCAAGCCCCGTCCCGCCAATATGCGCGCAAGGCATGGCGATAAGGACGACTTCATCATCCTCCCATTTGGTATAGGCATGTTCGGAATCGGCAGAATGCTTGCGCAGGGCAAACAGGTTGCGGTTCGACAGCACCGCGCCCTTCGGATTACCCGTCGTCCCTGAAGTGTAGAGCTGCAGCACAGCATCATCCGGGCCAGCAGGTTCAAACGCAGCGCGCGGTGTCGCATCGATCATCCGCCGCGCGTCATCTTCCGCAATGACACGCTCAACACCCGGAACGTCTTTGGCAAGTGCCTGAACGCCCGCGTCAAACCCCTGCCCCGCGAACAAAACGCGTGCGCCGGTGTCTTTCGCAATATATGCCCATTCAGCAGGCGCAAGCCGCCAGCCAATCGGCACCATGACAATGCCAACGCGTGCCGCACCGTAAAACAGCGAGAAATACAGGTCGCTGTTTTTGCCAATCCACGCAATGCGGTCGCCTTTTTTAAGGCCCATAGCCATCAGCATCGACGCAATTTTTGCGGTGTGCTCTTCGAGCCCGCCATATGTAAAAGCGCGGTCATCTTGCGATAAAGCCGGCCCATCGGGGCGGTCCTTTGCCCAAAGGGTTAGAAAACCGTCAAAGGTCAATATGTCGAAATCGGCCACGGCCATGTCATCTCTCCCAAGATCGGGCCGCGTTTGGCAGAGGCCCTGATGTATTTTGTCGAGAGATTATAGCCAGTTGTCAACAAACGGATTACGTCTCGGTTTCCGCCTTAGAATGCGAGGATTAAGGCGAAGCCAATATTTATCGGCGATCAAATCTGGCTAAGCGCGGAATATCAGCAGTAGATTGTTCGCGGGCATTTCGACGATCTGGTCGAGGCGCAAGCCATTCTCGCTGGCGGTTTCGTTGATTTTCTCCACGGAGCGCAAACCCCATTCGGGATTTTGTTGGCGCAATGACGCATCAAATGCAGCATTGCTCTGCGCGAGGGGAACATCGCGCTGGCGGAATGGCCCATAAATGCACAGTGGTTCGGACGGGCCAAGCGTTCGGGCTGTATTGCGCAGCAATCCGACGGTGGCCGCCCAGGGGCTGATATGCACCATGTTGATGCACAGCACGGCATTGGCATTCGTAACGGGCCAATCGGACGCGGCATCGAGCAACAACGCGGGTAAGACATTCGCGGCATTCTCATCCGCACGCCACGCCTCAATCGACGCCACAGCGATAGGATCAGGGTCAGTCGGCTGCCATGTCAACGCGGGGAACAGCTTGGCAAAGTGCACCACATGTTCGCCTGTGCCGCTCGCGATTTCGAGCACGAGCCCGTGGTCGGGCAGCAGTTTTGCAAGCGCTTGCGCAATCACATCGCGGTTACGCACGGTCGCTGGCGCGTGCCGCTTTACCTCGGGGCCGCGTTCAAACACAAAAGGCTGCGGCGTGGTCATTCCGCCGCAACTGCCTGTTCAGGTTCGCGCCACACGAGCACGGGCTTTCGCGCAGCTTGCGTTTCATCCAAGCGACGGCGTGGCGCATGATGTGGCGCCGATTTCAGCATCGGATCCCCTGCCTTCGCCCGTTGCACGACCGAGCGCATCGCGCCAATAAACTGGTCAAGCGTGGCCTTGCTCTCGGTTTCGGTCGGCTCAATCAACATCGCGCCATGCACGACGAGCGGGAAATAGACCGTCATCGGGTGATAGCCTTCGTCGATTAGCCCCTTGGCGATGTCGAGCGTTGAAAAGCCCTCGGCCAAGCCATTATCGCTGAACAACGCCTCATGCATACATGGCCCGCTATGCGCGAAGGGCGCATCAAGGACATCCTCAAGACTGCGCAGGATGTAATTGGCGTTCAACACGGCGTCTTCGGCCACCTGACGCAAACCATCGGCGCCATGCGACATGATGTAGGACAAAGCGCGCGTGAACATGCCCATTTGGCCATGGAAGGCAACCATGCGGCCGAAGCTGTGCGGATGGCGCGCGCTGGCAGTTTCTTCTTCGACCAACGTATAGTGCCCGTCTGCGTGGCGCTCGGTAAATGGTATCGGACCAAAAGGTGACAATGCTTCCGATAAAACGACCGGCCCCGAACCCGGACCACCACCACCATGCGGGGTGGAGAAAGTCTTATGCAGGTTGATGTGCATGGCATCGATACCGAGATCGCCCGGACGTACCCGGCCGACGATGGCGTTAAAGTTTGCTCCATCGCAATAGACATATCCGCCAGCAGCGTGGACCGCATCTGAGATGGCTTTCATGTCCCGCTCGAACAGGCCGCAGGTGTTCGGATTGGTAATCATCACGCCCGCAACATCGGGGCCAAGCCGCGCCTTCAGCGCCGCCAAATCGACACGGCCTTCTGACGTTGCCGGAATATTCTCGACCGCATAACCGGCAAATGCAGCCGTGGCCGGGTTGGTGCCATGCGCGCTTTCGGGGACGAGGATAACGCTGCGCGGGTCGCCGCGCGCTTCGAGTGCCGCTTTGATAGCAAGGATACCGCACAATTCGCCGTGCGCGCCGGCTTTCGGTGTCATGGCTACGCCATGCATGCCGGTCAGTTTTATCAGCCAAACCGCCAGCTCGTTTATCACCGCCAATGCGCCTTGCACCGTTTCAACCGGCTGCAGCGGGTGGACATCGGCAAAGCCCTCCATCCGCGCGACTTTCTCGTTGAGCCGTGGATTATGCTTCATGGTGCAGCTGCCCAACGGGAAGAAGCCCAGGTCGATGGCGTAATTCTGACGGCTGAGGCGGGTGTAATGCCGCACCGTTTCGGGTTCAGACAGGCCGGGAAGGCCAATGTCGCGATTGCGGGCCAAATTGCCAAGGCGCGGCGTGACCTTCGGCGCGTCGGCCAGATCAACGCCGGTTGTTCCGGTCGTGCCGATTTCGAAAATCAACGCCTCTTCCAGCATCAGCGCCTTGTTGCCGGTATATGTCGCGGGGCCGGCTTCGCCCGCCCTGCCCATTTCCGGCTTCCAACCGCTTTGATTGATCGTGCTCATGCCAATACCTCGTGCAATGCGGCCGCAAATGTTTCGACATCCTCCATGGTCGCGGCTTCGGTCACCGCGACGACCAGACCCTTGGCGAGCGCATCTGCATCCGGATATAAGCGGCCTAAGGAGACGCCGCCCAAGACTTTCCGGTCGGCCAATGCCCGCACGACGGGGCGTGCTTCCTTTGGCAGCTTCAACGTAAATTCGTTGAAAAATGTGTCGTTGACGAGCTCAACGCCAGCGATTTGCGAAAGCCTGTCGGCGGCTTGAACAGCTAGGCCGTGGTTGAGTTCCGCCAATCCACGCAGCCCTTTTTCACCCAGTAACGTCAGATGAATGCTGAAGGCCAATGCACAAAGGCCTGAATTTGTGCAGATATTTGATGTCGCCTTTTCACGGCGGATATGCTGTTCGCGGGTGGACAGCGTCAGCACAAAACCGCGCTTGCCCTCGGCATCCACGGTCTCACCGCACAAGCGACCGGGCATTTGGCGAACGAACTTCTCCTTGCACGCAAATAGTCCGACATAAGGCCCGCCGAACTGAAGGCCGACGCCAAGCGACTGCCCCTCACCCACAACAATGTCTGCGCCCATTTCCCCCGGTGCCTTGATGGCACCCAATGCGACGGGTTCCGTCACGACAGCAATCAGCAGCGCGCCATGTTCATGCGCCTTGGCCGCAACCGCCGACAGATCTTCAATACGGCCAAGGATGTCCGGATATTGCACAACAACGCAGCTTGTCTCGCCGTCGATAGCATCCAGCAAACGTGCGCTATCCGTGGCAGGTGAAAGCTCTGGCAAGGCCGTGTCCAGCGTATCGCCGGTATATTGGGCCATCGTTTTGGCCACGCTGACATAATGCGGGTGCAGCCCCGACGAGAGTACAGCTTTGCTGCGCTTCGTGATGCGGCCAGCCATGCCAATGGCTTCCCAGCATGCGGTCGAACCATCGTACATCGAGGCGTTGGCCACATCGCAGCCAAACAGCCGCGCAACCTGCGTCTGGAATTCGAACAGCATCTGCAGCGTGCCCTGCGCGATTTCGGGCTGATACGGCGTATAAGCCGTCAGGAATTCGCCGCGCTGGATGATATGGTCAACACTGGCCGGGACATGATGCTTATACGCGCCTGCGCCTAAAAAGAACGGCGTGTGCGACGCGGTCATATTTTGCCGCGCGAGATTGGAAAAATGCCGCTCCACCGCCATTTCGCTGGCATGGTTGGGTAAGCCATGGATTGGCCCGTCCAGCTGCGCCTCCGCAGGCACATCGGCGAACAAATCATCAATCGATTTGGCCCCAATGACACCAAGCATGGCCTGACGGTCGGATGGGGTGAGCGGCAAATAACGCATTTCAATCTCCATGGCCCGCAGGTTGCGGACGGATTAGCTTAAAGTCCGTCGACAAATGCCTTGTACGCGGCGGCATCCATCAGGCTGTCGAGCTCGCTTGTGTCGCTGAGCGTGATTTTGAAGAACCAGCCTTCGCCTTCGGGATCGTTGTTCACCAACGCGGGGTCGCCTTCCAACGCGCCATTGCCCTCAATCACGGTACCGCTGACGGGTGCGTAGACATCCGACGCGGCCTTGACCGATTCCACAACCGCAGCATCGCCACCTTTTTTCAGCGTCGCGCCAGTCGCGGGGACTTCAGCGAACACGATGTCGCCCAACTGGCTTTGTGCATAGTCCGTGATGCCAACAGTGGCGCTGTCGCCGTCGACTTCGATCCACTCATGATCTTCGGTGAAATAACGGGTCATGTGTGCGCTCCTTTGCGATGATAATGATGTGGGACGAAGGGTAAGGGTGAAACCGTGACGGACACACGCTTGCCGCGCACCTCCGCCTCAAGCGTGCTGCCGGTGGCGTTATGGCCAGCGTCAATATAGCCCATGGCAATCGGTGCGCCGACGCTTGGGGCGAATCCACCGGACGTAATGACGCCAACCTGCGCATCGCCTGCAAAAACAGGTGCGCCTTCGCGCACGGGCATTTTGCCGTCGACCGAAAGCCCGACCAGCTTGCGTGCGGGGCCATTGGCCAAGGCATTCAGGATGCGGTCAGACCCGAAAAACCCGCCCTCGGCACGGCGGCGCTTCGACACTGCGAATGCTGCGCTGGCTTCGACAGGGTCAAATTCGGGCTTCATGTCATGGCCGTACAGCGGCAGGCCTGCCTCAAGCCGCAAGGAATCGCGTGCACCAAGGCCAATGGGCTTTACTTCAGGCTGCGCACAGATTTGGTCCGCAAGTGCCTTTGCATGGGCCGCCGGCACCGAAATTTCGAAGCCATCTTCGCCGGTGTACCCCGAACGGCTGATCCACAGCGGCTCGGGATCGGTCTTGGGTCCCCAGAAGAATGAACCGGCCTCCATGAAGTAGAGCGCGTCGACACCGGGCACCACGCGTTTCAATGCATCCACGGCCTTTGGACCTTGCAACGCCAATAGCGCGCGGTCATCCATGTGGTTGATGGTGATCTCATCGGGCAAATGCTCCCGCAGATGGCCCATATCGTCCCATTTCACCGCGCCATTGACGACCACATAAAGGCCCAAAGGCACGGCCGTAATCATCATGTCGTCCAGCACGCCGCCGTCTTCATCCAGAAGCAGCGAGTAACGCATCTTGCCTTCTTTAAGCGCGGATATGTCGCCGGGGACCATCGCCTCAAGTGCTTCGGCCGCGCCGTCACCGGTCAGCATCAGCTGCCCCATATGGCTAACATCGAACAGCCCCGCATTCTCGCGCGTCCAGATATGTTCGGCCATGATGCCTTCATATTGGATCGGCATGTGATAGCCGGCAAACTCGACCATGCGCGCGCCTTTGTCGCGGTGCCATGCGTCGAGCGGCAGCTCCAATATTTCGATGGGTTCTAGTTCGAATTCGTCTTCTTCGCTCATATCAGTCCGTTCAAGAGTCGCAGCGACCGACGCCGGTTGGCGCATAGTCTGCTGCCCCCTCTGTCACGGGTACCTGAGAGCTTTATCCGCCTTGGTTGCCATCAACGATGGCAAAGGCAGGTTACACCTTCGGTGGCATGTCGTTGCAAATGGCAAAGACATGCGCTTTCCAGAGTGTCGCAAAAGCCGAAGCGGTCCTTTTGCCTGAGAGATTCCGGGGCGGTTGCTCCTTCGGCGGTCCCTGAAAGGGACGCTCTCCCGCTTCGTCAGCGACGACTCTGCATTGGCCTTACGGCCTTGGAGAGTCAACCAGCCAGCGTGTTTATCGATTCATTTTCGTGGACAAACACGCCATCGTCGCCCGCTTTTGCCAAATTGGCGATGGCCTTTGCGACTTTGCCGGACGGCGTGGACGCAAATTTCTGCATCGGTCCAAACATCAAAATGTCCACCAATGGCGACAGCAATATACCCAATGCCTCGCCGGGACGGCGGTCATCACGATGCCCGCCCGTCAGCAGACTGGGCCGCATGATATCAAGGCGTTGGAAGCCGATGTTGCGCAGCCCCTGTTCCATTTCCGCTTTCGTTCGCAAATAGAAACTGCTGCTCGCGGGCATCGCGCCGACCGACGATATCGTAATGAAATGCAGCGCGCCGGCTTCATGGCTTGCCTTGGCAAAGGCGAGCACCAGATCATGGTCAACCGCCCGGAAGGCTTCGCGCGATCCGGCTGTGCGTATCGTCGTCCCTAAACCGGAAATGGCTACGTCAGGCTGTATGCGTGCCACAATCGCTGGCCAGTCAGCGGTTGGCGCGACATGCTCCTCTATATCCGGCGCAAATGTGTGCGATGGTCGGCGCGACACGAGGTGGACCGCAAATCCCGCGCGCGCCAAGTTCTCCGCCGCCTGTTTGCCCACTAGGCCTGAACCGCCCGCGATGACGATCTTGCGGCTCATGCGATGGTTCCACAGATTTCGCGGTGCCGGTCGGTGGCATAACGGTCGGTCATGCCCGCAAGAAAATCCGCGATATGGCGGCTGCGCTGGGGTTCTTCGCTGGGAAGGCTGCCGCGCCATTCATCCGGCAATAATGCAGGATCGTCGCGATAGGCGGCAAACAGTTCACGGACAATTTTGGTTGCTTCTTCCGCCGCCGCCAGTTGCGTGGGATGGTGATACAGCTTTTCATACATGAATGATTTAAGCTGCCGTTCGCGCGCCGCCATTTCGGCCGAAAACCCACCGATCATGACACCGGCTTTGCGGACGTCATCAGCGGTTTTGATACCCGCCTGTGCGATTCTGGCGCGTGTCGATTCAATCACATCATTGACCATGACGCCAATCTGCTGGCGCGTCAGCTCGCCAATCAAGCGGCGTTGGGGCACGCCCGGATAGCGGTCCAAAATCGCTTCCCAACGCTGTGCCACAAAAGGCAGATCCAGCAGCTGGTCGATGTCGAGCAACCCTGCCCTGATGCCATCATCAATGTCGTGATTATCATACGCAATATCGTCGCTGATCGCTGCAATCTGCGCCTCAAGCGATGGCCAGTCGGTCAGGCTCAGGTCAAACTGTGCGTTGACTTCGGACAATGCCCAGCCCGGACGGGCAACGGGTCCATTATGCTTGGCCAGCCCTTCCAGCAATTCCCAGCTGAGGTTCAGGCCCGGCCATGACGGATAAGGCGATTCCAGCTGCGTGAGTGTGCGCAACGTCTGCGCATTATGGTCAAACCCGCCAAATGGCTTCATCGTCGCCTCCAGCGCATCTTCGCCAGCATGGCCGAAGGGCGGGTGCCCGATATCATGCGCCAGACATAATGCCTCGGTCAGATCTTCATTCAGCCCAAGCGCGCGGGCAATGGTGCGGCCAATTTGCGCGACTTCAAGGCTGTGCGTCAGGCGCACACGATAATGGTCGCCGTCGGGTGAGATGAACACCTGCGTTTTGTGGCGCAGCCGCCGGAACGCAATCGAATGAATGATACGATCACGGTCACGCTGGAATATATCACGCGGGCCCCGAATATCGCGGTCGGGCTCGGGATGGAATCGGCCGCGGCTGTTGCCGGGAAGTGATGCGTAGGAAGCCAGTTGCGACATGCAGCGCTTATGCAACCAAGCCGCCGCGACAGGAAGCCTATTTTACTTTTAAGGCATTCACTGGAACGCCAATCTCGCTTCTCCACATAAATGCGTCGCCGCCCGCTTTCTTAAAGTCGCCTTCCCACTTTTTGGCGGCCTTAACATCGGGGAACGGGCCAACCAGCAGTCGCGCGGTCCTGCCCCAGGGTGATGTCCACGGCTTCTGCGCTTTGAACAATATGGGGTTGTTCTTCGTTAGCTTGCGATAGTCGAAACCAAGCCCACTGGCTTCACCCGTTGCGATTTGCACCCAGATGCGCGCTGGATTTGCGGCCTCTAACTTCGCTTTAGCGGCGGCTTTCGGGTCAATTTTGGCGGCTTTGCTGACGTCGGCCGCTGCCTTGGTCGTCACGGGCTTCAGCTTTTTCAAATCGACCGGAATTTCCGAAGGCCGTTGCTCGCTCTCCGGAATTTCGATGGCGCCAACAATGGCATCCAGACTGAAGCCCGCCGAGGCAGTGGAAGCCGGCACAGCTGTTGGTGCCGCCATGATTATAGCGGGAGCGGGTTGCGGGGGCGTTGTCGCCGCAAGCGATAGCGGCTCTTGCGCGGTTGGCGTTGCTGCCGCGACCGTTACGGCCGGTTCAACCTTTGCAATAACAGGATCGGGCCGGGGCGTTGTTGGAACCGCGGCCTGAACTGCCACACGTTCCTGCGGTTTACGGTCTGGCTTGCTCTGTGGGTTTGTTCCAAGCGGCGCGCCTGATGGAATGAGGCGGTTTTGACCGGGGGCGATGGCAGGTTGCTGCGCGGTTGCGGCAACACGGCGGACCTGTTCGCTGTCACGTCCGACCGATTGGCTGGTTGGAAAATGTCCCAGATGAATGGCGGCGGCCTGCTGCGCGCCGGTTAAATTTGGCATCAAGCGGAAGAACCGCTCCATCTTTTGCGCCGATGGTGCATCCATGAAGCCCAGCGCAACCTTGTTGGATTCGCGCAAGTCACCACGCGCGGCCAACATAAACGCCCGGGCGCGCCATGCCGTCGGACTATTGCGCTGCAAAAGCGGCACGAGCATGGCGTCGGCCTGTTCCTTTTGCCCCGCCAGCGAAAGAGAGACGGCCTGACGGATGATGATGTCATCCGTTGATGCCACGGTCCGCGCCAATTGATAATCCTGCTGTGCGCGTCCGAAATTGCCCAGCAAATCAAACGCCAGTGCGCGGTCGGCGGCAATCGAACGTTCGCTCGCGCCCAACCGGACGGCATCATCAAACAGGCGCAAAGCCTCAAACGGGTTTTCTTTGCGCACCGTTGCTATGGCCAGGCCGGACACGATCCGGCTGTTATTCGGCCGTGTCGCATTGGCGCGCGTGAAGAAGTTGAGCGCGGCATTGGCATCACCCAACAGCAAAGAGGCATTACCCGCATCCGCCAAGGCATCTGCATCGCTTGGGCTAAAAGAAATGCGCCGCATCGCGTCACGCAGCTCCACCGCGCCAGCGGGCTCGACAATATTTGGTACGACCGCAGGCGTTTGCTGATCAAGCGCCTCGAGTGCGCTTTCATCCACAGCCTGTGCATGCACGGCGGGTGAAAGCCCACCGGCCAAAAATGCCAGCGCGCTGCAGAAGCCAAGTCTACGTAACATTATAACATCCATGACTTTCTATGTAGCCGCCGGCTGCCGAACACAAAGCGCATTCACGCTTTGGTCCGACAAACGGTTGCATAGAAACGACAAGATGACGGTGCGCTTGCCGCGCGTCTTATGAGTTGTTCTGACGGTCAAGAAAGCTTGGGAAGCCGATACCATTGCCGCCTTCATTGCGCTTTTCTTCATCGTCTTCCGAACGGGTGAGACCACGCGACAGGTTGGACATGCGTTCAAACAATGTGCCGCCTGTGGGAATGCGTGGTGCAGCGCGAACGGGCGGCTCAGTCACGTCGACTGGCTGCGCAGACGGATAGCCTTCGGTCGCAGGCGTATCGAGGTCAAGTGCGTCGGCATTTGCCCAGGAATCCCGTGGGCTGTCATTGTCGCCTGCATATTCCGATGGTGCAACGTCTTCTGCTTCATCTTCTTCGATTGCAACAAAGTCGCTACCCAGTTCCAAGCTGTCATCGTCTGCTTCGTTTTCGAATTCAGCGGTGGCCGTTTCTTCCACTGCTGCTGTATCGGCTGTGTTTTCAAACAAAGATGTCGCAGCAGGTGCAACTTCAACGACAGGCTCAGGGGCAGGTTCAGGTGCAGGTGCAGGACGGCTGAATGAGAATGGCGTCCTTTGTACTGCCGGTGTCGCGGTCAAGCCTTCGCTATCAATGCCTGTTGCGACAACCGAAACGCGGATCTTGCCGTTCAGATTCTCATTGAATGCCGAACCCCAAATGATGTTCGCGTCAGGATCAACCAGTTCACGAATATGGTTGGCCGCTTCGTCAACTTCCATCAGGCGCATATCTTCGCCACCGGTAATCGATACGATAACGCCCTTTGCACCCTGCATCGACACGCCGTCGAGCAACGGGTTGGCAATGGCTTTTTCCGCCGCTTCGAGCGCGCGGCCGTCGCCTTCGGCTTCACCCGTGCCCATCATGGCCTTGCCCATTTCGTGCATGACTGAACGGACGTCGGCAAAATCGAGGTTGATGAGCCCCGGCATAACCATCAGGTCGGTGATGCCACGAACGCCCTGCTGCAACACTTCGTCGGCAAGCTGGAATGCTTCCTTAAATGTTGTGTTCGGGTTGGCGACCAGGAACAGATTCTGGTTCGGAATAACGATCAGCGTATCAACATGCTGCTGCAATTCGATGATACCCGATTCTGCGGACCGCATGCGGCGCGAACCTTCGAACATGAACGGCTTGGTCACGACACCGACCGTCAAAACGTTCATTTCGCGCGCAACCTTGGCGATAACAGGTGCAGCGCCCGTTCCGGTGCCGCCACCCATGCCAGCCGCGATAAAGCACATGTGGCAACCGACAAGCGCCGCTTTCACTTGCTCCAGCGTTTCTTCAGCCGCAGCGCGACCAACTTCGGGCCGTGAACCGGCGCCAAGACCCTGTGTGATTTCAGGTCCAAGCTGAATGCGATATTCAGCAGGCGACGCGTTCAGCGCCTGTGCGTCGGTGTTGGCAACAACGAAGTCGACGCCTTCTACCCTTGCGCTAATCATGTTGGCTACGGCGTTACCGCCTGCTCCACCGACACCAATAACGGCAATTTTTGGCTTCAACTCGTCAACCATGGGTGGACCGATATTGATGCTCATAAGTTTATCCCCTTAGCCTCTGTGGCTTGTTCGAAATTTTCACGCTTTTGACACAAAAGGACAAAGTGCACACTCAAAAATTACCGCTTTTGCACAGGTTTCTGTCAGAAATTCTCTCGTATAGCGCGTTTTATACGTTCGATTAACCCCGGCATCGTCCCGGCCATCTGCTCGACCCGCAAATCATAACCTGATTTCAGGTCAACACGTTCCGATGCGGCATAATGAATCAATCCGACGAGGGTTGAAAATGCCGGTCCCGAATGTGCCTCCGGAATACCATTAAGGCCAGATGGACGGCCAATGCGGACCGTGCGGCCGAGCGCGCCTTGCATATGTTCCGCTGCGCCCTTCAGTTCAGCGCCGCCGCCGGTCAACACCACCTGATGCCCGGATGGACCGGAAAAGCCCAAAGTTTTCAGCGCTTGTGCGATTTCGGTGACGATGGAATCCACGCGCTGGCAGACGACGGCGTTCAACTGCGCCTTGGTGATGCGCGGTGCGTTAGCGCCGGCTTCAACGCCATTTTCATCAGGGCCAATGTCGAGCACTTCTTGATGATCACGCGGGCTGGTTAAGGCAGAGCCGTGGAAGCATTTCAGCCGTTCGGCTTGCGCCCGGCGAATACCGAAGGCCGATGCGATGTCGTCGGTAATATCAGATGCGCCCTTTTGAATGGTTTCCAGTCCGACGAGCATGCCACCGATGAAGACCGACACATTGGTCACCGCCGCGCCAAATTCGACAAGGGCGACACCAAGCTCCCGTTCTTCCGCCGTCAGGCACGCAAGGCCAGTGGCCACTGGACCAACGACGAGCGACTCAACATCAAGATGCGCCGCGCGCACCGTCATATCCATGTTCCGAACAGGCGACTGGTCCGCCAGAACGACATGGACATCAACACCAAGGCGATCGGCATGCAACCCAAAAGGGTTCGCAACACCGCCAACACCATCCAGCGAATATAATGTCGGCTGAATATGAAGCGCAATTTTGCCGCCGGTCTGAATGTTCGCACGTCCAGCCTGCAGCAATTCGTCGATATCTTCCTGCGTGATGCGATCGCCACCCAGTTCAATTTCAACCGGCGCGAGCAAGCTATCAAGCCCGCCTGCGGACATGCCCACCCACACGCGGTCGATGTTCAGCCCGGCGATCCGCTCGGCCTGTTCAACGGCATGGCGCACGGACAATTCAGCTTGTTCGACGTCCGCAATGCACCCGCGTGTCACGCCCCTGCTCTCGCGTTGGCCGGTTCCCAGTACCAGCAGCTCGCCGCTGTCGGTCAACCCGGCAATGAGTGCCGAAACTTTTGAAGAGCCAATATCAATGGCCGAAATCAGTTTTTCAACGCGTGCAGCTTTCATACTTCTCTTCCGCTGGTGGTCGACGTTGCGTCGCCGCTCTCTACTTTAACAGGTTCAACTTTGGGCGCCTTGCGGAAATATGCACGTTCGGGGTCGCGCAGGTCGAAATGGATCAGGTCGCGGCCAAGCAGCCGGTGAATGCCATCCATCCGCGCAAAATTCAGCAACGCCTCGGCCGCTGCCTTTTCACCTTCGGGCAAGGCCAATGTTTCACCGGTCTGGAACTGCAAATCCCAACGGCGATTGCCCACCCATGTTGCGCCAATCACTTGCGCTTTCAGTGCGGAGGCATTGTCGAGCAGGGTGTTGAGCGCGACAGCATGCCGGTTCGCATCAACGCCGTTCAATGTCGGCAAATCACCACCTTCGCCCGCCGCAATATTTTGCAGGACAATTCCGTTGGCATCGATCAGCGAATATTTGCCGTTGCGTTGCCAAATCGCCGCCGGCGTGCGTTCGACGATTTCAACCGCAAGCGTATCGGGCAAACGGCGCGCCACGCGGGCGTCTTTGATCCAGCCATATTTCAGTAAGTCTGCGCGGACCTTGTCGATATCGACCAACGGCATCGCACGGTCTTTTTCGGCAAGGACAAGTTGATAGACCCGAACTTGGTCCACACGTTCCATACCGGTGACTTCAACGCGCTGCACCTGAAAGCCGGCCTTTGCGGCGAGCGCTGCATATTGCTGATACGCAGCGGCCGTAACGCCGGTATATTGGGCAATGGCAAATAGCAGCACCGCAAGCGCGGTTACAAAAATCCATGTGAGCGCGCGCTGCACATCTTCTTCCGAAATCGGCAGGATGCGCATGATCCGGTCAACCCAGGATATTTGCAGCACCTTCTTGCGCGGGTTCGGCGACGATGCCTTGCGTTTTGCAGCGGGTTTTCGTGCAGCAGTCGCCATTATGCCAACGCCTCTTTTACGATCATGTCGACCAGTTGTTCATAGCTGATGCCAACGTGCCGCGCCTGTTCGGGCACGAGGCTCAGCGGCGTCATTCCGGGCTGCGTGTTGGTTTCCAGCACGAACACACCATTTTTGCCCAATTCATCGTCCCAACGGAAATCGGTGCGCGATGCCCCTTTGCAGCCCAGCAACCGGTGCGCATCCAATGCGACATCCAACATATACTGCGCAATATCCGCAGGTATTTCAGCCGGGCAAATATGCTCGGTCAGGCCGTCGGTATATTTGGCATCAAAATCGTAAAAGCCACTCTTTGGCTTCAACTCGGTAACACACAGCGCCTTATTACCCAGCACCGCGACCGTCAGTTCGCGGCCCTTGATAAAAGGTTCGGCCAGCAAAGTTTCAAATTCCTGCCAAGGCCCCTTGGCATCGCGCGAGATGGGGTTTCCGTAATTGCTGTTTTCAGTGACAATCGCCACGCCAACAGAGCTGCCTTCATTGACAGGTTTCAGCACATAAGGCCGCGGCAATGGGTCGGCGGCGAACAGGCTTTCGCTATCCACCATCGTACCCTTTGGCATCGGAATGCCAGCGGGCACCAGCCGCTGCTTCGTCAATTCCTTGTCGATGGCAATCACCGACGTCACCATGCCGCTATGGGTATATTTAATGCCCATCAGGTCGAGCATACCCTGCACCGACCCATCTTCACCCGGAACGCCATGCAACGCGTTAAACACCACATCAGGGCGCAGCGCGGCCAAAAACTGCGCAACATTGCGGTCCATGTCGACACGGCTGACCTTATAGCCCAGTTTCTCAAGCGCATCGGCCACGCCGTTGCCGCTCATCAACGACACAGGCCGTTCATTTGACCAGCCACCCATCAACACCGCTACGTGGATTTGCTCACTCATTTTGTTTCACCCACGCGTTGTATTTCCCAATGCAGGTCAATGCCTGACTTTGCCTTTACACGCTGGCGAACTTCATCGCCCAACGCCTCAATATCGGCGCTTGTCGCATCGCCTGTGTTAATCAAAAAGTTGGTATGCTTTTCCGAAACCTGCGCGCCGCCGATTTGCAATCCGCGGCATCCGGCTTCGTCAACCAGCTGCCATGCTTTATGTCCATCCGGATTTTTGAATGTCGAACCACCCGTTTTTGAACGCAGCGGCTGCGATGCTTCGCGCGCGGCGCTGATCCGGTCCATCTCGGCCTGAATGGCGTCTGACACACCCGGCACCCCCCGAAAGCGTGCACCGACCACAATGGCGCCATCGGGAAGATCCGAATGGCGATAGCTATAATGCAGCTCATCAACCGGCAAGGTCGCAAGCGCGCCATCGCGCATCACGACATCGCAATCGACCAAGATATCCTTCACCTCGCCGCCATAAGCGCCGCCATTCATGCGGACAAAGCCGCCGACCGTGCCGGGAATGGACCGCAGAAATTCAAGCCCCGAAATGCCATTGTCCCGCGCGGTTGACGATACCAATATGCCCGATGCCCCTGCCCCGCAATTTAGCGTAACTGTGTCAACAGGCGTCACTTTGGCAAAGGCTTTACCAAGGCGAACGACAACGCCCCTAACGCCGCCATCACGCACAATCAGGTTGGAGCCAAGGCCAAGCGCCATGACGGGTACCGCTGGATCAAGCTGACGCAGAAATTCTTGCAGGTCGTTGATGTCTTTGGGTTCGAAAAGATATTCCGCGCTGCCGCCCGATTTGAACCACACCAATGGCGCAAGCGGCGCATCGGCCGTCAACTTGCCTTCAACCTTTGGAAGGATATTCACGCTCATGCACGGGCTGCCTTAATGGCGTCCGCAAGTCCCGCTGCCCATTTGGTGATGTCGCCCGCGCCAAGGCAGACAACCATGTCATTTTCCTGCACCGTTTCTGCAAGCTTCACTGCAAGCGCCTGCGCATCGGCGATGGTCGCCGCCGAACGGTGCCCGCGTGCCTTTATGCCGTTCACGAGCGCTTCGGAATCAATACCCTCAATAGGCGCTTCGCCTGCGGCGTAGACGGGCGAAATGAACACCATATCGGCATCGTTAAACGCCTGTTGGAAATCATCCATATGGTCGCGCAGGCGGGTGAAGCGATGTGGCTGTGCCACGGCAATTACGCGGCCCTGCGCGCCTTCGCGTGCGGCAGACAGAACCGCGCGGATTTCAACGGGGTGATGGCCATAGTCGTCGATTATGGTCACGCCATCAACTTCGCCAACCTTGGTAAAGCGCCGTTTGACACCACCAAATTTGTCAAAGCCATGCGCGACCGCTTCATCGCTCATGCCCATTTCAAGGCCGACCGCGATGGCAGACAAAGCATTTTGCACATTATGCCGTCCGGGCATTGGCAAGACGACGCCCTCTATCGTGCGTTGCGATCCGTCGCGCGCGCGGACAACGACATCAAAGCGGTTGCCACCGGGAAACGACGTAACATTTTCGCCGCGAATGTCGGCCTGCGCCGAAAAACCGTAAGTGATAATCCGGCGATCGCGGATCTTGGGCAAGATTGCCTGAACCTCTGGATGGTCGAGGCACATGATTGCCGCGCCATAAAAAGGGACGTTTTCGACAAATTCGACAAAGGCGCGTTTGATGGCATCAAAATCGCCATAATGGTCAAGATGCTCTGGATCGATATTGGTGACAACCGCCAGCGTACCGTCAAGACGCAGGAAGCTGCCGTCGCTTTCGTCGGCCTCAACAACCATCCAGTCACTCGCACCCAGACGCGCGTTTGAACCATAGCTGTTGATGATACCGCCGTTAATTACGGTGGGGTCAATGCCGCCATGATCGAGCATCGCGGCAATCATGGACGTCGTCGTTGTTTTGCCATGCGTCCCTGCCACGGCAACGGTGTTCTTCAACCGCATCAGCTCGGCCAGCATCTCTGCGCGGCGCACCAGCGGAATGCGGCGTTCAAGCGCAGCATCGCGTTCGGGATTGCCTTTTTTGACCGCAGTCGACGTCACCACAACAGCCGCATCGCCAAGATTATCCGCGCTATGCCCGATCATCACCTTGATCCCACGCTTGCGCAGGCCATCGACAACATAGCTGTCGGCAATGTCGCTGCCCTGCACCTGATAGCCAAGATTGTGCATGACCTCGGCAATGCCGGACATGCCGATGCCGCCAATGCCGACAAAGTGGACGATGCCAATATCCGTTGGGACACCCTTCATGATATGCTCTTTCGTGCGAGTGCGGGTGCGGCACCAAAGGATGCCGATGTGTCGGGCTTTGTGGTCAAGCCATGCATGATTGGCGCGCGACCAAAGGATTCCACAAGGTCCGCCAAATCGGCAACCGCGTTGGGACGACCACAGCTTTTCGCTGCCTTTGCCGCATTTTCGAGCGCGCCGGGTTCAAGTGCAATTTTCTCTATTTGCTTGGCGAGTTCAACCGCGGTGAAGGCTGGCTGCGCAATCGCGCGCGCACCGCCGGCTGCGACCATTTCTTTGACGTTATAGCTTTGGTGATCATCGGTCGCGCTTGGCAGTGGCACCAAAATCGCTGGACGTCCGGCGCAGGTCAGTTCGGACACCGTTGATGCCCCCGCACGTCCGATGACCATATGCGCCCAGCCCAAACGTTCGGGCAGGTCCGGCAGATAGGTTGCAAGCTCTGCCGGAATGTCATGTGCGGCATATGCCTGACGGACCGTCTCAATATCTTCTTCGCGGCACTGCTGCGTAACCTGAAGACGGCGGCGCAAATCCAGCGGCAGACGCGCAAGGCCATCGGGGACAATGTCGGACAATATGGTCGCGCCCTGGCTTCCCCCCGTCACAAGCACCCGGAAAATGCCGTCGGCCAAAAGCGGCGGATAGGGCTCATCTCGCAGCGCCAAGACGTCTTCGCGCACCGGATTTCCAACCAGATGCACCTTGCTGGCATAACGCGGCGACAGCCGCAGCACGTCGGGATAGGCCGTCGCAATAGCGTTCACCTGCCGCGCGGTGAATCGGTTCACACGGCCGAGCACGGCATTTTGTTCATGAATGATCGTCGGAATTTTTTCGGCAAATGCACCCAACAAGGCGGGGAATGCCGGATATCCGCCAAAGCCGACAACGGCCGTTGGTTCAAAGCTGGCGTACAAGCGCCGCGCCATCGTGCGACCTTGCGCGATAGCCCGCATGCCGGGCAGCCAGCTGCGCGGGCTTTTCGTGATACGGCCTGCGGGCAAAATATGCGTTGCCATCTGTTCCGGGCAGCCCGGAATTTTCGCACCGCGCGCGTCGGTTATCAAAGCAACATGGTGGCCTCTATTCAGAAGTTCCTGCCCCAGCGCGAACGCAGGGATAAGATGCCCCCCTGTGCCGCCAGCGGCCAACACATAATGCCGAGAAATCGTCATGGACGCTATCCCTTCACCATATATATCGACCGGTCAAGATAAGGGTTTCGCTTCGTCAGGGCGAGGATGAGACCGCAGGTTACCGACAGCGCCAAAATGGACGATCCACCGTAACTGATAAATGGCAAGGTCATGCCCTTTGACGGAAATACGCCAAGGTTCACGGCCATGTTGATCATCGCCTGACCAATGAATTGCGCGCCAAGCCCGGTCACGGCCAGAACCACAAACTGGTCTTTTTCATCCAGCAAGCGAATGATGATGCGGACCAATATGGCGAAATATAAAATGGCGATAAGCATGCACGCCAACAGACCGAATTCTTCCCCAATGACGGAGAAGATATAATCGGTATGCCCTTCAGGCAGCGAATATTTCTTGATACCAAGGCCTGGGCCAAGACCAAAGAAACCACCATTGGTCAATGTTGCCATCGCCATTTTGTCATGGGTGAGCCCTTCGGTTCCGAAAATCCATGCATCGATACGCTGCGTTGCGACCGGATAGAAATTATAGGCCAGCACGATAAACACCACGCCGCTGATGATTAACGCCCACAGCCGTGATGCCGGGACGCCGGATACCATCATAAACGCAAACCATGTGCCCATGAACAAGATGGTCTGGCCAAGGTCAGGCTGCAACAACAAGAGGACGCAGACAAAACCCGTCACGATGCTGCTTAAGAAAAGTACCGGCAAGCTAGGGTCTTTCAAACGCCAGCTAATAATCCATGCCATTGCAACGGCGTAAAAGGGCTTCAGAAATTCGGAAGGCTGAAGCCCCGCAAAACCCCCACCAATCCAGCGTTGCGACCCGTTCACTTCGCGGCCAATGATCGGAACCAGCGCCAGCAGCACAAAGAAAACGCAAAAGAAAAACACCCCAAAGCGGCGTGCCTGTTCGCGCGGATACATCGATATCAGAAGCATCAATGGTACCCCGACCATCACCCACATCAGTTGCCGGTAAAAGAAATATAAAGACGACAATTGCGTTGTGGACGACGACAGGCGCTGCGCACCCGCAGGTGAGGCCGCAGCAACCGCCAACAATCCTATCGCGATCAACACCATCATCAAGGACAGCAGCACACGGTCAAGTTCCCAGAACCACACGCCAAGCGGCGATCGGTCGCCGCGGCCAAGCCGGTTCGCAAAACCGATTTTGCCGGTCTTTGCGGCCAGGACCCACGGAACTTCTTTAGGTTCGCCGTTCATAGTGCCTCAACAATCGCCCGGAACGCATCACCGCGCGCCTCAAAATCTTTGAACTGGTCGAACGACGCGCAAGCGGGCGACAGCATGATAACATCGCCTGGTTCGGCCTGGGCGGCGGCGGAACAGACCGCAGTGCCCATCATTTCGCTACGCTCGACCGGCATATAAGGTGACAGCAGTTCGTGAAACAATGGTCCGGCCTCACCAATGGTATAGGCTTTCACGACATGGCCGAAATTGGGAATGCACTCATCCAAATTATCTGATTTCGGCAGACCGCCAACAATCCAGTGAATGCGCGGATAGGCGGCCAACGCGGGTGCGGTAGATGCGGCATTGGTGGCTTTGCTGTCATTGACGAACAAGACGCCATTGCGTTCGGCAACAACCTCCATCCGGTGTGCAAGACCCTGATATGTCGCCATTGCCGGGCGCCATTGCGCCTCCGTCAGCCCGAGCGATTCCACCAGCGCGATGGCGACGGCAATATTCTGCAGATTATGGGGGCCTTGCAACGTCGGCCAATCCGCCTGCCCCGTAACCGAAGCCGCATCTGCCAAATGGACCAAATCCGCGCCACGCCGCGCCAGCACATCGCGATACACCTGCTCGGTATCGGCGTCGCCTTTACCAAACACGGAATGTGTATTTCCGGTCTGCATGTCGAATAGGCGCGCCTTGGAGGCGACATAGCCGGCATAGCCATCATAGCGGTCCAAATGATCGGGCGACAGGTTGATCAGCGCCGCCGCATCGCACGACAGGGAATGGGTAATGTCGATTTGGTAGCTGGAAAGCTCCAACACATAAACGCCGCCTGCTGGCAACGGCGCCTGTGACAAAATTGGCAAGCCAATGTTGCCGCCCATGCGAACGGGCAAACCAGCGCTTTCCAAAATATGGTGGACCAAGGCGGTCGTCGTCGATTTCCCGTTTGTGCCGGTAATGCCAACGACATGGTGCGGCGGCAGGCTTGGCCGCGCCATTGCGAATAATTCAATATCACCGATCAGCGACAGGCCTTCGGCCTTTGCCTTGTCCGCTATGGGATGGCGGTTGATGGGCACGCCGGGCGACACAACAATCGCATCATAGCCCGACAGGTCCGCCAGCAACGGATCGCCAATATTCGCAATATCGGCAATTCTGGCCCGTGCGCCTTCGTCATTATCCCATGCAAGGATTTCCGCCCCGCCCGCAACAAGCGACCGCGCAGCTGCAAGGCCGGAGCGCGCAAGCCCCAGTATCGCAAACTTACGGTCTTTGAAGGCGGGTGTTGTAATCATCTGAGCTTGAGCGTTGATAGACCTGCAAGCGCGAGTACGAAAGCGACAATCCAAAAACGGATAACAACGGTTGGTTCCGACCAGCCAAGCTGTTCAAAATGATGGTGGATGGGTGCCATGCGGAAGATGCGCTTTCCGGTGCGTTTGAACCAGAATACCTGAATGATGACCGACAGCGCCTCAATCACGAAAAGGCCGCCGATGATGGCGAGCACGAATTCATGATGTGCGACAACGGCGATGGCGCCCAATGTGCCACCCAAGGCAAGGCTACCGGTATCGCCCATGAACACTGCAGCAGGCGGCGCGTTGAACCACAGGAACGCCAGACCAGCGCCTACGATTGCGCCGCACAACATCGCAAGATCGCCAGCGCCCAAGTAAAAGGGGATACCCAAATAAGCCGCATATTTGGCGTTACCGACCATGTAGACGATGATCATGAACGCGACTGACGCGATAATCACGGGCATGGTGGCCAATCCGTCAAGACCATCGGTCAGGTTCACCGCATTGCCAAAGGACACGATGACAAACGCGCCAAAGGGCACATACCACCAACCCAGATCAACAACGGGGCCATTGACGAAGGGCAAATACAACATGCCACCCGATTGCGAGACAATCAGCGATACCGCAACGCCCGCAATCGCAAACTCCATAAGCAACCGGACCCTGCCTGAAACGCCCTTGTGACTGCGCTTTTTGACCTTGTCATAATCGTCAAGGAACCCGACGGTGCCAAAGCCTGCGGTGACCAGCAGACACGCCCAAACATACACATTGGTCAGGTCCATCCACAGCAGCATAGAAATACCGACCGACACCAATATCATCAGGCCGCCCATGGTCGGCGTGCCGACCTTGGCGAGGTGGGATTGCGGGCCATCGCTGCGAATGGGCTGGCCCTTGCCCTGACGGACACGCAGCATGCTGATGAAGCGCGGACCGATCAGAAGACCGATAATCAGCGCGGTGGCAACGGCTGCCCCCGAACGGAAACTGAGATAGCGGATAAGGTTCAAAATACCGGGAAAACCAAGATATTCGGCCAATATATATAGCATTAGTTTTTCCCACCCGTCAGCGCGCTGACGATGGAGGAAAGTCCCATACTGTTGGAACCTTTGACCAATATCGTGTCTGATGCGCAAAGATAATTTTGCAGAAGGGCCAATGCCTCCTGCGCGGTCGCGCAATGCGCGAAATTGGCTGGCCCCTCAACCCCTGCCTTCAACTCTTCGGCGAGAATTTCCATCTCTTGACCGACGAGCAGTGCAAAATCCACCTTTGCCGCCGCCAAGGGTGCGGCGAGTTCGCTATGATATTGCGCACTTTTGACACCAAGTTCTTTCATCGAACCCAAAACGGCAATCCGGCGGCCGCCGGATGCTTGCCCCAATTGGCCAATCGTCGCCAGCATCGATGCAGGGTTGGCGTTGTAGCTTTCGTCAATAAGATGGCCGGTACCATCACCAATGCGAATAACATGACGCGCGCCGCGCCCAGCAAGACCGCCCATTTCCGCCATGGCAAGCCCTGCCGAAGCCAGATCGCCGCCGGCTGCGGAAACTGCGGCCAAAACCGCCATGCTGTTGCCAATCCAATGCTCTCCGGGCTGCGACAACGTAAAGGACAGCATATTCTCGCGCACTTTTGCGGTGATCAGCGTGCCGCCCTCTGCAGGCATATGGTCGACCACGTGGACATCGGCATCCGCGCTAAAGCCAAAGGTCATGATATTGCCGGTATATTTTTCGGCCGCCGCACGAAGCCGCGCATAATGAGGACTATCGGCGGGCAGGATGGCCGTGCCACCGTCGGCCAAGCCTTCAAATATCTCCGCCTTGGCATCTGCAATGCCGCTCTCATCCTTGAAAAATTCGATATGCGCCGGGGCAATGGTGGTGATAATCGCGACGTCAGGACGCACAATCTTGCTGAGCGCCCGCATTTCACCGGCATGGTTCATGCCCATTTCGAAAACGCCAAAGTCGCAGTCAGCGGGCATGCGCGCGAGGCTAAGCGGTACGCCGACATGATTGTTATAGCTTTTGACCGACCGGTGCGCGCGCCCGCGTGAATAGCGGTCCAGCGCGGCATAGAGCGCTTCTTTCGTCCCCGTTTTACCCGCAGATCCCGTTACGCCGATAATCTTGGCCTTGGTCCGTGCGCGTGACGCATGGCCAAGTGCCTCAAGCGCCTGCATCGTGTCGCTGACCAGAATATGCGGGAAAGGCACGGGCTGCGACACAATCGCGCCGGCGGCACCATTGGCAAATGCTGTTTCGATGAACCGATGCCCGTCCGTCTCGGCACCCTTGAGCGCAAAGAACAAATCCCCAGCGCCGATTTCGCGGGAGTCGAACGCAACGCCATGGACGTCAAAATGTCCCGCAGCCGTCCCGCCGGTCGCGGCGAGCAATTCTTCAAAAGTCCATAAGGGCGTCATGCTGCGCATTCCCGCGCCACTTCGACATCGTCAAACGGTAAAACGCGGCCCATGATGATCTGCCCTTGTTCGTGCCCCTTGCCCGCGATCAGGACGATATCATCGGGTTCGGCATGTTCGATGGCAAAGGCAATAGCATAGCGCCGGTCGCCAATTTCATGCGCGCCGGGCGCGCCCGCCATGATATCCGCACGAATAAGCGATGGATCTTCGCTACGCGGATTATCGTCCGTCACGATCACGACGTCGGAATCGGCAACCGCAACCGCGCCCATTTCCGGACGTTTTCCGGTGTCGCGGTCCCCACCGGCGCCAAAGACGGTAATCAGCTTGCCCTTTGTATGCGGACGCAATGCCGCGATTGCCGCGCGCAAGCCATCGGGCGTGTGCGCATAATCGACATAGACGGGTGCGCCGCTTTTGGTGATAACGGCGCGCTCCAGTCGGCCACGGACGGGCTGCAACCGCGCGAGATGTGACAGCAGGCTTTCCACGTCGCCGCCACTTGCCATCACAATGCCTGCGGCGACAAGCGCGTTGGCGGCTTGATAGGCACCGATCAGCGGCAGTTTCACTTTGTACACGTCGCCCTGAATCCGCAGCTCAAGCGTCTGGCCAAGCTGCGTGGCTTCGCGCGAGAGCAGTTGCACGCCCTTGCCCTTTTCACCCACGGTAATCATCCGCAGGTCGCGCTTGCGCGCCCGTGCAATGACTTGGTCCGACCAGACATCATCTGCCCAGATAACGGCGCAGCCATTTTCATCGACCACCTCGTCGAACAAACGCATCTTTGCGTCGAAATAGCGTTCCATCGTGCCATGATAATCCAGGTGATCGCGGCTCAAATTCGTGAATGCAGCGACCGAAACCCGAACGCCTTCGCTGCGATATTGGGAGAGGCCGTGGCTGGATGCTTCAAATATCGCGTGGCTTATGCCTTCGCGGGCCAGACCGGACATGTTCGCAAGAAAGGTCACAATATCGGGCGTTGTCAGGCCGGTGGTTGTTTGGTCTGACGCCGTCGTAATGCCCAATGTGCCGATCGACGCGGCATTATGCCCCGCCATGCGCCACAGCTGGCGGGTGAGTTCGGCGGTTGATGTCTTGCCATTTGTGCCCGTGACGGCGGCAATCTGCCCGGGAAAGGGACGGAAATAGTTGGCCGCCAGTTGGGCAAAGGCGCGGCGCGGCTCCGCATCGGCGATATGCAATGCGCCTGTGACCTGTGCCTCGGGACGCGCGACGATAGCGACCGCACCGGCGGCAATCGCGGCATCGATGAAATCTTCACCGTTGAAACTGGCACCCTCAAAGGCACCAAAAACCGTTCCGGGCGCAATCTTCCGATGGTCGATGGCAAAGCCGGTCACTGTTCTGTCGGCAAATGCCGGATCGGCATCGCTTACCAATTGCCCGAGCTTCACTATTGTTCTCCCTTCGCCTTCCACAATAAAGGCATCAGTTCCGATACATCAACATCGCGTTTCACGTCAGGGATAATTCCCAGCAACGGACCGATGCGCGTAATCGTCTTCCGCACCACGGGCGCTGCGGTATAGCCTGCCGTCCGTTGAAAGCTTGATGCTTCTGTGCCCTGTGGCTCATCCAGCATGACCAGCACCACATAACGCGGGTTATCCATCGGGAAAGCTGCCGCAAAGGTCGAAACAACCAGCGTACGGTTATAGCCGCCAACGCCGGGTTTTTCGGCCGAACCTGTCTTGCCGCCCACGCGATAGCCCAAGGCGTCGGCTTTGTTGCCCGTGCCGTCGACGACGATCATGCGCATCAATTGGCGCATCCGTGCGCTGGTCGCCGCGGTAAAGACGCGCTTGCCGGGGATTTTGGCATCCGATTTCGTCTTGAACATCGTCGCCGGGCGGTAAATGCCGCCATTGACCATCGCAGCATATGCGCTGGCCAAATGCATGGGCGTCACCGCGATACCATGCCCGAATCCAACCGTCATATTGGTCAGGCGATCCCATGATTTGGGATATAGCGGCATGGCCTTTTCTGCCAATTCGATGTCGGGACGCGCATTAAAATGCATAGTGCGCAACATGGCATCCATACGGGCAGCGCCCAATTTGTCGGAAATTTGTGCGGTCACAATATTCGAACTGTGAATCAACGCATCTGGCGTATTCATCCAGCGGTTCGACGGATGCGAATCCCGAATTTTAAACCGCCCGAATTGCAGCGGCTTGGTCGCGTCATACCGAACCGAAAGGTCGCGCACGGTGCCTGCGTCCAATGCAGCAGCCACGGTCAGCGGCTTAAAGGTGGAGCCAAGCTCATAGACACGGTTCGTGACGTTGTTCGTTTGCCGCGAAATGGGATAGCGGCCATCGACAATCGGCTGTCCAAGGTCCGGAATATTTGCGAAC
>NZ_JBILOS010000120.1:0-5344 GCF_044374345.1 Sphingorhabdus sp. | reverse complement strand
TTTCGTGGTGCGGGCGAAGGGACTCGAACCCCCACACCTTGCGATGCCAGAACCTAAATCTGGTGCGTCTACCAATTCCGCCACGCCCGCTTACGAAAAGCTGCCGTTTCACAAACGACGGGAGCCTCTAACGGGAAAGGCCCGCTAGGGCAAGGGCAGAAGCGGCGAAACCGCCGCTGCGCCCTTATCACCTGTTAACCAAGCGCCTTTTTCAGCAAGTCGTTGATGATTTGCGGATTAGCCTTGCCCTGCATCGCCTTCATCGTCTGGCCCACGAAGAAACCAAACAACTTGTCTTTGCCCGAACGGTACTCGGCAACCTTATCTTCATTGGCGGCCATGATCTTGGCAATCTCTGCCTCAATTGCGCCCGTGTCGTTGGTCTGCTTCAGGCCTTTTTCTTCGACAATCGCAGATGCACCCTGCCCGGTCTCAAGCATGATTTCAAAGACCTGCTTGGCGATGCTGCCGCTGATCGTGCCATCGGCAACTAGGCCAAGAAGCTCGGCGGCTTGCTTTGGATTAACCGGGCTTTCGTCCAAGGTCTTGCCCAGCTTGTTCAGCGCACCGAACAATTCGGACATCAACCAGTTCGACGCCTGCTTGGCATCGACGCCTTCGGCCAACAAATCTTCAAACCAAAACGCCGTTTCGGCTTCCGCCGTCAGAACCGCCGCATTGTATGCGGTGAGGCCCAATGCTTCATAACGCGCACGTTTTGCGTCGGGAAGTTCCGGCAAGGACGCACGGCATTCCTCCAGAAACGCGTCGTCGAGTTCGACTGGCAACAAATCGGGATCGGGGAAATAGCGATAATCATGCGCGTCTTCTTTCGACCGCATCGAGCGCGTTTCCATCTTGTTCGGGTCGAACAATCGGGTTTCCTGAACCACTGCGCCGCCGCTTTCGATCAGATCCACCTGACGCTGCGCTTCATACTCAATCGCCTGCATCATGAAGCGGATGGAGTTGACATTCTTGGTCTCTGTACGCGTACCCAGTTCACCGCCGGGCCTGCGGACAGACACGTTGACGTCGGCACGCATGGAGCCTTGCTCCATATTGCCGTCGCACGATCCAACATAACGCAGAATAGAACGCAGCTTCTTGAGATACGCGCCAGCCTCTTGCGGGCTGCTAATGTCAGGACGCGACACGATTTCCATCAGCGCGACGCCAGAGCGGTTCAAATCGACAAAAGACATTGTTGGATGCTGGTCATGCATCAACTTGCCTGCGTCTTGCTCGACATGAATCCGCTCGATACCGATTTTCTTGGTCGGGCTATCGGGGTCTTTTTCGTTCAGCGTAACCTCAATTGCGCCCTCACCCACGATGGGGTGATAGAGCTGCGAAATCTGGTAGCCTTGCGGCAAATCGGCGTAGAAATAATTCTTACGGTCAAAGCGCGACCAGCGGTTAATCTGCGCATTGATTGCCATGCCGGTGCGCACAGCCTGTCGCAGGCATTCACGGTTTGGCACAGGCAACATGCCGGGCATCGCTGCGTCGACAAGGCTCACATGGCTGTTCGGTTCCGCGCCAAAGCCGGTCGATGAGCCTGAAAAGAGTTTGGACTCACTGGTGATCTGCGCATGAACTTCAAGGCCGATCACGACCTCCCACTCACCGGTATTTCCCTGGATGCGGTACTCGCTCATATTACCACCACTCTCCGGCTTCCGCCGTAAATCCTGAACGCTGCTCGATCGCGAGGCCGGCGTTAAGCACAGCCTGTTCGTCAAGCGCCTTACCGATAATCTGCAGCCCCAAAGGCAGGCCTTGCTTGTCGAGGCCGCCCGGAACCGACATCGCGGGCAAGCCAGCCAATGAGGCAGGCACCGCGAACACGTCGTTCAAATACATCGACAATGGGTCGGCGTTTTTCTCACCCAAACCAAAAGCCGCGCTAGGTGCGGTTGGCGCGAGGATGAGGTCACAGCTTGCCCACGCATTATCGAAATCGCGTGCGATCAAGGCACGGACCTTTTGCGCCTGCGTGTAATATGCGTCGTAGAAGCCAGCGCTCAACACATAGGTGCCGATCATAATACGGCGGCGCACTTCTTCGCCAAAACCGGCGGCGCGGGTTGCGGCATACATATCTTGCAGGCCAGCGCCTTCCGGCAAATCGCGCAAACCAAAGCGCACGCCGTCATAGCGCGCAAGGTTCGATGACGCTTCAGCAGGGGCGATGATATAATAAGCAGGTAACGCATATTTGGTATGCGGCAGGCTGATGTCGACGATTTCCGCGCCTGCATCCTTTAGCCATGCGATGCCATTATCCCACATCTTGGCAATATCTTCGTCGATACCATCAAGACGATATTCGCGGGGGATGCCGATGCGCTTGCCCTTCAGATCGCTATTCAAAGCCGCTTCCCATGCGGGCACAGGCAAATCGAGCGAGGTCGAATCCTTTGGATCAAAGCCTGCCATGGCCTCCAACATGATCGCGCAATCGCGGACGTCGCGCGCCATTGGGCCAGCTTGGTCAAGCGAACTGGCGAATGCCACAACACCCCAACGCGAGCAGCGGCCATAGGTTGGCTTGATACCGCTAATGCCGACAAATGCCGCTGGTTGGCGGATGGAACCACCGGTGTCGGTACCTGTCGCAGCAGGACACAACCGCGCCGCGATGGCAGAGGACGAACCGCCCGATGAACCACCCGGCGCAAGTGCGGCGTTGTCACCATTATTGCGACGCCAAGGCGAAATGACATTACCGAAATAGCTGGTTTCGTTCGACGAACCCATGGCGAACTGGTCAAGGTTGAGCTTGCCCAACATCCCTGCCCCAGCCTTCCAAAGATTGGCAGATACCGTCGACTCATAGGTCGGCACGAAGCCTTCCAGCATATGGCTGGCGGCGGTCGTCTGCACGCCTTCGGTGCAGAACAAATCCTTCATGCCAATTGGCACACCGGCCATTTTGCCAAGTGGCTTGCCAGCAGCGCGGTCGGCATCAACCGCTTGCGCAGCCGCAACGGCCATTTCAGGCGTTTCGACGATAAAGGCGTTCAGTGCCTTTGCCGCAGCAACGCGCGTGTTGAGGGCCTCAGCAACCTCAACGGCTTTGAATTCGCCGTTGGCGACGCCATCACGGATGGCAGCTACGCCCAGTCTCGAAAAATCAGTCATTATTCAATCACCTTGGGCACGCCAAAGAAGCTGCCTTCCCTCGCTGGCGCATTGGCAAGCACCTTGTCGCGGACATCGCCATCGGTGACGACGTCGTCGCGCAGGCGCAGCTTATTGGCAATGACAGCCGTCATCGGCTCAACGCCAGTGACGTCGACCTCGCCCAATTGCTCCACCCAGGCAAGAATGCCATTGAGTTCGCCGACCATCTTGTCAGCCTCTGCATCGCTAATCGCGATGCGCGAAAGCCGTGCGATTTTGTTCACGGTATCTTTATCTACAGACATACGCCAGCCGCTAGCATTGCGCCTGCCCCGCTTCAACGGAAAAGCTTAATCTTTCAGGCTCTATTCAATTTTCCGATGCTATTTCCATCCAATCGGCTAAATCGCATCAAAATTTCAGGACACAAACTTGGCTCGTAAATTCATTTATATCGTTGCAGCGCTCATCGTCCTCGTCATTGCGGGTGGTTTCGTTATCCGCATTTATGAAGCGGAGCTTACCGAATTGGCATTTGTGCCAACGGCAAAGTTCGAAAAACAGGCCGCGTTTGAACCGAACAAATATGCCAGCAACGATATGTGGTTCGCGCGACCGGGCAAGACCGGCAATCCAGCGGACTGGTTGCCTGTGGGTGCGGCGAAGCCAGACGTGCGGGGCCCCGCGGCGATATTTTTCGTTCATCCGACATCCTATATCGGCAGGGACCATTGGAATGCCCCGCTGGACGACGCAGAATCGCAGGATCGCGCGAGATTGTTCCTGCGTGGCTTGGCTTCGCCCTTTGCCAGCACCGGCGAAATGTGGGCGCCCCGCTATCGTCAGGCAGCCATTGGCTCGTTCCTGACCACCAAGCCCGAGGGTCAACTGGCGTTGGACGCCGCATATCAGGACGTTCTTTTGGCGTTCGATGAATTTGTTGCGAAAGCGCAAAAAGACCGGCCGATTATATTAGCGGGGCATAGCCAAGGCGCGCTGCATCTTACGCATCTTCTGAAGGATCGCATTGCAGGCAAACCAATCGCCAAACGAATCGTCGCGGCCTATGTTGTCGGCTGGCCAATTTCAGTGGACAATGATGTCGCTGCGATTGGGCTACCCGCATGTTCGGGTCCAGATCAAACGGGATGCATCATGGCGTGGCAGAGCTTTGCCGAGCCAGCCGAGTATGATCGCATATCAAAAGCCTATGACGCAACGACAGGTTTCAACGGGCAAAGCCGCAAAGGCACCACCATGTTGTGCACCAATCCGTTGAATGGTGGTGCAGCAGCAGCGGCAGACATGAAGGCCAATTTGGGCACGTTAAAAGCAGATGCGTCGATGAACACCGGTGAGCTGGTCGTTGGTGCCGTACCTGCACGATGCGACGCAAAGGGCTTTTTGTTGATCGGTGATCCGCCCGAAGTGGGGCCATATGTTCTGCCCGGCAACAATTACCATGTGTATGATTTCCCGCTGTTCTGGGCGAATGTGCGGGCGGATGCGACGTTGCGACTGCGGAAGTTTCTTCAGAAATGATTTTTGATGCCGTCGCCGATTTTCTGGAACATCTGCCCGAAGGCGGCGTGTTGATAGGGCTCGATATCGGCACCAAAACAATTGGCACGGCGTTTTGCGATGCTGGCTGGACATTTGCATCGCCCGCCGACCTGATCCGCCGGAGCAAATTTTCCAAAGACAAGGCGTTGCTCAGCGCCGCAATTGCGACCCGCCCTACGCGCGGAATCGTCATTGGCCTGCCGCTCAACATGGATGGCAGCGAAAGCCCCAGAAGCCAATCAAGCCGGGCTTTTGCGCGCAACATCGCGGATCTTGGCCTGCCGATTTTGTTGCGCGATGAACGCTGGTCGACCCAAGCGGTTGAGCGCGACATGATTGCCGCCGACATGAGCCGCGCAAAACGGGCCGAAAAAATCGACAGCGGCGCAGCGGCATTCATCCTGCAAGGCGCGATAGATGCGCTGACCATTGGGTGACGTTTTTGCTCGGCCACGACCTAGCCGACAAAATGATTGAGTATTGCCCCCCTTCCCTTTAAGGGCATCGCTTTAATGACATGGACACAGCCTTTTGCAGCCGACAGCTTTCCAAGCGGGTCGGGCGCTTTTCCGCACAAGCATTTGCTTGGTATCGCTGGACTTCAGAAATGGGAAATTCTCTACATCCTGAAAGAGGCTGAACAATGGGTGGC
>NZ_JBILOS010000013.1:0-32438 GCF_044374345.1 Sphingorhabdus sp. | reverse complement strand
GAGTCTTCCAAGTCGATGATAATCGCATCGGCACCGCTGGCGGATGCCTTGGCGAAACGATCAGGCCGGTCGCCCGGGACGAAGAGGAGTGAACGCAGTTTCATGGAGGCGACGCCTTTCAACTTCACCGTAGCCCTGAGCCTGTCGAAGGGCGCTTATCGGCGGGGCGTGCTTCGACAGGCTCAGCACTGCGGTCTAGATATCAGTCGGCGCTTTCTTTAGCAACGCTGCGCGCTCGCAACTGCATACCACTTCGTCGCGCTGATTGAGGCAGCGGTGCAGGAAGGTCACAACGCCAGCATCAGGGCGCGACTTGCTTTCCTTTAGCCCAATCACCTCGGTTTCGGCGCGGAGCGTATCACCGATAAACACCGGTTTAGGCATGATCAGCTTGTCATAGCCAAGGTTCGCCACCAGCGTGCCGAGGGTCGTGCCCCCCACCGACAGCCCCACCATGAGCGCAAAGGTGAAGGTACCGTTGACAAGGATTTGCCCGAACTCGCTGGCCTTTGCTGCCTCTGCGTCGATGTGCAGCGGCTGCGGATTATGGGTCATGACCGAGAACAGCAGATTATCGGTCTCGGTCACGGTGCGCCGGATTTCATGGAAGATAGTGTCGCCGATTTGCCATTGGTTAAAGTAACGTCCCGCCATCCGCTATTCCTTATAATGAATCGTCACCCTGAACGTGTTTCAGGGTCTATTTATCAGTCTAGACCGTTGGTTTGCGAGGCATGATGGACCCTGAAACACGTTCAGGGCGACGCGCGTGCGTGTGGGAGCTTGTCTCACTCCGCAGCCTCGATCCGCACCAACAAGGCCTCGACCTGCACCTGCGCACCGGCCTCTGCGTTGAGCTCGGCCACTACTCCGTCAAACGGGGCGGTAAGGCTGTGCTCCATCTTCATCGCCTCGAGCGTGAGGAGTTTCTGCCCCTTGGTGACGGCCTGCCCCGCCGCAACGTCCACCGCGATGATCCGCCCCGGCATGGGGGAAATTATGTCTCCGTCATGCGCTGAAGCATGCGCGCCGCCTGCATAGCGATAAGGTTCGACCCACCAAGTCTGGCCATTTCCAGTTTGGAAAAACCCGCTTGGGGCGTTCTGGCTAAAAACGAAGGGCTTCGGATCGACATATTCAACAATTGGAATGTCGACTTCGGTTGCAATCCCGTCAACCGACAGAACAGCCTTGTGATTACGATCACCGTTGAGCCTGAAACCCGCAATTGCTTGATTGGTATACTGCTCTGCGCTCCGCGCCAGATCATCAATATCCGCGTTCTCGTCAGGTATCAAATCGTCGCCCGCGCGCTGCAGCAGGCCGGTATCAACATTACCGGACGCAAAATCAGGATGCTCAAGCGCGTTGATAAGAAACGCAGCATTGTTTTTGACCGGCCAAATTTTGCTGTCATTCAAAGCCCATGCCAGCGACTGTATCGCGCCTTCGCGGTCCAAATCATGGGCGATCATTTTGGCAATCATCGGATCGTAAAATGGCGAAACTTCGGACCCCTGACACACGCCCGTATCAATCCGGACACTGCCGTCGAGTTCGAAAAACTCTAACCTACCAACGCTCGGCAAAAAGCCTTTCGCCGGATCTTCGGCATAAAGCCGCGCTTCGATTGCATGACCATCAATGCGCAACTCATCCTGCCGAAGCGGAAGCGGCTCACCGCTCGCCACGCGCAGCTGCCATTCGACCAGATCGACGCCAGTGATCTCTTCGGTCACGGGATGTTCGACCTGCAACCGAGTATTCATTTCCATAAACCAGACGAGGTCCGGGTCGATGAAACCCTTGGAAGAATCGGCAATGAATTCGATTGTGCCTGCGCCAACGTAATTGACCGCCTTTGCTGCCCTGACAGCAGCGCTGCATATCAGTTCGCGGGTATGTGGCGTTACGCCCGGCGCAGGGGCTTCCTCAATCACCTTCTGGTGGCGGCGTTGCAGCGAACAATCGCGTTCGAACAGATGGACGATATTGCCGTGCGTGTCGCCAAACACCTGCACCTCAATATGGCGCGGGCGTTGGATATATTTTTCGATCAGGACATGCGCGTTGCCGAAAGAAGCGGCAGCCTCACGCTGGCAAGAGGCGAGCGCGTCGGCGAAGTCCGCCGCGTCATCGACCTTGCGCATCCCCTTGCCGCCGCCGCCCGCGACGGCCTTAATGAGCACGGGATAGCCGATTTCTGCGGCTTGCTGCCCAAGGAACGCGGGGTTCTGGTTCTCGCCCATATAGCCGGGGGTGACAGGCACGCCCGCCTCCGCCATCAATTTCTTCGCCGCATCCTTCAGCCCCATTGCGGTGATGCTGGCAGGTGCTGGCCCGACCCAGATGAGGCCAGCGTCAATCACGGCCTGCGCAAATTCCGCGTTTTCGGAAAGAAAGCCATAGCCCGGATGGATTGCGTCCGCTCCGCTGGCCTTTGCCGCGGCGATGATCTTCTCACCCACCAAATAGCTCTCACGCGCCGCAGACGCCCCGATATGCACCGCCTCATCGGCTTCCCGCACATGCATCGCCTTGGCATCGGCATCCGAATAGACCGCAACAGTGCGAATACCCATCGAACGCGCCGTGCGGATGATCCGGCAAGCAATTTCGCCACGGTTGGCGATGAGGAGGGATTGGATCATCTGACTCACATCCGGAACACCCCAAAGCGGGGCGCCTCCTCGACGGGTGCGTTTAACGCAGCGGCGAAGGCCAGCCCCAGCACGTCCCTTGTCTGCGCCGGGTCGATAATCCCGTCATCCCACAGGCGCGATGTCGCGTAATAGGGATTGCCCTCGTCTTCATATTTCTGCCGGATGGGCGCCTTGAATGCTTCGGCTTCTTCTGGCGTCCATGTCGCAGCGTCGCGGTGGACGGTCGCCAGCACGCTCGCCGCCTGTTCGCCGCCCATGACCGAGATGCGCGCATTGGGCCAAGTGAACAGGAAACGTGGGCTATAAGCCCGTCCGCACATGCCGTAATTGCCCGCACCAAAGCTGCCACCGATCAAGACGGTAATCTTGGGCACGCTGGCGGTGGCAACCGCAGTGACGAGTTTTGCGCCATGCTTGGCGATGCCCTCCGCCTCATATTTACCGCCTACCATGAAGCCGCTGATGTTCTGCAGGAACAGCAACGGGATCCGCCGCTGACAGGCAAGTTCAATGAAATGTGCGCCTTTGACCGCGCTTTCCGAAAACAACACGCCGTTGTTCGCGAGGATCGCCACGGGCATGCCCCAGATATGCGCAAAGCCGCAGACCAAGGTCGTGCCATACAGCGCCTTGAACTCATGAAACTCGCTGCCATCGACCAGGCGCGCGATAACCTCGTGCACATCATAAGGCGCGCGGACGTCATCGGGGATGACGCCGTAAAGTTCTTCGGTGTCATATTTGGGGAGACGTGGCTCCTTTAAATCAATGTCGGGTTTGTGGGTTGGCCCTAAGTGGCTGATAATATCGCGCACGATGGTCAACGCATGTTCGTCATTCTCCGCGACATGATCGACCACGCCCGATTTGCGGCCGTGCAGATCGCCGCCGCCCAAATCTTCGGCGCTGATTTCTTCACCCGTCGCGGCCTTGACCAATGGCGGGCCAGCGAGGAAGATTGTACCCTGATTGCGGACAATGACGCTCTCGTCGGACATCGCCGGAACATAGGCGCCGCCCGCGGTGCAACTGCCCATGACACAGGCAATTTGCGGAATGCCCTTGGCGCTCATATTCGCTTGATTGAAGAAGATACGCCCGAAATGCTCACGGTCAGGGAATACCTCGTCCTGATGCGGCAGGTTCGCACCGCCGCTGTCGACCAGATAAATGCACGGCAGGTGATTAGCCTCGGCAATTTCCTGCGCGCGCAAATGCTTTTTGACGGTCATCGGGTAATAAGTGCCACCCTTCACCGTCGCGTCATTGCACACAATCATGCACTGGCGCCCCGAAACGCGGCCTATCCCGCAAATCAAACCCGCGCCGGGAATTTCGCCGTCGTAAAGGTCATTAGCCGCAAGCTGCCCGATTTCCAAAAATGGCGAGCCGGGATCAAGCAGACGTTCGACGCGCTCGCGCGGAAGCAACTTGCCGCGCGATGTATGCCGTTCGCGCGATTTTTCGTTGCCGCCCAATGCGGCCTCGGCAACCTTTGCCCATAGTTCATCGCGCAGTGCTTTATTCTTCGCTGCGTTGGCGCGAAACTGTTCGCTGTCGCTATTGACGTTTGATATCAGCACGGGTGCGCTCATTTCAATACTCCAATGCTTGGCGTATAGTGCACTTGCGCACCCGGCCCTAAGGGCAAATCAAGCGCCACCCAAGCCATCGTCATGGCGATACCTGCCACCATGAAACATAGTGCATAAGGGAGCATCAAAGCCAACAGCGAACCCACACCAAAATCCTTATCCCAGCGGCGCGCGAAAGCGAGGATGAGCGGAAAATAGCTCATCAACGGGGTCATGATATTTGTATAGCTATCGCCCATGCGATATGCTGCCGTGGTCATTTCTGGGCTGATCCCCAGCAGCATAAACATCGGCACCACGACGGGCGCAAGCGCGCTCCACTTGGCGCTGGCCGAACCAATAAATAGATCGAGTATTGATGACAGCAACAGCACGCTGACCAACAGGAATGGCGCGCTTAAACCCATTTCGCGCAGTACAAAGGCGCCGTCAATTGCGATGATTGGACCCAGACGCGACCAGTTGAACATCGCCACGAAATGCGCCGCGAAAAAGACAAAGACGATGTAGGGCGCCATCGAACGGATGCCATCCTGCATCATGCCGAGCGCATCACTGCTGCTTTTTACGGTACCCGCACCAAGGCCAAATGCCATACCGGTGCCAACGAACAGGAAGAAGAAACCGGCGACCAATGCAGAATAAAAAGGCTGCATCTGCGCTGTGCCCTCTTTGGTTTCGTCCAATAACGGCGAATAACCGGGAAGCAGTGTCAGCGCCGCGAACAGGCCAATGATAATGATCGCCGCGAGCCCGGCGTTACGGAGCCCTCTTCTTTCTTGTGCCGTTATTTCGGACTTGGCGAGTTCGGCTTGAATTTCAGCATCAGGTTCTTTGCCCCACGTGCCCAACCTCGGTTCAATGATGCGGTCGGTCACGAACCAGATAGTCGGCGTGAACAGAAACACGATGGACAATATGAACCACCAGTTACCAACGGGGTTCATCGTCCAACCCGGCTCGACAATACGGGCAGCCTCCTGCGTAAAACTGAAAAGCAGCACGTCAATCTGTCCGGGCGTGATGTTGCCCGCATACCCCCCCGAAACGGCAGCAAATGCAGCGGCGAGACCGACAAGCGGATGACGGCCGACAGCGGCATATAAAATCGCCGCAAGTGGGATGAACACCACATAGGCAGCATCGGACGCGTGGTGCGATACCATCCCGATGAGAGCGACCAAAGGCGTCATCAACACGCGCGGCGCATTACGCAGCGATCCGCGAATAAGCGCCGAAAACAAGCCCGATTTTTCGGCTACTGACGCGCCCAACACAATCGTCAATACCAATCCCAACGGCGCGAAGCTGGACATCGTCTTGGGCATTTCGGTTAACAGCCGTGCGATATTTTCTTCGTTGAACAGGCTCGTGGCGCGATACGTCAGCACGCCGTCCTTCAACTCGCCCCATTGCGGCGCTTCCGTCCCAGAATAGGGCAAGGATGCGGTCCAACCCAACCATGCGCCAAGCGCTGACAGTCCCATCAGAAACAGGATCAACCAAACGAAAATCATAATTGGGTCGGGCAGTTTATTGCCCAACCGTTCAAAGGTCGCGAGGAAGCCGCTCGGCGGCGCTATAGGATTGCTGCTCATGACGCATCTATAGCGCGGCCGGTCCGCATTGGAATATACAACCTATTTACGCGAAACGGTTCTGCAATTCCAGCAGCTTCATCGCCGCAATGGCTGCCTCGCCACCCTTGTCTTTCTGCTTGGGATCAGCGCGGACAATGGCCTGCTCTTCATTTTCGACGGTCAAAATGCCGTTTCCGATGGCAATGCCGTCCATCGTCAACGCCATGATGCCGCGTGCGCTTTCACCAGCAACGATTTCAAAATGATAGGTTTCGCCGCGAATGACCACGCCGATGGCAACAAAGCCATCATATTGCTGCGCTTCGGCGGCCATGGCAATCGTGCCGGGAATTTCCAGCGCACCGGGAACGGTGATGACTTCAACCTCATGCCCCTTGGCTTTCAACGCAGCTTTCGCGCCAGCAACCAGCATATCATTCAAATGGTCGTAGAAACGCGCTTCAACTATTAAAAACTTTGCCATTATTATCCTGCTCCCAAAATGATTGCGGCGGCACCGGATACTATCAGTAATCCCGCGGCGATGCGCCATTGATCCAAACGCTCTTTTAGCATCAGCGACGCCAAGACAAGCGCAATTAACACGCTGGATTCGCGAATGGCGGACACCAAGCCGACCGGAGCGAGCCGGACAGCGAACGACCAAGTCGCAAAAGAAATCAACGTCAGCAAACCGGATTGCCACCCGATTGTCCATGCCGACCGCAAACGGGGCATAGCGCCCCGCCGAAACCGCCATGCCAGATAGATCGGCAGCAAAATGCCGTCCGTAACAAATAGCCATGCCAGAAAAGCAATGATGTTGTCCGCTTCGCGCATGCCCTGCGCCGCGACTAAACTATAAATGATTGTCGTAAGCCCAGTGAACGCTGCCGCGCCCCACCCGCGGCGGCTCATGCCCCGGCCAAGTGCGAGCGCCAGTATTCCCAATGTTATCGAGAAAATACCAAAAATTGCGAGGGTGGTCAGCGTGTCGCCGAGATAGAAAACCCCCAAAATCGCCATTGCGAGCGGCACCACCCCGCGCGCGACCGGATAAGCATGGGAAAAATCGCTGATTTCGTATGACACAACCATTGTAAGTTGGTTGATGAAACTCAGCAGCGCAAAGCCCGCGAGTAAAAGCCATAGATTAGGCGACAGATTTCCAGCCCATAGCGCCACGGGCAAGGCCAAGGCTGCACACAGCAAGGATGACCAGACACGCACCGCCAGCTTATCTTCACCGGCCTTTAAATAAGCGTGCGACATGGCCGCTGTAAACGCGGACACCCCTGCCAGAGCAAGGCCGGCGCTGACCGACACGCGATTACTCGCCTCCGGTGCCGGGGATCGCGCGCTCGCCTACAATCGAAAGGCCATAGCCTTCAAGGCCAACCAGTGTGTGATGGGTGTTGGTCAGCAATATCATGTCGTGCACACCCAACTCGGTGAGGATTTGCGCACCACCGCCATAATCGCGCAGCTCTTCGATTTCGGGCGCGCCGGCCTGCTTGCCTTCGGCACGAAGCTGCATGAAACGCGAAACCATGCCCTTCATCGGCTTGTTGATCACGACGATAACGCCAGCGCCTTCAGCCGCGATGGCCTCCATCGAGCGCGAAAGAAGCCCGGAACGTTCGTTCTCTTCGCCGAACACGTCCACAAACATCGACATGGTGTGCATACGGACAAGCGTTGGCTTTTCGGGATCAATACGGCCTTTGACCAGCGCCATTGTCTCGTCGCCAGTGGCTTTGTTGTAAAAGGTCATCGCGGTCCATTCGCCGCCCCACTTGCTTTGGAACTTCATTTCCGCGCGCTTTTCGACCAGATGGTCATGCTTGCGGCGATAGGCGATTAAATCGCGGATCGTGCCCATTTTCAAATTGTGCATGCGCGCAAACGCGACAAGGTCATCCATCCGCGCCATGGTGCCATCGTCCTTCATGATCTCACAGATCACGCCCGACGGGTTGAGACCGGCAAGACGGCTGATATCGACGGCAGCTTCAGTATGCCCTGCGCGCACGAGAACGCCGCCATCGCGCGCAGTCAGTGGAAAGACATGGCCGGGGGAAACAATGTCATCCGGCCCCATGGAGGCATCTACAGCCACCGAAATCGTGCGCGCGCGGTCAGCGGCGCTAATGCCGGTCGTGACGCCCTCACGCGCTTCTATGGACACCGTAAAGGCAGTCTGCATGCTTTCGCGGTTCTCGCGCGCCATTGGCGTCAGGCCAAGCTGCTCGCAGCGCGCCTTTGTCATCGAAAGGCAGATCAGGCCACGGCCATGGGTCGCCATGAAGTTGATCGCGTCCGGCGTTGCCATTTGCGCTGGAATGATAAGGTCACCTTCATTTTCGCGGTCTTCATCGTCAACGAGAATATACATGCGGCCATTGCGGGCTTCTTCGATGATTTCCTCAATCGGAACGAGCGCTGGCGTGTCATCATTTGAAAACAGATAGCTTTCCAACTTACGCAGTGTTTCCGCCGTTGGATTCCAGCCTGCATCATCCAGATCACGCAAGGTATTGGCATGCAGCCCCGCCGCACGCGCAAGCCCCGAACGCGACAAGCCGCCTTCGTTGACGAGATTACGAAGCTTTTCAATTAACTGGGTGGACATATGACCTCCAACATTCGCAGAATAGCGAAACATGATTCGCTATTTTCACACTGTAATGTGATTGTCAAAGCATGAATCACATTAATATGTTGGGGAGAGTGTCATGGCGCAGACGATTTGGGTAAATAAGGCGAAGCTTTCGGAAAATATGGTCCATGATGCCGACCTGCCCATATTGGCTGATGGCGCACTCCGGCTAAAAATCGAAAGCTTCTCGGTTACTGCGAATAACATCACCTATGCCGTCATTGGCGATATGTTCGGATATTGGAACTTCTTTCCGGCTGAAGGCGTGTGGGGCGTCGTTCCCATGTGGGGGCACGCGGTGGTCACCGAATCCCGCCACCCCGAAATCGCTGTTGGTGAGCGCGTATACGGTTATCTTCCCATGGGAACGCATTTGGACGTCTTGCCCGGAAAAGTGAGCGCTAGCGGCTTCACCGACACCGCAGCCCATCGGCAGCCCATGAGCCCGATCTATAACCAGTATAGCCGTATCAATGCCGACCCCGAGCATGATGCAGCCAAAGAGGCAGAGCGCATGCTATTTGGACCGCTTTTCAAAACGGGTTTTCTCATTGAAGCCATGTTCCGCCGCGAAGATTGGTTCGGCGCGCAGAATTTGGTCATGACCAGCGCGTCGTCGAAAACATCCATGAGCCTCGCGAGCGTTGCGAAGGACCTGTCACCCGATATCAAGCGGATTGGCCTGACATCAAAAGGCAATGTCGCATTCGTTGCCAATTCGGGTCTCTACGACGAAGTCATCGCTTATGACGACGTTGGCAATTTGCCAGCTGCTGCCTCGGTAGCCGTTGATTTTGCCGGCAACAGCGGATTGCTGCGCAGCATTCATGACGCGCTTGGCGAGCATCTAAAATATAGCTGCCTCGTCGGCGCAACGCATGTCGATGCACGCGGCGCGAACAGCCCGGGCGGCAATGGCGACGCAATGCCAGGCCCCAAGCCCATTCTTTTCTTCGCGCCCGACCACGCCGTCGCCACCATTCAGGAACTTGGTCCAAAGGGCTTTGGCGAAGCGGTTGCCACAAGCTGGAAGAGCTTCCTTGGCGCCGTGGACGGTGTCGTGGAAATCGATGAACGCACGGGAATAACGACCGCTATTCCCGCGTTCACCGACACATTTCAGGGCAAAGCAGATCCCGCGATCGGGATTATCATTCGTCCTTAAAAACCCGGCCATCCTTCATCACGAACTTCACCGCTTTCAAAACGGTGACATCTGATGTGGGATCACCAGTAACGGCAATAAGATCGGCGGCCTTGCCGGGTTCAAGGCTGCCCACTTCCTTCTCCACGCCTAACAAAGTTGCCGCGTTCATCGTCGCAGCCTGAATGGCCGCGCTCGCGGGCATGCCATGCTTGACCATCAGCTCGAACTCGTCAGCATTCTTTCCATGTTTTGAGACACCAGCATCTGTCCCGAACGCAATTTTCACGCCTGCGGGATAGGCCTTTTCAAGACTTTTGCCCGTAACGCTAATGCGCCATTTGACCTTTGCCAACACGTCTGGCGGATAGGCATTGGGGTTCGCAGCAAGCCGTTCAAGGTAACCATTCACAGTTGATAACGTCGGGACATAATATGCGCCCGCCGTTTTGAACAATTTGATGGTCGCATCGGTCAGCATCGTCCCATGTTCTATAGAGTCTGCACCAACGGCAAGCGCTGCATTAACACCATCATCACCATGGGCGTGCACAGCAACTTTCTTGCCATATAAATGTGCGGTATCGACCAATGCTTTAACTTCATCGTCAAATAATTGCCGGCCAAGACCCGCGCCAATGCGACTGTTAACGCCGCCTGTTGTCGCAATTTTGATGACATCTACGCCGCGCCGAATTTGCTTACGCACCGCCTGACGACAGCTTTCAACGCCATCGCACAGATTGTCTTGGTCGATGCTGTTATGCAGATCTTCCGAAACCGACAGCGTGGCATCCATATGACCGCTTGTCGTCGAAATAGAGCGCCCGGCATCGATGATCCGTGGCCCCGGTAGCTCACCGGCGGCAACGGCATCGCGAAGCGCCAAAGTCGCGCCGCTTCCATCACCCAAATTGCGCACGGTGGTAAAACCCGCCATCAGCGTTTTCTTGGCATTTCCGGCGGTGCGGTATGCAGCGCGGGCAGGACTATCGGTCACAGCCTCAATCAACGCTGCATTGCCGCCCGCATCGCTACCGAGATGCACATGGCTGTCGATCAAACCGGGAAGCACAAACTTGTCCTTCAAATCGATCAACTTTGCGCCTGCTGGTCCGGGCTGATGTCCGGCCAAAATCTCGGCCACCTTGCCATTACGAATAATGACGGTGGATGGACCACGCGGCGGCGTTCCCGGCTTGTCGAGCAATTGCCCTGCATGGACGACGGTGACTTGTTCTGCCGTTTGGGCCGCAAGGGGAGAGCTCGCCAACAAAGCAGCACTCAGTGAAACAACAGCAAATATCTTCATTTAATCAATCTCCCCTATTGGCCATGCAACGCAATCCCGCTGGCGGCGGATCTTGCGGTGGCCCGGCAAAACATTGTGCAACGGCCATCCACTGATGCGCGACTTTGCCAGTGACTGCAAGCGACGTATCGGCAATGTTGCGGCATTGGGTCACAACCTGACAAAATTCGGTTGCACTGCCCGTAATGGTCCCACTGTCCGACGCCTCGCCATATTCCCATATCGCTCCGGATGGCGCAGTCAGGTGAAGCTGCGGCATTGGCCCCGGTGGATCTTGACGCCGGTTTTTCCACGTAAAGCCCCATGTATTGACGCCCAACCGAACGATATTGCCAATCCGGTCCGTATCCTGACGCGCGACGCCCAAAACATCATAAACCGCCTGTGCGTGCGCCCATGTTTCCATGAGACGCGCCGTTATCGAACTCAACGCGCTCATATCCGGGCCGACCCATTTTAGCCGCAGTTTCGGATCTGCCTTGGCAAAAGCCGCAGCAACGGCCTCAGTCCGTTCCAGCCATGCCTGCAACAAAGCCTGTCCAGATAACCCGTCCAAATAGGAAGCCTCAAAAGCAGGTAGTTTTCCGCCCCGGACTCCCTCCATCATCGCGGCAACAAATGCACCAAATGCGGCCTCATCCTGCAAAGACAGGTCCACCGCGATATTCCAGACATGCAAATGCCGGATGATGTTGTTGATCGTCCATCCCTTAAACTGCGTCTGCGTTTCGAAATCAGAATCGGACAGCGCAGCAAGAAGCCCTGCCAATGCTCTGCTCTCTTCCAAAAAGTCCGTTGCCTGCTGCATTACCATCACCCCATAAATCCGAATAAATGTCCCGCCACTTTGCGCATCTGGATCTCCTCTGCACCTTCGGTAATGCGGTAGCGCCGATGGTGTCGGTAGATATGCTCGAACGGCTTATGGCGTGAATAACCAATCCCGCCATGCACCTGCATCGCGAAATCCGCAGCGTTGCACACCAACCGGTTTGCCTTGTAATTACACATGCTGACTTTGTCCGATAACCGCACCGCGACTTCAGGCTTGGTCATGCTGTCCATTTCGGCGGCGGTTTTGTAAATTAACAGGCGCAGCATCTCCGCGTCGGTTTGCAGTTCGACCAACGGGAACTGAATAGCCTGATTTACCGCAAGAGGTTTGCCAAATGGCTTACGCTCACGTGCATATTTCACCGCTTCATCGATGCAATATTGGGCCGCGCCGAGCGAACTTGCCGCTTGGCGAATGCGGTTCTCGTGCACAAAATGCTGCGCAACAGCCAGACCATTGTCCAATTCACCTAGGATCGCGCTCTCCGGCACCCAGACATCGGTATATTTAACCTTCGGGTGGTCGGTGGGCATATTGAACGTCCACATATATTCGCCGATTTCAAATCCTGGCGCATCCGTTGGCACGACGAAGCAGGTAATACCGCGCGCTTTGCCATCTTCACCGCTGGTGCGCGCGAAGGTCATAACATGTGATGTATAGGGCAGTCCGGTTGTCCACATCTTGTTGCCATTTATGCGATAGCCAGCAACGCCGTCACGCATTTCAGGCACCGCGCGCGTATCCATATGCGTCGCGTCAGAACCATGATCTTCTTCGGTCAGGCCGAAACTCCACCCCATTTTGCCCTCGAGCATCGGCGGAATAAACGCGGCCTTTTGCTGCGGCGTTCCAAAATCACGCAGCATCAAAACCTGCACGAGATTGCCGACAATGCTGCTTTCGTTCTGCAGGTCGTTATGCAGCCCTAAGCCCTTATGGGCCAAATGATGCCGGATGACCGCCATCGCCAGATTAGAACCATTTCTCCCGCCAAATTCTTCCGGGATCGCAAAGCGATAATGCCCAGCCTTGTCCGCCACCTGCCGCATTTCGGCAAGCAATGCCCACCAATCAGCACGCGGATGCCCGTCATTATCCCAATCGGTCCGCGCATTTTCGCGGCGGTGGTCAAAGAAACGTATATTGTCGTCGCGCGCTTCAATCGGTTTAATCTCCAGATCAATGAACGCATCAAGTTCGGCCAAATAGTCGGTAATCTCTGTGGGAATTTCGAAGAGCATTAGATTGTCCATTTTTTTCTGGCCGCGGCCAAGCCTGAATATTTGGGTTGGTCAGCCGCAAGCTTGGCGAGCGATTGCGCTTTTAAGTGCGCCAGCAGCCCCGGGGTATTGAGCGATTGTCGGCCCGCCAACAATGCATCGGAAAGCGACTTATCATGCACATGTAATGGCGCAGTCGCTTCGCGCTGTAACATGCCCAGTGCGTTCACCGCGACGGCAGCCATGAAACGGTCACGTCCCTTAGCCTGTGGTTTGATATCAGTCTCAATCCAACGCGCGAGCGCCTCCAGCATTTCTGTTGCGGATGGTTCCCCGAGCCGACGAGGCGCTGCAGGCGACGGCAGCGTAATTGGGCTACGTTCGGCTTCCGGCGCATCCTCTTCCAATAGCATCAGCAAATCAATTTCGGTTTCCGAAGTCCGCCGTCCAATGACGGCACGCTCTAAGCCTTCGTCGAGACCACTGCGCCAGATATCGGCCATTTGCAGGCAGCAGACGCCCCACCACAATGTCGAATAGATAAGCCACCAACGGAAGCGTTCTGGTTCGACCGATGTACCGCTCACGCCTTCATAGGCGGCAAAAAATTCGTCCAACGGGCCAATGCCAAATGCGGGTCGGTCAATATATCCAAACCGCCAGCTGTTAATGCAGCCAAAGGCGAGGTCCTGATGTCGGTCCCCCAGATGCGCCAATTCCCAGTCGAGGACAGCCGCGAGTCCATCAGTATCCACCATGATATTGCCCATGCGAAAATCGCCATGCAGCAAGACGGCGGGAACCGGCGAAGGCAAATGGTCCTCAAGCCATTTAAACGCGAGCGCCATTACTGGGCGATCGCCACCAAAGGTGATGAACCGTCCCCGCAACTCGGCCAGTAAGCTCTCCGCGCTGGTTTCAGGAAGCTTAGGCAGCGTATCAGCCCCCACCGCATGGATTGCAGCGAGTTCGCGTGCGAAATCGTGCAACAATCCCGGCGGAGCGTTCGGCAAGATTTTTACTGGGTTAACCTCTGCCTCCACACGGCGCATCACATAGCCGGTTCCGAGATTATCAGCAGCGCTTACCTCACCCATTATTTCTGGCGCCTTCACGCCCGCCGCAAAGGCTGCTCTAACGACAGCCGCCTCCACGTCATGGCCATAGGTTCGGCCTGCCATCATGTCCGCAGATGGTGATCGCCGCAGCACATATCCCTGCCCCGCATAATCAAACGACCAGCTTTCCATGTTGGCGCCGCCTGTCAGCCGGACAAGGCTTTCAACGTCGTCGGCTCCCCCGAACGCCCGCCGCGCAAAGGCCGTGACCAAAAGGGCGATGTCGTCGCTCAAACGGGACGCCCCTGCCAATATGCAAATATCCCGTTCTGTAACTGCCGGATATGGGCTTGCGCCTGTGGCCCCGTCCATTCGCCCTGATAGTCGGTGCGCCCGGTCCACCACCCTTGCCCCGGCAGGCCGTCGCCTTCGCGCACCACCAGCACGGCAAGCGCGGGCCGCCCTTCGGCAAGTGTTATCTGGTCAATCTTATCCAACGTCTTGCACACCGCGCGCATCTTTGGCCGTGTAAACCGGAAACCAAGGTTCAGCAGCAACTCAGAATAACTGATTGCCCGGCCATCGCGCGCGCATTGCTCGAGAATTGCCTTAATCCGCGCAACATCGTGCAGCGCGGAAACATCCGCCGCGGGATCGCTCAGAAATTCTTCAAGGACAGGGTCCAAAGCGGCTCCTACAAATAGTCGTTGCGCATATTATTCATAACGTCGTGGAATTCTTCCATGACTTCATCGATGATTTGTTTCGAAGGCTTCACCGTATCAATGCGTCCAGCAACTTGTCCCGACAGCGCGATCGCAGCTTCCATGTCACCGCCAAAATACAAATCGAGCACGCCGCGCATTTCACCCATGATATTGTCCGAAGGCGTCACATCCAGCTTTTCCGTCCGGTCGGTACGCAGCGCACGCAACGCAGGGCCCGGGCCGTGCCGGTTCAGGAATAGCGTGTCGGTTTCCTTGGCGTTGATGATCGCGTCTTTCCAGTTTTGATGAACTGGGGATTCCGCCGCGCTGACCATCCGCGTGCCCATTTGCACCGCTTCTGCGCCAAGCGCAAAAGCCGCCGCCATCGTCCGTCCGCAGACCATTCCGCCAGCCGCGACGATCGGCACGTCAACCTTGCTCCGGATGAGCGGCAAAAGGACCATGAGTGCAACATCTTTGGGATTTTTAAACCCGCCGCCCTCGCCGCCTTCGACGACCAGGCCATCGACACCAGCCTCAATCGCCTTCAACGCGCCGGCCAAAGTCGGCACAACGTGAAATACGGTTAGCCCCGCAGCCTTCAGCGGACCGCAATATTTATTCGGGTCGCCTGCCGACGTCGTGACGAATTTTACGCCCTGATCGACCACGAAATCTACGATACCGGGATCGCGGACAAAGGCTTGCGCAATGTTCACGCCAAAGGGCTTATCGGTCAGTTCGCGCATCTTGATAATCTCTGCGCGCACTTCCTCCAATTGGCCGGACGACGTTTCAATGATGCCAAGTCCACCGGCATTTGAAACGGCCGAAGCCAGTTGCGCCCGCGCGATCCAGCCCATGGGCGCCTGAATGATCGGATATTCAACGCCAAGCAATTCGGTGATGCGGTTTTTAATCGGTTTCATGATGTCAGCGTCCAATCTGGCTTGTGCGGATGTTGAGTTGGCCGGCGAGGCCTGCTTTGCGATGAACTTCAATCGCCCGATATTCCGGGGAGGACATCATTTTCTGCATGGCCGCCAGCGACGGATATTCGACCAGCGCGACCATGTCCCAAAGCTCTTCAACCTCGCCAATCATCAGGCCAGTTACAGGCCCGGCATAAATCTGCCTGCCATCGACTGCGGCGAGACATGCCTGAATAGCCTTGCCATAACGGGCATAAGCCCTAGCGCCACTGAGGTCAGCGTCGCTGCCATCGGCATATTCTGCGGTCTCTTTAAATTTCAGAAGGTTGACCATCACAAAGGGGCCATTTTCAGGCCCTCCGAAAAAGGACGTGATTTGCTCCCTGCCCGGAAAAACGGCGTTTTCTACCCGCATCGTTGTTCGCTCCCCCTAATTTAATCATCTGCTTAAATCACAGGAGGCATGTTGTAAAAGCGAATATGTGCTGGTCGCCACATTGCCGTGATGACAATAAGTTTGACGGCCAATATGCGCGGTTAAGACACGATTTTCATATGCGAACCGGGTGCCGATTGGGTCGCCATCTTTTTACCTAGCCCTTGAAACACGGCATCCACAATCACGGCCAACTTCGTAACGCTAAGCTTCGTCGTTCCGATGTAAAAAAGTATGTCGGGGTTTGTATAGCAATGCAGCATTTGGTTGATGAGCGACACCGCCTCATCAATAGATAGCCCTTGGAAATAGCCTTGATCCATTGCTTCGGCCACGATGATCGCAAGATAATGGTCGCCAAGGTCCACGTACCCGCGGACCACTTCGAAATGCTGCTGACCAATTTCCAGATAGCTTTTTAACAGCTCGGGCTCGGCCTCATACTGCTCGACCGAGGCCAAGTAGCGCCGGGCAAAATATTGGTACATTTTGTCGCGAACCGGCAAGTCGGACTCGGTTACTTCGACCATGATACGGATTTTTTCCGCGAAGAAACGCTCGGCTACAGCCTCTAACAACGCTTCCTTATTGTCGAAAAAGCGATACAGATTTGACGGCGACATACCCGCCGCCGCGGCCAAATCCGTCATGGAAATATCGACCGACCCGCGTTTGCGAACAAGGTCATCGACGACTTCAAGCAACGCAGTTCTGCCGGCTTCTATATCAGTTTGTGGCCGCGCCATTCTGCTTCCTGTATTATAACTGCATAACAGTTTTATGATATAACGCCGATTGTTTCATTTTTCAACGTGATCAAATGTGAACTGTCCTTGCATCGCTGGCGCTGTTGCAATCTCATTTTGATCAACAAGTCCCGACAATGTCAGCCCAAGCAGGCGAACACCCATTTCGACGGGCAAAATCTGGTCCAACAGCGCATGCCCCAGCGTCGCGATTGCCGAACGGTCAGATAGTATGTTGCCAACCGTCCGCGACCGTGTGACGGTGCGAAAATCGGAATAACGCGCCTTTAAGACCAGCGTCTTCCCTTGGGCCTGATTACGGTCGATACGATCCCAAACGATCTCGAAAATATCGTCTAACGCTTCGCGTAATTCTTCCTCGCTGCGTTTATCTTCGAAATAGGTGCTTTCAGCGCCAATGGATTTACGCACCGCATTGGCGTTGACGGGACGGTTGTCGATCCCGCGCGCGGCATGAAACAAATAAGCGCCCCAACTGCCAAAATGCTGCGACAGCCAAATCTCGTCCTTTTGGGCAATGTCTGCACCCGTGTGCACGCCCAACTTGGCCATTTTTTCAGCCGTGCGTGGCCCCACACCGTGGAACCGCCGCACCGGTAAGCTTGCGACAAATTCCGGTCCCTGTTCGGGCAATATCACGCACATGCCATCAGGTTTATTCTGGTCACTTGCCAGTTTTGCGATAAATTTATTGTAGCTCACGCCAGCGCTTGCGGTCAGTCCGGTTTCTTCGCGAATGGCCGCGCGAATGGCTTTCGCAATTTTCACCGTCGAACCAATGCCCTGTTTATCGTGCGTAACGTCAAGATATGCCTCATCCAAAGATAGCGGCTGGATTACATCGGTGTGCCGGGCAAATATCTCCCGAATGTGACGCGACACGGCCTTGTACGCCTCAAACCTTGGCTTCACGAAAATAAGGTCCGGACATTGCCGCAATGCGGTCACCGAAGGCATGGCCGACCGCACGCCAAATGCCCGTGCTTCATAGCTTGCGGCGGCCACAACGCCGCGTTTGGACGATCCTCCGACGGCGACCGGCTTACCGCGCAGTTCGGGATTATCGCGCTGCTCTACGCTGGCGTAGAACGCATCCATATCAACATGGATGATTTTGCGTATCTCTCCGGTGTCGGCAACCATATAACCGAATGCTTACGGCCCAACCGCCGAACGCAATGCCTTGCGGTCGAGCTTTCCGATCATGGTTTTTGGCAGGACGTCAAGGATGGTGACACCTTGAACCCGTTCATGCTTGCCAAGACGCGGGTTCAGCCACGCCGTCAATGCGGCACCATCGTCCGTAGCGCCATCGTGCAACGTCACAAATGCGCGCGGTACTTCGCCAAGATACGCATCCGGCACGCCGATAACCAAAGCCTCTTTGACCGATGGATGCTTGTAGAGGACATCTTCGACCTGACTTGGGAATACCTTGAAGCCGCCCACCGCGATCATGTCTTTCAACCGGTCAACAATGTGGATGAAGCCGTCTTCGTCGATGGTCGCAACGTCGCCTGTACGCAAATATTTGCCCAGAAATACCTCGGCATCCGCATCTTTGCGGTTCCAATATCCGCACATCGTCTGCGGACCTGAAAACACCAATTCGCCCGGTTCACCGTCCGGCGCTGGCTTACTCGGGTCTTCCTTGTCGACCAATTTTACATCGGTGCCCGGAACGGGTTGGCCAATACTGCCGATCTTGTTGATACCTTCATACGGATTGCACGACACAACGCCTGAGCTTTCGGTTAGCCCGTAACCTTCGATCACGACTGCACCCGTTACCTTTTCGAACCGCTCTTTCAGTTCCGCCGCCAAAGGTGCGCCACCCGAGATACACGCGCGCAAGCTGGTGAAATCGGTTTTCGCAATATCGGGGCAGTCGAGCAGTGCCTGATACATTGTCGGCACGCCGGGCAATGATGTCACCTTCGTGCGGTTAATGGCCGCCAAAGCAGCGCGCGCCTCGAAACGTGGCAGCATGACAATCTCACCGCCATTGGCGACAGTGCGATTGAGCACGGTTGCATTGGCAAATACGTGGAAAAACGGCAACACACCCAGAATACGGTCATCTGCGGGGCGATTGGGCTCGTTCACCACGCTGTGCGGATCAAGCATGTTAATCTGCCGCGCGTTCGCGGTTATGTTCTGGTGGCTGAGCATCGCACCCTTTGGCGTGCCTGTCGTCCCGCCTGTATATTGAAGCTGCGCAATGTCTTGTTCCGGCGCGCAAGGCTGGACAGCATAATCGCCATCATTTGCGATCAGCGCCGCATAATGCGAAATTCTGCTGTCGTCGGGTATTGCGGCAATATCGCTGCGTTTCAGCAACCGATAGGCCCAGCTTTTCGCCTTGGGCAATGCTTCGGCGACGCTGCCGACAATAAGTTCCTTCAGGCTGCTATTGTCCAGAACCTTGATAGCGGTCGGCAGCAATGCCGCAGCTGAAACGGTGAATAAAATAGACGTACCGCTGTCCGCCACCTGATGCGCCAGTTCATCAACGGTGTATAAAGGCGAAAAGTTAACCACGGTCGCCCCGGCGGCAAGCGCGCCATAATAAGCCGCGATATATTGCGGGACGTTCGGCAGAAAGAGACCGACATGGTCACCCTTGCCAATACCTTTATCCTGAAGACCACGCGCCACGCGCCGGACGGTGTCCGCCATATTGGCGTAGCTATATTTACGGCCCATGAAATCGGCGATTGCCGCACGGCCCATCCGTTCGGCGGACTGGAAAAACATATCGTGCAAGGCCAACGGCGCAAAATGTTGGTCCCATTTGACAGGATGCAGGTAACGACTGTTCCAGATATTTTGGGTCATGCGCCCTTTATGCCGCGTGATACCATCCAACACCATCGCGGATTTCACATTTTATCCGACCGGCAAAGTGCAGGTAGCGCAAATGCGCCTGCGCCTCACCCGTGGCCAAACCGTAAACCGTTTCATCAATTTCCCGGTCGAACAGCAATGCAAATGTATCGACGGCGCGCATTTCTGTTTGCCGCAGGGCAGCTTCCAACTTGTCGAGCCGTTCATGGTGGCCGGACGCCAGCTTATCCAAACGGACATGCACCCCGGTAAACGGCTCCCCATGCGCGGGCAGGACCAGCATATCCGCAGGCAAGGCCGCACGAAACTTTGTAATGGAATCTAGCCACTCACCCAGCGGGTCCGCATTGGGCTCACTATCCATGACAGAGACATTTGACGTGATACGCGGCAAAATCTGGTCACCCGCGATGATCATGCCATTGTTGAAATCGACAAGGCAGGCATGTTCAGGTGTATGTCCTCCGCCTGTCATCACGGTCCAATCCCGTTGCCCCACGCGGATGACTTGTCCGTCGTCCATGCGGACATGCCCCGTCGGTAGGCGCGAGACAGCACGTGCAAATCCGCCCCAACCGCGCTTGCGCACCGCTTCGATGCGTTCCTCGTCAAAACCCGCAAAACGCCGGTTGTTTAAGACATCTTCAGGCGGCTGATCCGCCTGATCTGCAACGAGCATCCGTGCCATCAACCATTCGGTCCGGTTCATCCAGACGGGGACCTTGAACTTGTTGGAAAGCCATCCCGCGCAGCCAACATGGTCGGGGTGGAAATGGGTTACGAAAATCCGTTTGAGCTCGCGGTCAGCCAAATTGCCTGCGAACATCGCTTTCCACTGTTCAATGGTCGGCGGCATGAAAAGGCCGGTGTCGACGAGCGCATAGCCGGCCTCGCCCTCGTCCAATAGCCACAGGTTGATATGCGCCAGATTGCCGGGCACGGGCATACGCGTCCAGCCAATGTCCGGCGCGATGGGGTAGATTTCGCCATAAGCCGGGGCATGATCCCCCAAGGGGTATGTTAGCCCCTTAAATTCTTTTGCTTCAAATCCGTGGTCGGCAAGCGACGCGTCATAATCAGGGGGTGCTTTGGTAGCCATAGCCCACCCGTGCCTTAATCAAGCGATTAAGGCAATGACGACGTCGTGCTTATTCGCCCGCTTTTTTGAACAAAGTATCGGCTGTCAGCTCTGCCTTTTCAGTGGTTTCTACTTCACCGTTGAGAGCTGCTTCCGCGCGGCGTGCCGCTTCGGTACGTTCTGCGCGCAATTCTTCGATCAGAGCCTCACGATCCGAGCCAAGGCGCGCATCATTTGCCGCAGTGTTATCAATGCCTGCCTTTTTGGCGGCACGATTGACGATGGCATCAAGTTCGCGTTGCGACGTCAAACCAAGCGTGACGGGATCCTTTGGCTGGATTTCAGCAATGTTCCAGTGGCTGCGATCGCGAATGGCGGCAATAGTGTTGCGCGTCGTTCCGATCAACTTGCAGATGGCGCCATCGGAAATTTCCGGATGATTGCGCAACAGCCATGCAATGCCGTCTGGCTTATCCTGACGCTTCGAAACTGGCGTGTAGCGCGGTCCCTTTGTGCGGCGCACCTGATCCGGGCCCTTGGACATTTGAAGGACATAGTCTTCATCTGCCTGACCCTTTTCGATTTCTTCCATCGACAATTCGCCAGCGTGCACTGGGTCACGACCGGTGTATTTCGAGCCAGTCATGTCATCGGCCATAGCCTGAACTTCAAGAATATGGATGCCGCAGAACTCGGCAATTTGCGAGAAGCTCAAACCAGTATTGTCGACCAACCAAGCGGCAGTCGCATGTGGCATCAAAGGGGTGGCCATGTCTTTTGCTCCAATAATAAGGGCCGCCCCTTACGGAGCGGCCTGAAAATCTTGAACAGCGCATTAGGCGAACTTTGCCGCATCGGCAAGCGGCAATGCGCGTGGGGGCTTGCACATTGCCCGTCTGGCATGCAATCCAGCAACGGATTGGGGAAAGAAATGAAACGTCTTATCAAATGGCTCGTTATTGTGCTCGTGATCGCGGTGGCCGCGGTCTTTATCTGGGGATATGCGCCCGATACCGATGCTGCAGCGATGGAAACCAAATATAGCAGCAGCGCATCGCGCTTTGCTGAACTGGAACCCGGACTGCGCGTTCATTATCGCGATGAAGGCAATCGGGACGGCCGTGTTCTTGTCCTCATCCACGGATCGAACGCGTCGCTGCATACGTGGGAGCCATGGGTCCAGATATTGGGCAAGGAATATCGTATCATTTCGATGGACCTTCCCGGCCATGGTCTTACCGGGCAAAATCCATCCGGTACCTATGACAGCGCGACGTATGTCGGGGTCGTCGACAGATTGCTGATGCGGCTTAATGTCAAAAAGGCCATAATCGGCGGCAACTCAATGGGTGGCGGCGTCACATGGATGTACACACTCACGCACCCCGAAAAGGTCGAAGCGATGTTGCTGGTGGATGCCAGCGGGCAGCCTTCGGCCAAATCTGGCAATATACCAATCGGTTTCCGTTTGATGCGGATGCCGGTTATCAAAGAGGCCGCGCGCTTTATTGCCCCACGCAGCATTTTTGAATCCAGCGTCAAAACATCGATGAGCGTTCAATCGAAAATCGACGCAAAGCTTGTCGACCGCTATTGGGAGCTTAACCGCTATCCTGGCAACCGCGAAGCAACCATGAAGCGCTTTGCCAACGTGCAAAACATGCGCGGTGGCAACACAGAGAAGCTGGCGGCCATCAAGGTGCCTGCGATGATCATGTGGGGAGAAGAGGATAACCTCATCCCCGTAAGTGCTGCGCGGTGGTTCGCAGACGCCTTGCCGCAATCCAAGCTGATTATTTATCCCGGCGTCGGCCACATCCCCATGGAAGAAATTCCGGAGAAGAGCGCTGCCGATGTAAAAGCATGGCTGGATGGCTTACCGCCACCAGCCGCTTAGAGTCAGGACCTAAACTTCGAGCAGAATTTTGCCGACATGCGCGCCGGATTCCATATAGGCGTGCGCGCCAGCAGCATCGGCCAAGGGAAATATACGGTCCATTTCGGGCCGCAACGCGCCATCGCATACCATTGGCCAAACGGTTGTTGATATTTCCTGCGCCAGCAAAGCCTTAAACTCTTTTGTGCGCGGGCGTAACGTTGATCCGGTCAGCATCAACCGGCGGGACATGATATAGGCCATATTGAGCTCAGCGGTCATCCCACCTTGAACGGCAATGGTCACATGACGGCCATCTTCGCGCAGGCACTGAAGATTGCGCGCAACATAACCGCCTGCGACCATGTCGAGGACAAGATGCACGCCCGCGCCGTTGGTAATCGTTTTTACTTCAGCGACAAAATCTGTGCTGTTGTAATTTATGGCATGATCCGCGCCGATTGCCTTTGCGGCGGCGCATTTTTCGTCCGACCCGCAGGTCACAATGACATTGAGATCAAACAATTTGCCCAATTTGATCGCCATGGTTCCAATGCCGCTTGTGCCGCCATGGATGAGGACCGTTTCGCCGGACGCCGCGTAGCCGCGTTCAAACACATTGTGCCACACGGTGAACAGCGTTTCAGGCAATGCCGCGGCTTGCGCCATTTCCATGCCCGCTGGAACGGGCAAGCAAACGTCGGCGCGGGCGATGCAATATTCGGCATATCCGCCGCCCGATACCAACGCACATTGGCGCGTGCCCAATAATTCGCGGGACACGCCCGCACCGACCGAAACAACAATGCCCGATACTTCCAGCCCGGGCAGATCGCTCGCGCCTGGCGGCGGCGGATATAGACCCTTGCGTTGAATGACATCGGGTCTGTTTACGCCGGCAAAGGCAACCTTCAAAAGCAGCTCACCATCGCCAGGGCTTGGCACTGGCCGCTCTGCCGCGATCAATACTTCAGGGCCACCCGGCGTCGAAATTTCGATCGCCGTCATCAATTCAGGCAGTTTTTCCATGTGTATTGCATCCCCATGTCAATTGAGATGCCTTTTAGGGAAGCATCATATTGACAGCAACAGCTCATGGGTAAAATATAAACCATGGAAATCGACGACAATCTACCGTTACGCCGGGACGACCCGCTCAATACTCTTGTTAAGCAAGATATTGATTCCCTTTCTGTTGCAGAACTTGAAACCCGCATCGCTGCATTGAAGGCAGAAATTATGCGCTGTGAGGGTAAGATAGCCTTTGCCAGCAAACATCGCAGTGTTGCCGACGCTTTGTTCAAAAAATAAGCAGCAGATGGCGCGAACCGGTCCCACACGATTAAGAAACTGGGGATGAAAACCGTTATCTGACTCATGTTGCTTGAAAGCAAAGAAGGCCGCGCCGATATAGAGTTCAAGCGACAGCGACTCATTTAAGGGAGACGATAACATGCCATCATTTGCGGAGTCGCTGGAAGCAACGCTTCACAACGCACTGAAACACGCAGGCGACCGTGCGCATGAATATGCGACGCTTGAACATTTGCTGCTCGCGCTCATCGATGATGCAGATGCGGCAAAGGTCATGCAGGCATGCGGCGTCGACCTGGGCGAGCTGTCTGACATCATCATCACCTATCTCGACACCGAACTGGAGAGCTTGCGGGTCGAAGGCAAGGTAGACCCCTCCCCCACCAGCGGTTTCCAACGCGTCGTTCAGCGCGCGATATTGCACGTGCAAAGCTCGGGCAAAGATGTCGTGACGGGCGCGAATGTTTTGGTGGCCCTGTTCTCCGAACGCGAAAGCTACGCCGTCTATTTCCTGCAGCAGCAGGATATGAGCCGCCTCGACGCGGTTTCCTATATCAGCCACGGCATTGGCAAGGACGGCAAACTTGCCGAGCCGCGCCCAGTTACTGGTTCTGAGCAAAAGGGCGAAGAGCCCGAAGATACAAAGGCAAAGAAGGACAAGAAAGAGGGTGCGCTTGATCAGTTCACCGTCAATCTGAACGAAAAAGCCAAGCAAGGCCGCATTGATCCGCTGATCGGCCGTGCGGCTGAGGTTGATCGCACCGTGCAGATTTTGTGCCGCCGGTCGAAAAACAACCCATTATATGTCGGCGAACCCGGCGTCGGCAAAACGGCCATCGCCGAAGGTCTTGCGCGGCGTATCGTTGAAAAACAGGTTCCAGAAGTATTGTTGCCCGCGGTGATTTATTCACTCGATATGGGCGCGCTTTTGGCCGGCACCCGCTACCGTGGTGATTTCGAAGAACGGCTAAAGGCTGTGGTGTCCGAACTCGAAAAGCTGCCCGACGCGATATTGTTTATTGACGAAATCCATACTGTTATCGGCGCGGGCGCAACCAGCGGCGGCGCGATGGATGCGTCCAACTTGCTGAAGCCAGCTTTGTCCGGCGGCACCATTCGCTGCATCGGTTCGACGACGTATAAGGAATTCCGCAACCATTTCGAAAAAGACCGCGCCTTGCTGCGCCGGTTCCAGAAGATTGACGTCAACGAACCAAGCATTGAGGATACGATCAAAATCCTCGCTGGCCTGCGGTCTGCATTCGAAGAGCATCATAAGGTGAAGTACACGCCAGAGGCCATTAAGGCAGCGGTTGAACTGTCATCGCGCTATATCAATGACCGCAAGCAGCCCGATAAGGCCATCGACGTCATTGACGAGGTTGGCGCGATGCAAATGCTGGTTGCACCATCAAAGCGCCGGAAGCTCATCACTGCCCGCGAGATTGAGGCTGTTATCGCCACCATCGCCCGCATCCCGCCAAAGCAGGTGTCCAGCGACGACAAGACTGCCCTCGGCACGCTTGAGGCCGACCTGAAGCGCGTTGTGTTCGGACAGGACAAAGCGATTGAGGTGCTGGCCAGCGCCATCAAGCTCAGCCGTGCTGGCTTGCGTGACACCGAAAAGCCCATCGGCAGCTATTTGTTCAGCGGCCCCACGGGCGTCGGCAAGACCGAAGTCGCGCGTCAGCTCGCCTCCATTCTTGGCATTCCGCTTAAGCGCTTCGACATGTCCGAATATATGGAGCGCCACAGCGTCAGCCGCCTGATCGGTGCGCCTCCGGGCTATGTCGGTTTTGACCAAGGTGGTTTGCTGACCGATGCCGTCGACCAAAGCCCGCACAGCGTATTGTTGCTCGACGAAATCGAAAAAGCGCATCCTGACCTGTTCAACATCCTGCTTCAGGTCATGGATAATGGCCGTCTGACCGATCATCATGGCAAGACCGTTGATTTCCGGAACGTCATTTTGATTATGACAACCAACGCGGGTGCCAGCGACATGGCCAAAGAAGGCATTGGTTTCGGCAACAACATCAGCAAGGAAGATGCTGGCGACGAAGCCGTCAAAAAAATGTTTGCGCCGGAATTCCGCAACCGTCTGGATGCAACCGTGCCATTTGGCTATCTGCCAACGGACGTTGTAGCGCGCGTTGTCGACAAGTTCATTCTGCAGCTTGAATTGCAACTTGCCGACCAGAATGTGCACATCAAACTGGACGACGAAGCGCGCGCATGGCTCACCGAACGTGGCTATGACAAGCTATATGGCGCACGGCCAATGGGACGCCTGATCCAAGAGAAAATCAAGCAGCCGCTTGCGGAAGAGCTTCTGTTTGGAAAACTCGTGCATGGCGGCGAAGTGGCTGTGCATATGAAGGACGGCGCACCAAGTTTTGAAGTAACGCCCGCTGCACCCAAGGCTACAAAGCCTAAGGCACCGAAGAAAAAGGTCGTGAAAAAGGCCAGCAAGGCCGATTGATGCGCCTAATTCTGCCCGACTGGTAGCAGTTGGGCAGAAGGCCCTATACCGTTAAATAATTCGGGCTCGGTTCCGGTCATCCAGACCTGCGCGCCAGTTTCGGCCAGTAACGCAAACAATGCAGCGCGTCTTGACGGATCGAGATGCGCTGCAACTTCATCCAGAAGCAGGATTGGCGGTGCCTGACGCTGCGCGGACACAAGGGCGGCATGCGCGAGGATGAGCGATAGCAGCAACGCTTTTTGTTCGCCGGTCGAACACTGCTCCGCCATTTGGCCGGAATCCTTATGTATGACGTTAAGGTCCGCGCGATGTGGACCAACCAAGGTGCGCCCGGCGGCGGCATCACGGCTGCGGCCCTGACGCCAGATCGCGGCCAGATCCCCCTCTGCTGGACCGGCCTTATCGACAAGGCTGATCAGCGGAACCGCGAACGGCCCCGAAGGCGCGCTTTGCAATTGGTCGCGCAAGGCATCAACCAAGCCGGTACGCGCAGCTTGAATGGCGTAAGCACTGTCGGCCATCTGCTGTTCGATTGCGTCCAACCAAAGTGGGTCAGCGGGCACCGTTCCGGACAACAGCTTGTTGCGTTGCTGCATGGCCTTTTCATAGCGGCTGCTGTGACGGGCATGCTGAGGACTGAGTGCCAGCACAAGGCGGTCCAGAAACCGACGACGCGCGGCTGAACCATCGGCAAACAGGCGGTCCATCGCGGGCGTAAGCCAAATAACCGAAAGCCATTCCGCAAGGCTGTTAATGGACGCGTTGCTTTCGTTCACGCGGACTTTGCGGCGCTCAGGCTGCTGCGCGCTCACGCCCGTTCCAATGACATTCCCCGACACTTCAGCGACGATGGCAAATCCCCCGCCACCGCCAGCGCGGACCATATCCGACATCGCAGCGCGGCGAAGGCCGCGCCCCGGAACCAACAGCGAAACGGCCTCCAGGATGTTCGTTTTGCCCGCACCATTTGAGCCATGAAGCGCAATGAACTGCGCATTGGGACGGATCTCAAGCGCGGCATGGTTGCGAAAATCATTCAAGGACAGGCGGGACAGGACCATATAACGTGCCTGCTATAGTGGCCTGTTCCGGTCAAGCTGCTTGTCGGAAAATCGCCAAACCAAATATTGGTATTTTTTCCCAACATATGAAATTGTTTCACGCCCGCTCGTTACCAAGAACAGACCTAACTATATGATTTTATGAAAAATATCTAATTTGGCACAACCTGTGCAAATTATCCCGCATGGCCGGAATAGTCCGGTAGATTTTACAGGAACGTCACATGACACAATATGCACGCACCCAAATCCTTTCAGCCTTTGCCGCTGTACTTTGCGCGGTCATCACCATCGGCATCAGCATTGCACCAGCCTTAGCGCCTGCTGCAGCTATCGTTGCCTAAACAGATTAACACAGTTCAAAACAAGGGAGTGAAGACATGGCACGTTTAACATTGGACAAAACCAATAAGAAAATTCTCGGCGTATGCGCCGGATTGGCCAACTGGTCCGGCATAGACGCGATGATCATTCGCCTAATTTTTGCGGTCGCGACCGTGGTTGGCTTTGGCTCGCCCGTCCTGATCTACATCCTGCTGGCGATGATACTCGACTAAATTTGATTATTTCGCTACCGTCTATCGGAGGATCCGGAGATCAGGAGCCACCGATGGCCGGGGACGTTTTTGACAGCCGTGGACATGAACACCGCGCATTTACGCGTAACGGCGTCTCCATCACGGCAAGCGTCTGCGAACACGGCGGGCGTTGTCGGACCTAGCCAACCTTGCGCACAAAAACCGACCCCGCCGAATATCCAGCCCCAAATGAACAGATGAGACCAAGGTCACCTGCTTTCAGATCCTGATTATGCTTGTGGAATGCGATTATGGAACCAGCGCTTGAGGTGTTGGCATATGTGTCGAGAACAGTTGGGCTCTCGTCCTCAACGGCTTCATGCCCGAGCACCTTTTGCGCGATAAGCCGGTTCATCCCGGTATTGGCCTGATGCAGCCACAAGCGGCGCAAATCTGACCCCGACAGGCCCAGGCTTTCTGCGTGCTCAAGGATCATTTGCCCAACCATAGGCACGACTTCCTTGAAAACCTTTCGGCCTTCTTGGACGAACAATTTGTCGTTGCGCGGCCCGCTTTGATCGACAGGGCCATTGCCATCCGCACGATTTAGAAATCCGAAGTTGTTGCGGATATTGTTTGAGAACTGGGTTTTCAAACGCGTCCCCAAAATTTCCCAATGCTGTGCTGGCGCCAAGTCCTTCGCTTCAACCAAAATGGCGGTTGCCACGTCACCAAAAATAAAGTGACTGTCCCGATCGCGCCAGTTCAGATGGCCGGACGTGATTTCGGGATTTACGACCAATACAGAACGTGCGTTGCCGCTGCGGATATAGTCGGCAGCCGTCTGGATGCCAAAGGTGGCCGAAGAACACGCCACATTCATATCAAAGCCGAAACCGCGCTGCATACCCAATTCATGCTGAATTTCGACCGCCATCGCAGGATAGGCACGCTGCATGTTGGACGCGGCGCACAAAACTGCATCGACGTCGGCAATGTCCCGGCCAGCGTTGGCCAATGCGTCCCGGCATGCCGCCACACCGATTTCCGCCATAAGCGAAATCTGGTCATTCGGACGCTCTGCGTATCGCGGCTCCATAATGTCCGGATCTAATATCGCGGTTTTGTCCATGACATGGCGCGACTTTATGCCGCTGGCCTTTTCCACAAACTCAACCGAGCTGTGCGTCAGTGGCTCTGCATCGGGATGCGCTGCATTATACCGATCGGCATAAGCGTTAAAGCTGGCAACAAGCTCCGCATTGCTGATGGTATCGGTTGGCGTGAATAATCCAGTGGCTGAAATGACCGGTATGGCGCCGTGCGCTGAATGCGACATGTTTTTTCCCGCTTGTTTTATAGTTACGTCCGCGTGCCTAGCGCTTGCGTATTTATGAAACAAGACGTTTGAAAAGCTTTGTAACGCAGTTATGGAGGCAATGGGGGAGGAAGACAAAATATGTCTTTGAAGGAACGTCAGCCTAGCTGGTTGTCCCGGCTGGTCAGGCGGGTATTGGTCGGAATATACAAACGCGGCGGATGGCATGCCCATGGCGTCGTACCCGAATCGCGTAAATTCGTGCTGATTGCGGCGCCACACACCAGCAACTGGGATTTTGTGTATTTTCTGGGGCTAACAAATGACCTTGGAATAATGCCGCATTTCATGGGAAAATCTTCTCTCTTCCGTTGGCCATTTACGAACTTCATGCTGGACATGGGTGGCGTCCCGGTGGACCGCTCGTCGAACAAAAATTATGTTCAGCAGATGATTGACGAATTCGGCCGCAGAAAAGAATTCATGCTCACTATTGCCCCTGAGGGCACACGGGGCAACGTCAAAGCGTGGAAAACGGGTTTTTACCATATCGCCATGGGTGCCGGCGTGCCGCTGGTCGTTGGCATGATGGATTATCAGTCAAAATCCGGTGGCCTAGGGCCAGAGATTTGGCCCACGGGTGATTATAAGGCTGACATGAAAAAGGTCGCCGAAATTTATGCTTCTGTCGTGCCGAAATACCCTGCGAAAGGGATGACCGGCATTTTTGCAAAGGATGAAACATGACAGCTATTGGTCAAACACTTGCAATCAACGCGACTGCCCTGCTTGCAGTCATCCTCCTGCTCTGGGCGTATTCGGTCAAGATCCGCGATGTTTCGTTCATTGACGCATTTTGGGCGTTCGGAATGGTGCTGCTCGCGTGGGCAAGCTGGACGCAATCCGATGCACCGGGCGCGCTTTCGCATGTGCTGCTTGGCTTGACGACATTGTGGGGGCTGCGGCTTTCGCTGCATTTGTGGACACGTTGGCGCGCGCATGGCGAAGATCCGCGTTATGAAAAAATCATGCGCAGTGTGATGGAGAAAAAGGGCTGGAGCTGGAGCAAAACGTCGCTGCGGTCAGTTTTTCTGACCCAAGCCCCATTGCTGTTCATCACCTGCCTGCCCGCACAGCTTGGCATCGCATACAGCGATGGCGCGAACACAGCATTAGGTCCGCTTGCATTTGCCGGCGCGATTATTGCTATCATCGGCATATTGTTTGAAACCATTGGTGATGCGCAGCTCAACGCATTCCGGGCCGACCCAGCCAACAAAGGCAAGGTGCTCGACACGGGCCTATGGCGCTATACCCGCCACCCCAATTACTTCGGCGATGCCTGCACATGGTGGGGGATCTGGCTCGTCGCGTGCGAGACTGGCCTGCCGGGTTGGATCAGCATCATTGGCCCGATATTCCTGACCTTCACGCTCACGCGCTGGTCGGGCAAGCCGATGCTAGAATATGGCATGAAGAAAACGCGGCCAGGCTATGCGGAATATGTCGCGCGGACCTCTGGCTTTTTCCCGCTGCCGCCAAAGTCGCGCTAAGCCGTTAAAGGCGGGCGCGGGTTACGCTCATTCAAATGCCCTGAATCAGGCGACAACGCCAAACAGGTCGTGCTCGTCGGCGTCTTCGATGTCGACCTGCACAATGTCCCCCGCCTTTAAGCTAGGTGGAACGTCACGCAGATAGACATGGCCATCGATCTCCGGCGCATCGGCTTGCGACCGTCCGGTCGCACCAACACTGCCATCTTCATCGGCATCCCCAATCTCGTCGATAATGACGGGGATATTGCGTCCAACCTTTGCGGCAAGCTTGGCCGCGCTAATCGCCGCCGTCTTTTCCATAATCCGCTGGAACCGCTCTTCCTTCACCTCTTCAGGAACAGGGTTTGGCAGATCGTTCGCTTGCGCACCTTCAACCGGTTCGAAACGGAAAGCCCCGACCCGGTCCAGCTGCGCTTCGTCCAACCAGTCGAGCAGATATTGGAAATCCGCATCGGTTTCGCCCGGAAATCCGACCACAAAGCTTGACCGGATAGCGATATCGGGCGCGATGCTGCGCCAATTGCGGATGCGCTCCAGCACCTTCGCTTCATTGGCGGGGCGCTTCATGGCTTTTAGGACATTCGGCGCGGCATGTTGAAACGGGATATCAAGATATGGCGTCAAATAACCTTCGGCCATCAACGGAATAACGTCATCAACATGCGGGTAAGGATAGACATAATGCAGCCGTACCCAAGGCGCGAGGCCTTCGCTCGTCCGCAAGCTGCCCAATTCGCGGGCGAGGTCAGTCATATGCGCGCGCACCTGACGTCCCTTCCAATCGCGAGGTTCGTGCCGCGTATCAACGCCATAAGCAGACGTGTCTTGCGAAATAACCAAAAGCTCTTTGGTGCCCGCGGCGACCAGCTTCTCTGCCTCACGCAACACCGCGTCAATACGGCGGCTCGCAAGCTTTCCGCGCAACGACGGAATGATGCAGAAGGCGCAGCTGTGGTTGCACCCTTCGGAAATCTTCAAATAGCTATAATGGCGCGGCGTCAGCTTCAAGCCGCCTTCGGGCACCAGATCCACAAATGCACCGCGTGTAGGCGGCGCAGCTTCATGAACCGCCGAAACGACGGCTTCATATTGATGCGCACCCGTGATCGCGAGCACATCAGGGAAGCGCGCGCGGATGACGTCGGCTTCATTACCCATGCAGCCTGTGACAATCACGCGGCCGTTTTCCGCTATCGCCTCTCCAATGGCCTCAAGGCTCTCTTCCTTTGCGGAGTCCAGAAAGCCACAGGTATTGACCAGCACAACGTCAGCGCCGGCATAATCAGGCGACAGGCCATAGCCATCGGCGCGCAGCTTTGTGAGGATCCGTTCGCTATCGACCAGCGCCTTGGGACAGCCAAGTGATACCATGCCGACCTTCGGCGCTGCTTTGATTTGAGTTGCCATGATGGCGGGCCGCATAGCGGGTTTCGGCAGGCTTGTCACGGGCAGTATGGATTTGCGCTGTGCATCA
>NZ_JBILOS010000020.1:0-28466 GCF_044374345.1 Sphingorhabdus sp. | reverse complement strand
TGATCATAAAAATTACCAAAGGCACGGATCGCGATTTTCTCGCTATTGTTCGGGATGATGGCTCGACGGAGACCGCAACCTTCCCGAAAAAAGGCGTCACGCCGCATGATGCGATCCATTATTTCGTCGAAACCGAGTTGAACTTGCCAATGGCATTTTGGGGAATGGTGGCAAAAGGACATAGCCCCGAAGATATTCAGGAAATTGCAAAACAAGCGGGCCACGCCAGCGCGTCACGGGCCCAAACGCCCAACGAACATATTGTGCAGTTGCTTCAGGCAGAACGCTTGGTGGAATGTTTCGAATCCGACGCATGGGGTGCCCCGGCAGATGCCGAAACCTTTATCTCGATTGCCAAAACCGCCTGCGAGGCTTCATTTGTAGCAATGCCTGCGCTGACGCCCCAATCCATTGAGGGCGTACGCACGCGCATTGCCGCGTTTCAATCCATTTGGTTGGTTGCGAAGGCCGGGCATGTGGCCGAATTTCAGTGGGATGAACAATGACCTCGAACGCAACTTAACTGGCACGCTGCGGCAAACGGCTTTCCCTTATCCGCTGTAAGCGCTCCGCAGATTGGCGAGGGACTCGCTATGGGTGAGGTCAAGCTGCAGCGGGGTCACGGCGATATAGCCATCCTCAATCACCTCAAGGTCGGTATCATGGCCGGGCGTGTGCACCATTCCATGAAGCCCAAACCAATAATAGTCATAACCACGCGGATCCGTGCCCTTGACGATTGAACCGCGGCTATAGTCATGGAACCCCTGCCGCGCGACTTTGATGCCTTTAACATCCTGCGGCAGCAGCGACGGGAAATTGATGTTGGTTAACGTGCGCGGCGTATGCGGCGTGTCCAATAACGGACGCAGCACCCGCTCGCCCCATGCTTCGGCGGCTGAAAAGGGTACGGCATCCGCCATGCCTTCTTTGCTATATACTTGGCTCAGCGCAATGGAACGGATCCCCGCCAACGCCCCTTCCATCGCCGCAGCGACCGTGCCCGAATAAGTGATATCATCGCCAAGGTTAGCACCACGGTTGACGCCGGACAAAATCAGGTCGGGCTTGGCATCTTTCATGATCACACCAATGCCGAGCATGACAGAATCCGTCGGCGTTCCCGCAACCGAGTAATGTTTTTCGCCATGTTGGCGGATTCGCACAGGCTTAGTGAGCGTCAGCGAATGGCCTGCCCCTGAATTTTCCTCCGCCGGTGCGACAATCCAGATGTCATCGCTCAGGGTTCGGGCAATCGCCTCCAACACCTTAAGGCCCGGCGCATTTACACCATCATCATTGGTCAATAAAATGCGCATCAGGCCGCAATCTCCAGCTTCGTCAGGCCGCCCATATATGGCAGCAGCGCGGCTGGAACGGTCACGCTGCCGTCGGCTTGCTGATGATTTTCAAGGACGGCAACCAGCGTACGGCCAACGGCCAAGCCAGAACCGTTCAACGTGTGCACAAACACATTACCTTTGCTTTCCGCAGGGCGGTAGCGCGTGTTCATACGGCGCGCCTGCCAGTCACCGCAGTTCGAGCAGCTCGAAATTTCACGGTACAGCCCCTGTCCCGGCAACCAAACCTCAAGATCATAGGTCTTGCGCGCGCTGGCACCCATGTCACCCGTGCACAGCAGCATCTTGCGATACGGAAGTTCAAGCGCTTGCAAAATACCCTCGGCACTTTCGACCATACGTTCATGTTCAGCAACGCTGTCTTCGGGGCGAACGATGGAGACCAGTTCTACCTTTTCAAACTGGTGTTGGCGGATCAGGCCTTTCGTATCGCGGCCCGCCGCGCCTGCTTCGGAACGGAAACAGGGCGTTAACGCGGTCATACGGATCGGCAGCACGCTTTCGTCCAAAATCTGCTCGCGCACGCTGTTGGTCAGCGATACTTCGGCGGTTGGGATCAGCCAGCGGCCATCGGTCGTCTGAAAATTGTCTTCGGCAAATTTTGGAAGCTGTCCGGTACCAAACAGCGATTCCTGACGCACCAGATAGGGCGTGGCGCATTCTGTGTAACCGCGCTGTCCGGTCTGGTAATCCAGCATGAACTGACCAAGCGCGCGATTAAGCCGCGCCATTTGTCCGCGCATGAAGGTAAAGCGTGCGCCTGAAATCGCAACGCCCGTTTCGAAATCGAGACCAAGCACCGGCCCCAAATCGGCATGATCGCGGGGTTCAAATTCAAAACTGCGCGGGGTTCCCCACCGTGCTATTTCAACATTTTCTGTCTCGTCTCCGCCGTCGGGTGTGTCGTCAGCAGGCAAATTGGGTAATCCGGCGAGCAGTGTATCCAATTCTTCGCCTGCAGCGCGTTCCTGTTCTTCCAATGCCGGCAAGGTGTCCTTCAATGCGGCAACTTCGGCTTTCAGCGCCTCTGCGCTCGCTATATCGCCCTTGCCCATGGCAGCGCCGATTGCTTTGGACGCTTCATTGCGGCGTGCTTGCGCATTTTGCATTTCAGTCAACAAAGCGCGGCGATTTTCATCCAGCGCCAGAACCGATGCAGCAACGGGCGCAGCACCCCTGCGGATAAGGGCGGCGTCAAAGGCTTGCGGATTTTCGCGGATATATTTTAGGTCATGCATGGTGGCTGGCTATGCCGTTCGCGCATCGGTTTCGCAATGAAAAAGGGCAGCGTGAAAACTGCACAATTTCAGCGCGCAACTTGTAAAGCGCCCCGAACTGGAGCTGTTTGGATCGGCGGTTTCTATCACGCCACGCCGTTTCCACAGCTTTTATGCATTCTATGACTTTCTGTGACATTTGCTGCTTGTGCCGGTTTTGGCGTGAGTCTATAGCGCCGTCGAGAGTGGATTTGGACGCGGCAACCTTGGTTTTGCGGGGCCCGCCAGAGGTGGAGAATCTAACATGGGCGCAAGCGCCGAGCCTCAAAAGAGTACCGGAGAATTGAGCAGTTCCGGTTACGATATTGACCCTTCATATATCCCCAGCGACGACGAGCCTTTCATGAACGATCGTCAGCTGAAATATTTTGAAAAACAGTTGATTGACTGGAAAAACAGTATCTTGGCGGAAGCCCAGGGTACGCTGAATCAGCTTCAGGATGGCCCTATGCGCGAACCTGATCTGAACGACCGCGCATCCAGCGAAACGGATTGGGGTATCGAATTACGAACCCGCGACCGTCAGCGCAAACTGATCTCCAAAATCGAATCCGCACTTCGCCGCATCACCGAAGGCGAATATGGATATTGTCAGGTAACAGGCGAGCCCATTTCACTTGCCCGACTGCGCGCCCGTCCCATCGCGACAATGACGCTTGAGGCGCAGGAACGGCACGAGCGGCAGGAACGCGTTTCGCGCGACGACTAACACCGCGACGTTCAATTATCATTATTGATGTAATCATGTGAAATCCAACGGGTTGATCCGTGAATTAACCTTTTGGCTACACTTAGCTGGCATTGTCCAAGCCTAAATTATTCCCAATTCTGTGCTTGGTGCTGCATTATGAATGACTCATTTGGCGAAGATAATATGTCCATCGCAAAGCGGGGCATGGATCGCGACAGCCTTTTTCTGAAGGCAGTTCTTCGTTTTTCAAGCACAAAAGATGAGCACGAAGTGCGCATTCGCAACGTATCAGCTGGCGGGCTGATGGCCGAAATCCCAACAAACGCTCCGCGCGGTGAACGGGTGGAGATAAAGCTGCACAGCATCGGTTGGGTCAGCGGTCACATTGCATGGGTAACCGACGGCCGCATGGGCATTGCGTTTGACCGCCCAATCAATCCGAAAGACGCGCGCAAGCCCGCCAATGCCGGCGTGCGCGAGCTTCCCCTCTATCTGCAAAAGCTAAACACGACGCCGCCCGCGCCTGCTAAGCTACGCCGCGTTTAAATCAATCATCCAGGCAATAAATGTCGACAGGGACAGTAATCTTGTCGAGCACGCGGCCAACGGGATAAGCTGACTTACTTCCCTGCTCAATCGCTGACTCAAGCACGGTACGCTTCTGGGCACCATTGATTACCAATATCGCCGTACGCCCCGCAGCGATTGCAGATGCTGTCAACGTGACCCGGTTGACCGGAGCTTCGGGCGGGAGCGGGTCTGGCGCAACACCGACGGCGCGCACCTCTTTGCCGCCTTCGAGAGCGGTTTCGAGATCAGGTCCCGGGAATATCGACGCGGTATGCCCATCCGTGCCCATACCCAGCCAGACAAGATCAGGTGGCCAATGCAAGTCCGCCAGCCGGGCATTTGCGGCCCCTCCGGCTAATTTATAATCCGCGGCATCGCTGGTAATCGGCAACACACGCGCGCCTTTTGGAATGAATATCTTCGCAATCATCGCCACATTCGACAGCGCATTGTCGACCGGAACCAACCGGTCGTCGGTCGGAATGATTGTAACATTTTTCCAGCGGATATTGGCTTGTGCCAGCTTTTCCAAAATCGGCTTTGGTGTCGAACCGCCGGGGAACGCAACCAACGCTTGGCCGCGGGCATCAAGTGCGCTTTCGATGATGAAGCTGACGTCGCCGACAACAGCGTCGATCAAATCTTCTGCTGCGTCAAAGTCCCACCATTCAATTTCTTCGGCCATGTGCCTTGCGTCTCCGTTAGTTGCTTAATGCCGATGCTGCCCGCGCTGCAGATTCTATCGCGGCAACATCAGGAACGCCTTTACCAACAAGCCAGCTTCCACCAACACATAAAATTTCGGGAACCGCGAGCCAGTCTGCCGCGGTTTCCTGTTTGATACCGCCGGTCGGGCAGAATTTGCACTGACCAAAGGGGCCGATAAGCGATTTCAGCGCAGGAAGACCGCCATTTGCTTCCGCCGGGAAGAATTTGAAATGCGTGAGGCCCAGATCAAGTCCGCGCATGATATCGCCCGCGCTCGCGACGCCGGGCAGGAACGGAATATTCTTGGCGATGGCGGCTTTACCTAAATTGTCGGTCAGGCCAGGCGAAACGATAAACTCCGCCCCCGCCGCGATTGCGCTGTCCAGGCCTGCCACATCAACAACCGTGCCTGCACCCACAATTGCGCCCGGCACCTTCTTCATTTCGGCAATGGCGTCCAATGCCGCGGCTGTGCGCAACGTGACCTCTAACACTGGCAAACCACCCGCAACCAATGCCTCAGCAATCGCGCGTGCATGCGCCGCATCTTCAATCACCAAAACGGGGATAACGGGCGCAGTGCGCATGATTTTTTCAACGGGCGACATTGGCTATTCTTTCTCAATATATTGCTGGGCATAGGCCGCCGCTGCCCCGAAAAGGCCGGGCTGCGGATGGGTGATGAGTTTAACGGGGATGGAGGCCATTAATCCTTCAAAGCGACCTTTGGCGCGGAAACGTTCGGCAAAGCCTGAACGCACTAAGCTATCCTTGATACGCAGCCCTAGGCCGCCTGCGATGACGACCCCTGCAAAGCCGCCCTGAGCCAGCGTGATGTCACCGGCAACGCTGCCCAGCGACAGGCAAAAACGGTCAACAGCCGCCGCGGCAAGGCTATCCTCACCAGACATGCCCATTTGCCAGAGCGTCTTGTCATCATATTGCTGAACGGCGCGGCCTTCGATGGCGGCGAGCGTTTCGTACAGATCAACCAGCCCCGGACCGGACACCACCCGTTCAATCGACACCCTGCGGTAGCGTTTGCGCAAGCGCGCCAACACGGCATCTTCAATGGCATCGAGCGGAGCAAAATCGATATGCCCGCCTTCAGTGGCCTGCACATGATAGGCGCCGCCGGTGCGCGCAACATGTGCGACGCCAAGACCGGTTCCCGGGCCAATGATGCTCAGCGTGCCTTCGGGCGCAAACGCCTGATCAGGTCCCGTCAAATGGTGGAAATGTTCTGGCCCCGCTTGCGCAACCGCATGGCCCACAGCGCCGAAATCATTGACGATCACGAAGCTATCGACATTCAGCTTTTCACACACCATCGACCGGCGGATGATCCAAGGATTGTTGGTGAGCTTAATCACGTCCGCATCGACCGGCCCCGCAATAGCGATAGCGGTTGCGCGCGGAAGCGGCGCTCCGTTCATCCGTTGGAATTCCTGCCATGCGGTTTGGAAACTGGCATGCTCTGCTGTCTTCAGCGTAACCGCCTCGCCAAGGTTGATGACCTTGCCCGCATCCACTTCAGCAAGGGCAAAGCGCGCGTGGGTACCGCCGATATCGACGGCGACAATCGCGGTCATAGCCCTGCCGCCGCGAGCATGGCTGACCCGCCCTTTTCCGCTTCATCGGCCGTGGCACGCATCAGTGCAAACAGCTCGCGTCCAGTTCCCAGTTGCGCCACAGGCATCGGGGCGGGTGCGCGACCGGCCCATTCGCTGTCATCAACCAGCACGGACAAAGTGCCGCTAGTTGCGCACAGGCGCACAACGTCGCCATCCTGAAGCTTCGCGATTGCTCCGCCACGTGCAGCTTCGGGACTTAAGTGGATCGCCGCGGGCACTTTGCCCGATGCGCCCGACATACGCCCGTCGGTCACGAGCGCGACTTTAAAGCCCTTATCCTGCAACACACCCAATGGCGGCGTCAGCTTGTGCAGTTCAGGCATGCCGTTGGCGGCAGGCCCCTGAAAACGGACGACGACAATGACATCGCGATCAAGCTCACCCGCCTTAAAGGCCGCCAGAACATCATTTTGTTCATGAAATACGCGCACCGGTGCTTCGATGGTCCAACGTGCCGGATCAACCGCGCTGGTCTTGAACGTCGCACGGCCCAAATTACCCGTCACCAAACGCATGCCACCATCGGGGCTGAACGGCGCGGACGGCGGACGCAGCATTGTGTCATCGGCGGTCACCGCAGGCGCGTCGCGCCACACAAGCTTGTCCGCTTCCAACATGGGCTCACGTCCATAATCGGCCAAATCCTGTCCCGCGACCGTCATGATATCGCGGTGAAGAAGCCCGGCGTCTATCAATTCGCGGATGACATAGCCTATTCCGCCTGCGGCGTGGAAATGGTTCACATCGCCCGAGCCATTGGGATACACGCGGGCGATTAACGGCACCACTGCGGACAGCTGATCCAAATCTTCCCAATCGATGACGATGCCGGCGGCGCGCGCAATTGCCGGAATGTGCAGCGCATGGTTCGTCGATCCGCCTGTTGCCAGCAAACCAACGCAAGCGTTGACGATTGCTTTTTCGTCGACGCACAGGCCCAGGGGCCGGTAATCGTCACCATCCCAGCCAATTTCGCTCAAGCGGTGCACAGCAGCACGTGTCAATTCGGTGCGCAGCTTGTTCCCCGGGTTGATGAACGCGGCGCCGGGGATATGCAGCCCCATGACCTCCATCATCATCTGGTTGGAATTGGCGGTGCCGTAAAACGTACATGTACCAGCGCTATGATAGGAAGCCGATTCCGCCTCCAGCAATTCGGCGCGGCCAACCTTGCCCTCTGCATATAGCTGACGGACACGCTGTTTTTCTTTGTTGGCAAGGCCCGACGGCATTGGGCCTGCGGGCACGAGGATGGTCGGCAAATGGCCAAAGCGCAACGCGCCGATCAGCAGGCCCGGGACGATCTTGTCACAAATGCCCAACATCGCGACGCTCTCAAACATCCCATGGCTCAGGCCAACCGCGGTTGCCATGGCAATGACATCGCGGCTGAACAATGACAGCTCCATCGAGTCCTGACCCTGCGTCACGCCATCGCACATCGCAGGCACTGCGCCTGCGACCTGCGCTGTGGCGCCTACTTCGCGCGCGAATATTTTCATCTGCTCGGGGTAGCGGCCATATGGCTGATGCGCCGACAGCATGTCGTTATAGGCACTGACAATGCCGATGTTCATCGCTTTGCCACCGCGAATGGCAGGCTTATCCTCACCGCTCGCGGCAAAGCCATGCGCCAGATTGCCGCAGCTTAATGTGGGCCGGTTTACGCCTGAGTCACGTTGTTTGGCGATCAGGTCGAGATAGGCCTGACGCCCGGGCTTTGACCGTTCGATGATCCGCGCGGTGACGGCTTCAACGGTTGGGTGCATTTTACTCATGCCAGCTCACTCCATCACGTTCGGTGAGTGCAATCGCGGCGTTCGGGCCCCAGCTGCCGGCACCATAGCCCTTTGGCTTCAACGCTGTCGCGTCCCACAGCGCCCGTATGGCATCGATCCACTTCCACTGGGCCTCAACCTCATCACGGCGCACAAATAGCGTCTGGTCGCCTTCTATGAGGTCGAGAAGCAGACGTTCATAGGCGATCCGCCGCCGCGATCCGGCAAAGGCAGCGGTAAGCGACAGATCAAGCGGCACTTCGCGCAAGGTGACCCCGCCGCGATCCAGCCCGGGTTCTTTCGCCATCACCAACAGCCGGACATATTCCTCCGGCTGTAACCGGATAACCAGCGTATTTGCCTCCAGCCGACCGCCACGGTCCTTGAACACATTGTGGGGGACGGGTTTGAACTGGATCACGATTTCGCTGCGGCGTTCGGGCAAACGTTTCCCGGTGCGCAGGAAAAATGGCACGCCCTGCCACCGCCAATTGTCGACATAGGCTTTAATTGCGACAAAGGTTTCGGTGTCAGATGGCTTGCCGAGATCCGCGTCATAGCCTTTGACCGCTTCGCCGTTGACCGCGCCGTCATTATATTGCCCGGTCACGACGTCACCTTCGACCACCGGACGCAGCGCGCGCAGGACCTTTACCTTTTCATCGCGTATGGCCGTCGCATCCAGACTTGCCGGTGGTTCCATTGCCGTCAGCGCCAGCAATTGCAGCATATGGTTTTGCACCATGTCCCGCAGCGCGCCGGTATCGTCATAAAATCCGGCCCGCCCCTCGAGCCCCACGGTCTCGCTCACGGTAATCTGCACATGCTCAATGGCATTGGCATTCCACAGCGGTTCAAACAGCATGTTCGCAAAACGAAGCGCCATCAGGTTCTGGACCGTTTCTTTGCCCAGATAATGGTCGATGCGGAACGTGCGTGTTTCCGGGAAAACCGCGTTTACCGCGTCATTGATATGCTGCGATGACGCCAAATCATTGCCCAATGGCTTTTCCAAGCCAATGCGGACATTTTCACCAGAAAGACCGGCATTGTGCAGGCCCTTGATCGTTGGCTCAAACAAAGATGGCGCGGTGGACAGGAAAATCGACAATCCGCCCGATATGTCCCCAATCTTGTCCGCCAATGCAGAAAAGCCTTGCGGATCGGAGGCGTCCAGCGCGACATAAGAAAGCCTTTGCAGAAACGCGTCAATCAGGCCCTCGGCCTTGCGATCATCGGGCAGAAATTCGCACAATGCCGCGCGTGCCATATCGCGGAAGCCATCATCGGTAAGTGTGCTACGCGCAGTGCCGAAAATACGTAGGTCAGGATTAATCAGGCCATCGGCATGCAGCGCATATAAGGACGGCAGCAGCATTCGCCGTGAAAGGTCGCCCGTGGCCCCAAACAACAGCAAGGTAGAACTGTGCATGCTCATTTTATCCGTCTCCATGCAAGGCACCGGTCGGTCGCCTTACCAATCGCGACTCCCTTTATCCTGAAGGACACAAGCGTCTAGCGCTTATTCGTATGCAACGTTTAACGTGCTGCCCAGACGCGCTGTTCGTCCATACCCATGGAAATCAATATGGGTTCGTCCTGTTGCCGTGCCTGAAAGTCTGCTTTGCCCGAAAGGCCGCGCCAACCAGATGCAATCAGCGCCTGTGCCGTTGGCGCGCCCAAGGTGGTTCCGGGCCCCAGAACAATCACCACGTCCGGCGCGAATTCTGCTGCGGCAACCTGCACCGCACGGCTAAAATCATATGTCTCGGTCAATTGCGCGCCAAGCGTGTAGGCGTAGATCGCGTCTGCGCTAAACGCACGCGGCGACCAAATCTTGCCCTGCCCGTCAATTGCCGGAATGTTACCCGGGCCGAAATCCGCCACGGGATTCTGCGCGCGCGCCATCGGCACGATATGCTGCAGCAACGGGCTGTGGAAAGCCGCATGGTGCATCAGCCGCATTGGGAAGCGGTCGTCCTTCGGCAGTTTTTCGGCGAGCCATTTCAGTCCGGCTTCGTCGCCTGCGAACACCACCATCCCGCCGAGCCGTATCGACACCGATATCGTTATATCAGAAATATTCTGCGCTTCATCTACTAACGCATTTGAAAAGTTCATTTTTTTGTCGTCAATGCTCCAGTCGGCATCAACAATCGGCCAAACGATTTGCCCGCCGGTGCCATGTTCATGCATCAACAGGCCCATATTGTTCACAAGCCGCGCACCCGCCGCCAGATCGACGATACCCGCACAGGCAAGTGCGAGATACCAGCCCATCGAATTGCCCGTCACCGCAACGACATCAAATTTATCACGATCAATCGCAGCGAAATCCGCGAGGGCAGATGCGTAAATCAGCGGGGATGCATTATCGCCGGTCATATGCACCGATGGCGCGTATTTCTCCGCTTTATCGAGCGCTGATACCGCCGCTTGGCCCTTTTCCGCACGGACCGCATCGACAATGCCGACAACATCGGCGCGCGCCGCATGGTGCTTCTGAACATATCCAAGCTCGGACGCGTTATAGGTGCCGCGTCCCGGGCAAACGACCAATGCGCGCTTCTTCATGCGACCGCTGCCTTGGCGGCTTCCACGATCGATTGCTTGCTTGGCAACACCAGCTCAGCCGCGGGCCCAAGCGGGATGAAGCAATCTTCGGCCGTAATCCGGCTAACGGCATTTCCGCGCCCGGCCTCGGTCAATATAGTCATCAGCTTTTCACTCAAGCTTCCAGATCGGCGGCTTTCGTCAACAATCAGGATATTCGAACAATCGGCCACCGCAGCGACGATTGCGTCCGCATTCAACGGATGCAACCAACGCAGGTCAATGATGCGTAGCTTGATGCCCAACGCTTCCAATTCGGGCGCAGCCTGACGCGATAAATAATAACCATTTCCATAGGTTATAATCGCAAGTTCAGTACCGTTGCCAAATTGTCCAAGCGCACCAAAGGCGATTTCACCCGCGTCCGTCGGCGCTGTATATTCCGCAGACCAGGCTCCATCCTCCGCGCCGTGAAGGTCCGTTGTGTGATACAGCGCGATGGGTTCAAGGAAGATCACAACACGGCCATCCTCATGCGCCAGCCGGACGCATTCACGCAGCATAGCGGGCGCGTCGGCGGCGTTGGACGGACATGCGACAATGATACCGGGAATGTCGGTAAGGACCGCGATGCTGTTATCATTGTGGAAATGCCCGCCAAAGCCCTTTTGATAGGGCAAGCCAGCGATGCGCACGACCATAGGGTTGCGATATTGGCGGTTTGAAAAGAAGGACAAGGTCGCCGCTTCGCCGCGGATTTGGTCCTCTGCATTATGCAGATATGCCAAAAACTGGATTTCGGGGATAGGAATAAAGCCATTATGCCCCATGCCGATGGCAAGCCCAAGGATGGTCTGTTCGTCCAACAACGTGTCAAACACACGCGCTGCGCCGAATTTTTCCTGCAGCCCCTGTGTCACGCCATAGACGCCACCCTTGCGCGCGACATCCTCGCCGAACACCGCGACATTGGGATATTGCAGCATGATGTCCGCCAAGGCGAAGTTGATGCTCTTGGCCAAAGTGACAGCTTTGGAGAGGTTGCGCGCGTCTTTGGCGAAAAGGGTGTCGCGTGCGGCCGCATCGGGCAATGGCGGCGATGGCTTGGTGCCTTCCTCTGGCAGGATGGACGCCATCACCTCTTGCGCGGTGACGAGCCGTGGCTTGGCCAGCGCATCCAAGGCAACGCGGTCAACCCGCGCGCGCATATCTTCGTAGCGCGCAACAATCTCCGCGCCCGACATGCCCGCTTGTTCATGCAAAATGCGCGCGCTGTGCAGCAATGGATCTTGCGCTTCGGCGGCTTCGATCTGCCCAATCGGTGCGTAGCTCAATTCAACATCGGCCCCTGCATGCCCCATGAGGCGCACTGTCTGCATATGCAGAAATACGGGCCTGCGCCGCGCACGCGCATATGCAACGGCTTCGTGGCAACCACGCAAAGCATCATTCAGGTCCGCCCCGTCGCAGGCAATATATTTCAATGCAGGGCGATGCGCGAAGTTGGCCGCTATCCATCCACCGGGCGTCCGCACCGAAATGCCAATGCCATTATCCTCACACAGGAAAACGATGGGCATAGGCAAATGCTGATACGCAGCCCAGCAGGCGGCGTTGAACGCGCCCTGCGACGTAGAGTGGTTGGCCGATGCATCGCCAAAGGAACATAAAATGATGGAATCATGCGGGAGAACCGCATCATCGAGTTGCAGGCGCCGTGCCAGCCCCAAAGAATGCGCGGCACCGACGGCCTTTGGCAAATGCGAGGCAATGGTGCTGGTCTGCGGCGGGACAAAAGTGTGTGCACATCCCAGAACCTTGTGCCGGCCGCCGGAAATCGGATCATCTGCCGACGCTGCGAAGGACAAAGCCATGTCATATAATGGTGTCAGGCCGCCAGCTTGCTTTTTGCGCTGAATCAGGAACGCGCCATCGCGATAATGCAAAAATGCCATATCGGTCGCGCGCGTCGCCGCCGCCATCGCCGCAGTGCCTTCATGCCCCGAACTGCCGATGGAATAAAATGTCTTACCCTTTGACCGGCGCGCCCAAAGATCGAGGTGACGGTTCATGATTTGCGTGTCGAACAAATCCACCAGCAGATGGGGCGCTGCTACTTCGGCCGCACCTTTCGAACGCGGAGCGGGAAAGTCATGGGCAGCAACACGCCGCAGAAAAGCCGCGTCTAATATCGTAGGACGGTCAAACATAGACCGCATAATTAGCGCCAAAGGGCACAAAAGCCACTGTAAAGTATAAATTTCAACTGCCCGATTAAATTGCTGGATTTGTTAAAATTCGGCGATAGGATGGAGGTTGAGTGAGAGCTTGCTTGCCGGTCCAACCCAGACGGCGGGTGTGTCAAAACTGGTATCCCGAAGTGAGCAGCAAATGCCACAAGGGTGTCGGTTGAATAGGAGGAGAGAGTATAATGCGTCGATTTAATCGTGTAATCACGGCTGCCCTGTGCAGCACCATCTGCAGCGCGATGTTAGTGCCTGCGGCTTACGCCCAAACAGCCCAAGCCGAAGAAGATAGTGGTGATGAACCCATTATCGTTACTGCAACGTTGCGCGCGATGGATGTGCAAGACATTCCGCTTGCCGTGACCGCGGTCGCGCCAGAGGCGCTGGAGCGTCAGGGCGTCAACGACATCAAAAATCTGGCGTCGATTTCGCCAAGCATCAACATCCAATCTTCGCAGACCGAAACCCAAGGTACCTCGATTAAGGTCCGCGGCGTCGGCACGACCGGCAACAATACGGGCCTTGAAAGCTCGGTTGGCGTATTCATCGACGGTGTCTATCAGTCACGTCCAGGCGTTGCACTGGGTGACCTTGTCGATATCGAACGCCTTGAAATTTTGCGTGGTCCTCAAGGCACACTGTTTGGCCGCAACACTTCGGCCGGGGCGCTGAACGTCTCGACAAAGCGTCCGAGCCTTTCTGAAGTCGAAGGCTTTGCAAACGCGAGTTACGGCAATTATAATTTCATGAACCTTCAAGCTGGCGTCAGTGTACCTATCACCACTGATGTTGCGGGCCTCCGCGTGTCCGGCACATGGCGCAAGCGCGACGGCTATCTCAAAACACCATCGGGCGTAGAGAGCAACAACCGTGATCGTTACATGCTGCGCGGACAGCTTTACATCGAACCAAATGCAGATGTGAGCATCCGTCTATTGGCCGATTATGCCAAGACCGACGAACAATGCTGCGAAGCGGTTATCGTTCGTGAAACCGAACTTGCGCCCTTCTCCGCTTTCCACGGCTTGGCCAGCGATGGCGTAGACCAGTCCGGAATGAGCGCGCTGAAGAATCTATCGATCAACGGTGGACCATATCTGAACGGCTCCAAGCAATGGGGTACTTCAGCCGAACTGAAATGGGACCTGGGTGCCGCAAAGTTGACCTCGGTTACCGCATATCGCAAGTTTGATTCAAGCTCGACAACAGTCGGTGGCTTCACCGCCAACGATACCTACACAGTGGGTAATGGCGCACCGACATCACGCCCCGGCATTTTGCCATCGGGCGACCATATCAAGACCTTCACCCAAGAGCTGCGCCTGCAAGGCACCGCTTTCAATGATGGTCTCGACTGGTTGGTTGGTGGTTTCTACTCCAGCGAGAAAATCCGCGCTGACCAAACGATGACGCTCAATGCTGATTTCCAGCGGACGGGTAGTGCTTTCAACTTTGCCAATGCGGCAGGGGTCAACCCGTTGTTCGCACTGACCGCGTTCGGCAATGCCGGCGTTCCAGTCAATGCCAATGGCAACTATGCAGAAAACCGGTTTAACCAGGATGCGAGCAGCTGGTCGGTATTCACGCACAATGTTGTCAATTTCACCGATAAGCTTAGCTTGACGCTCGGTGCCCGTTACGTAAATGAAACCAAGGACGCATCGTTCAACCAGCTTGCTGGAACGACCGGCGCAGGCGCCAGTGCGTGCCAAGCCAGCGTGAATGGTGTTTTGACCGGCGCCGTACCTGCCGCTCTTCGTGCGGGTATGATTGGTATCAACTGCTTCCCGTTTGCAACGTCGGTTGCCCTGACTGCTCCAGCAGCCATCGGCGGCGGCCTTGCGAGCGCCAAGCTTCCGTTGCCGCGTGTATGGTCGCAAGAGTTCAAGGACGACGAGATCACCTATACGGCGCAGCTCGGGTATAAAGCGAACGAAGATCTGTTGCTCTACGCCGGTTACAGCCATGGTTTCAAATCGGGTGGTTTCAACCTCGATCCACAATCCGCAACCTTGCAAAACTCGGGAGCCATTCTTGCCGGTTTAGCAACGGGTACTATTGTGGCACCGGTTTATGCTGATCCAAGCTTCAAATCCGAAAAGGTCAACCAAATCGAAGTGGGTGTAAAGGCAACATTATTTGGTGCCATCAAAGCGAATTTGGCCTTGTTCGACATGAAAATGAGCGACTTTCAGGTGCTTGAATTCACGGGCGTCCAGTTCCTGACCTTCAACGTCAATTCGGCGCGGTCGACAGGTGCTGAGCTTGAGTTGTTTGGTAAGCTGAGCGACCATATTTCGGTAAATGCATCGGGAACATATGCCAATGCCCGCTATCCCAGCAACTGCGCGGATGGTGTAGCCGTGGCTGCCCTCCCATCAACACAGCGACTTTGCGGTCAGGACCTGACGAACGCGCCTAAATTTGCGGGCGTAGTCGGGGTGACGTACGATGGTCCTTTGACGGACTCGGGTTGGAGCATCCTGGTCAACGGTAACGTGAACTATTCCGATAGCCGCACGACCCGGACAATCGACACCGACACGAACGGTCTGCCCGTGCCGTTTGCACGCCAGGAAAACTACTACAAGATCAACGCACGCATCGGCCTGACCACGCCAGATGAGCGTTACACGTTCGAGCTTTGGGGTACGAACCTGAACAACGAAATCACGCGCGGCATCACCACCAACACCCCACTTCGTGGCGGTGCTGGTACGCGCTCGTTGATCGGTTTCGTTGAAGAGCCACGCATGTACGGCCTGACCGTCCGCGCCAAGTTCTAAACCAACGACACAAACAAAAAGGGCGGCCTCCGCGGAGGTCGCCCTTTTTTGTGCCTTGCTTGCTGGTTTTATGCAGCGGCTTTATACAGCGTCTCGCCCTTGTCCGCCATGTCGCGGAAGCTTTTGGGTGGCGCAAAACGATTGCCAAATCGCTGCGCCAAATTGTCGGCCGTACGGACGAAGTTCTCCAAGCCAACCGTGTCGATATAGCTCATCGGACCACCGGTGTACGGCGCAAAGCCCCAACCGAAAATGGCACCCAGATCAGCGCTCTGAGGATCGCGTACGACCTCTTCTTCAAAGCATTGCGCTGTGGCAATCAACTGAATGTACAGCAGGCGCTGCTTCACTTCGTCGACCGATGGCTGGTCTTCAGCGAGCGGATAATGCTCCGCCATGCCCTGCCAAAGAGTCTTGCGCTCACCTTTTTCGTCATAGTCATAGAAGCCAGAGCCGAAACGACGGCCCTTACGGCCAAGTTTGACGACCATCAATTCCATGAAGTCTTCGGTGCCGCTTGGTTGATACGCGTCGCCCAATTCCTTCTTGGTCGACTGCATCACGTCATAGCCAAGCTGCAATGTCGTTTCATCAAGCAACGCCAGCGGGCCAATCGGCATGCCAAGCGACTTGGCGGCATTTTCGATGAGCGCAGGTTTTACGCCCTCGGTCACGAGCTTCATCGCCTCACCCATATAAGGCGGGAATACGCGGTTGGTGAAGAAGCCGCGGACGTCCTTTACGACGATCGGCGTCTTCTTGATCTTTGCGTTATAATCAAACGCCGCGGCCATTGCCCGCTCGCCCGTGTGTTCACCCGGAATGATCTCCAGCAACGGCATTTTTTCAACCGGCGAGAAGAAGTGCAGCCCGACAAACAGTTCCGGACGTGACGAATTCTTCGCAAGACCCGTAATCGGCAATGTCGACGTATTCGACGCGAACACAACATCGGGTCTGATGACCGCTTCTGCCTTCTTAATGACGTCTGCCTTGACATCAGGCCGTTCAAACACGGCTTCGATGATCAAGTCGACATCTTTCAGATCGTCATAATTATCCGTCGGCGTAATCCGCGCCATGAACGCGTCACCCGCTTCCTTGGTCATCTTGCCACGGCTGACGGCCTTGTCGATGATCTTGCGGCTGTAATCCACCGCCTTATTGGCATCTTCAAGGCTGCGGTCGAGAACGACAACCTCCATGCCACCCTTAACGGTAACATGCGTGATGCCGGACCCCATGAGGCCACCGCCCAGCACGCCAACCTTTTTAATCTCAACCGCAGGGACGCCTGCGGGGCGGCCAGCGCCCTTTTCAGCGGCCTGTTTGTTGATGAACAAGGTGCGGATCATATTCTTCGCTTGGCTGCCCGAAAGCAGTTTCGTGAAATATTTGGATTCCACACGCAGCGCAGTGTCGAACGGCAAAATCGAACCTTCGTACAGACACGACAAAATGGCCTTGATGGCGTCAAAATTGCCTTTGCTCTCCTTATGCGCCATCGCGTTCAGGCCAACGAATAGCTGAACCGCACGTGGGTCCATCGCGCCTGCACCACCGGGGAATTTGAAATCCTTCTTGTCCCAAGGCGCCGTCGCCTTCGGATTGGCCTTTACCCAAGCCTTTGCATTGGCGATCACATCCGCAGCCGGCGCAACGTCGTGCACCAGTCCCTGTGCCTTCGCTGTTGCCGGGTCGAGCGACTTGCCTTGAATAATCATCATCGCCGCGTTCTGCAGGCCGATGAGGCGCGGCGTCCGCTGTGTTCCGCCGCCGCCGGGCAACAGTCCAACCATCACTTCGGGCATGCCGAGCTGGATTTTTGGATTGTCCGCAACGACGCGGTAATGGCACGCAAGCGCGAGTTCCAAACCGCCGCCGAGAGCAAGACCGTTCAGCGCACAGGCAACTGGCTTTGCCGACGCCTTGCCGCTGCTCAGGTCCTTGGCGGAATGACCGCCGGATTCCATTTTGCGGAGCAACGCATTCAAAGCAAAGGCTTGGTCGAACGCTTCTTTGGTGCTGCTCGCCTTTGCGCCGCCCAACATGGTCAAGTCAGCACCGGCGAGGAAACCGGATTTCTTGCCCGATGTAATGACCGCGCCCTTTACGGCTTCGTTCGTGGTGAAATCGTCGACCCATTTGCCGAATTCTTCAATCAACGCGCCATTCCATACGTTCATGGATGCATCGGGAAGGTCGATCGTCAGAAGCGCAATGCCATCGGCGTCGATATCGACGGAGAAAGTTGTGTAAGTCATGTTTTCGTTCCCGATCAATTCACGCGTTCGATGATGGTTGCAGTGCCCATTCCGGCACCAATGCACAACGTGGTGAGCGCAGTCGACTTGCCGGAACGTTCCAGCTCATCCAGCACGGTGCCAAGGATCATGGCACCTGTCGCGCCAAGCGGATGTCCCATGGCAATGGCACCACCGTTGACGTTGATGTCGCTATGGTCAACGTTCATCGCTTCCATGAAGCGCAGAACGACCGAGGCAAAGGCTTCGTTCAATTCCCACACATCAATGTCGCTCTTGTCCATTCCGGCGCGCGCCAGCGCCTTTTGCGCGGCGAATTCGGGGCCAGTGAGCATGATGGCGGGTTCGGAACCGATGGAGGCCATCGATACGATACGTGCACGCGCCTTCAGGCCATATTTCTCGCCAGCTTCTTTCGTGCCAATCAGCACAGCGGCCGAACCATCGACGATACCCGAGCTGTTACCGGCATGGTGGACATGGTTGATCTTTTCGACGTCGGGATAGCGCATGATGGCAATGTCATCAAAGCCGGGCATCATGGTGCCCATCATCTGGAATGCAGGGGCCAATGCGCCCAATGATTGCATATCGGTTTCCGGACGCATCAATTCGTCATGGTCGAGGACGACTTCGCCAATGACATCGCGGATCGGCAGGATGGAGCGCGCAAAACGCTTTTCAGCCCATGCCCGGCCAGCCCGCTTTTGGCTTTCGACCGCATAAGCATCGACATCATCACGGCTATAGCCATATTTGGTGGCGATAAGGTCTGCGGAAATGCCTTGCGGGATGAAGTAATTGGCAATCGCCGAGCGCGGGTCGATGGGCCACGCGCCGCCGTCTGAACCCATGGGCACGCGGCTCATCGATTCAATGCCGCCGCCGACCGCCAAATCGCATTCGCCCGACTTCACTTTGGCTGCAGCGATGTTCGATGCTTCAAGGCCCGATCCGCAGAAACGGTTCACCTGAATGCCCGAGGTCGTGTGCGGATAGCCCGCAGCCAACACGGCGGTACGCGTGATAACCGCACCTTGCTCGCCCACTGGCGATACGCAACCAAAGGCCACATCTTCAATCTCTTCACCTGACAGGCCATTGCGGTCACGAATGGCAGCCAGAACCTGCGCCGCGAGGTCGATGGGCGTTATTTCGTGCAGCGCGCCATCCGACCGCCCCTTGCCACGCGGGCTACGCACCGCATCATAAATATAGGCTTCGGTCATATTCAGTCCTTGTTTGCGACCACGGCGCCTGCCGCGATCAGTTGGGAGATGTCATCGGCGCTGAGTCCCGCTTCGGCCAATATGGCGGCGTAATCTGCACCTTTTGTTGCGATATCAAAATGGGTTGGCAAAGGCTGCGTTGCAAGACGCGGCGCGACTTGAGGGTGCAGCCAACGACCATCGGTTACAACCGCGTGGCGTTCGGCATTTACAGGATGTGACGCGGCCTCAACATAGTCGAGCACCGGCGTTACGCATGCGTCGGTACCGACAAAAATGGCTTCCCAAGCATCACGCGTTTTGGTGGCGAACACATCCTCCAGCATTTCATGCTGCTTTGCGAATGCGGCATGGTCATGCTGCGCGCCATAAGCCTCCCGATCAATGGGCAAACGTTCCATCATCGCGGCAAAGAATTGCGGCTCAATGCAGCCAACCGCCATGAACTTGCCATCGGCCGTCATGTAACAACGATAAAATGGCGCAGCGCCGTCGAGCAAATTCGCCTCACGCTTCGTCCGCCATTGGCCAACGCCGGCCATGCCATGGACAAAGCTCATCAGGCTATGCGTGCCATCGACAATCGCGGCATCGACGATATTGCCACGGCCCGTCTGCGCACGCTCAATTATTGCCGCGAGGATGCCGTTGACGAGGAACATGGAACCGCCGCCAAAATCACCGATCATATTGAGCGGGGGAACGGGCGGCTGGCCATCTTTGCCAATCGCGTTCAATACGCCGGTCATGCCGATGTAGTTGATATCATGCCCCGCCATCTGGCTCCACGGGCCGGTCTGTCCCCAGCCGGTCATACGGCCATAGATCAAGCGCGGGTTAATGGCGTGACAGACATCGGGGCCAACACCCATACGCTCGGTCACGCCCGGCCGCAGGCCTTCGATAAGGACGTCGGCAGTTGCGACAATCTTTAGCAGCGCCGCGACAGCTTCCGGTTTTTTGAGGTCAAGAACCATCGACCTTTTGCCCCGCGCATCAATCGCCTTGGGAACAATCGAGCCGCCCGGACGGTCAATCACAATGACATCAGCGCCCATGTCGGACAGCAGCTGGCCAGCATATGGCCCCGGTCCAATTCCAGCGAGTTCAACGACCTTAATGCCTTTTAAGGGACCCGTTTTTGCTGGAGAATCGGTCATGAAGCTTTTCCCAATATGGCGCATTTAATCGCGCGATTAAGGCGCATCTGTTAAGGTGTCGTGGCACTTGACGCAAGCGTCAAGTAAAGGTGAATGCGGGAATTCTAACGCTGTGCTGACGTCACTGGTTCTGCCGCCCCTCAATAAGCGCATCGACAACATTTGGGTCAGCAAGCGTTGACGTATCCCCCAAAGCGCCAAAGTCATTTTCGGCAATCTTCCGCAATATGCGCCGCATGATTTTGCCCGATCGTGTTTTGGGCAGTGCGGTCGTGAAATGGATATGATCGGGCGACGCAATTGGTCCGATTTCAACGCGCACCTGTTGCCGAAGTTCCGCGTGGAGTTCGTCCGACGGCTCTTCGCCGACATTCAGGGTCACATAGCAATATATGCCCTGCCCCTTTATATCGTGCGGAAATCCAACGACGGCTGCCTCTGCGACCTTGTCATGCAGCACGAGCGCGCTTTCCACCTCGGCGGTGCCCATGCGGTGGCCCGATACGTTGATCACGTCGTCAACACGGCCCGTAATCCAGTAATAGCCGTCTTCATCCCTGCGGCAGCCGTCGCCTGTAAAATATTTGCCTGCATAGGTCGAAAAATAGGTCTGCACGAAACGGTCGTGATCCCCATAAACGGTGCGTGCTTGGCCCGGCCAGCTGTGCGTAATGCAAAGATTACCCGACGTTGCGCCGCCAATATGCTCATCGGCAAGTACGACGCCCTCATTATCCACGAGCTGCGGCTGAATGCCAAAGAAAGGTCGCCCTGCGCTGCCCGGTTTCATGCCATGCGCGCCGGGCAAGGTTGTAATCATCACGCCGCCGGTCTCTGTCTGCCACCATGTGTCGACAACAGGCAATTTCCCCTCGCCCACCGTCGCGTGATACCAGCGCCACGCTTCGGGATTGATGGGCTCCCCCACCGTGCCGAGCAAGCGCAACGACTTGCGCGAGCGTGCCAAAACTGGCGCATCGCCATCGCGCATCAGCGCGCGCAGAGCCGTTGGCGCGGTGTAAAATATGTTCACCTGATGCCGGTCAATAATGTCCCAGAAACGCCCGCTGTCGGGGTAGCTTGGAATGCCTTCGAATATCAGGCTGGTTCCGCCATTTTGTAACGGCCCATAGACCACATAGCTGTGCCCCGTGACCCAACCAATGTCGGCCGAGCAAAAGAAGACCTCGCCGGGGCGATAGTCAAAGACATAATGAAATGTGCTCGCGGTCCATACCGAATAGCCACCGACGGTGTGCAACACACCCTTTGGGCTGCCCGTTGATCCTGATGTGTATAATATGAACAAAGCGTCTTCGGCGTTCATGGGTTCGCAGGGGCAATCGTCCGACGCGCCAAAGTCGTGATACCAATGGTCGCGGCCAGCCTGCATCGCAACGGGCTCGCTTGTGTGCTGCACAACCAAAACGGCATCGACACCATCCACTTTCGTCAGCGCCGCATCGATATTCGCTTTTAACGGCACCGACTTGCCACCGCGCAACGCCGTGTCTGCGCAGACCACAAACCGGCTACCGCAATCCTGAATACGTCCAGCAATAGCCTCCGGCGAAAAGCCACCAAAAACGACGCTGTGCACCGCGCCGATCCGTGCGCAGGCGAGCATCGCAACCGCGCCCTCAACACACATGGGCATATAGATTGTAACGCGGTCCCCTTTGCCAACGCCAAGGGTCTTGAGCGCACCAGCCATGCGCTTAACCTCCGTCAGCAACTCCGAATAGGAAACCCTACGCGCATCTTTGACCGGGTCATCAGGCTCAAAGATAAAGGCAATCGCGTCGCCCTTGCCCGCGGCAACATGGCGGTCAACGGCGTTGTGGCACAGGTTCAATACACCGTCTTCATACCATTTTATCGACACGGGGTTGAACGACCAGTTACCAATTTTCGTTGGCGGCGTGAACCAATCGATCCGCTTGGCTTGCTCCGCCCAAAATGCATCGGGCGCGCTGATGCTTTGCGCATACATAAGGTCATAATCCGCAGCGCTGCATTGCGTGTTACGGGCAGCCGTCTCGGGAATTGGAAACCAGTCCTGATGCTCACTCACTTGCTCTCTCCCGTAACGCTGTTAATCCTTGTGGCCTGCTTAAGTGGAGTAGGTCCAGTGATTCAAGGCTAAAGAGTGCAAACGCTCTTCACACGGCTCAGATAGCCGCCGTACAGCGTTGCGGTGGTCAAATATCATTTGAATACAGGAAACGCACATGCCGAAACTACATCACAAATCCGCGCTCGTGACTGGCGGAACCCGCGGAATTGGCGAGGCGATTGCCCGCTGCTTCGCGAAAGAAGGGGCGATGGTCATCATCGGCGATGTTGATGCCGAAAACGGTGCGCGCGTGGCATCAGAAATCGGCGGCACTTTCGTTGCGCTTGATGTCTCGTCCGAAGAGGATTGGAACAATTTGGCCAAACAGCAGCCAAGCATCGACATCGTCGTGAATAATGCCGGTATAACCGGGTTCGAAGACAGCCCTGGCCCGCATGACCCTGAAAACGCCACGCTGGCCGAATGGCACCGCGTCCACGCGATCAATCTGGACGGAACGTTTCTGGGCTGCCGTTATGCGATCAAGGCGATGCGCGCCAAGAAAGCGGGCTCCATCATCAACATGTCCTCGCGCTCTGGCTTGGTGGGTATTCCGGGTGCTGCGGCCTATGCTTCGTCCAAGGCAGCTATCCGGAACCACACCAAATCCGTGGCTTTATATTGCGCGGGGCAAGGGTTGAACATTCGCTGCAATTCGATCCATCCCGCCGCTATCATGACACCGATGTGGGACGCGTTAATTGGCGATGGACCAGATCGTGCGGCGCGCATGGCCGCAATGGCCGCAGACACACCGCTCAAGCGGTTCGGCACGGTCGAAGAAGTCGCGGCAATTGCCCTAATGCTGGCATCGGATGACGCCACCTATATGACCGGAAGCGAAGTGCATCTGGACGGCGGGCTATTGGCGGGGTCTTCAGCGTCTCCGGGCGACTAAGCGTCAATCAACATCGTCGACGGAAACAGCCTCGCCCGTGACGCGCTGGGCCAATGCTGCGGCAATGAAATTGTCCAGGTCGCCGTCCAGCACATCGCTGGGTGTTGGGGACGTCACGCCGGTACGAAGGTCTTTCACCATCTGATAGGGCTGAAGCACATAGGACCGGATTTGGTGGCCCCAACCGATTTCGGTTTTCGCCGCATATTCGCCCGATGCGACTTCTTCACGCTTGCGAAGCTCCGCCTCGTACAAGCGCGCCTTCAACATGCCCATCGCGGTTGCGCGGTTCTTGTGCTGGCTGCGGTCATTTTGGCTGGCCACGACGATGCCGGACGGTTTGTGGGTGATACGCACGGCGGAGTCGGTCGTATTAACGTGCTGCCCACCTGCGCCTGATGCGCGATAGGTGTCGATCTTCAAATCGCCTTCGTTGATTTCAATGTCGATATTGTCATCAATGACAGGATAGACCCAAACGCTGGAGAAGCTGGTGTGGCGCTTTGCTGCGCTGTCATAAGGTGAGATGCGGACAAGACGATGGACGCCGCTTTCGGTCTTGGCATAGCCATAGGCATTTTCGCCTTTGACCAGCAACGTCGCCGATTTGATGCCGGCCTGATCACCGGCCTGATAATCAACCATTTCGACTTTATAGCCGCGCTGTTCGGCCCAGCGATAATACATGCGCTGTAGCATTTCGGCCCAATCCTGGCTTTCCGTGCCGCCTGCGCCAGCGTGAATTTCGATGAAGGTGTCATTGCCATCGGCTTCGCCCGACAGCAGCGCCATGACCTTGTCCTTGTCGGCACGATCCGCCAACGCCTTAAGCGATGCGGCACCTTCGTCGCCGAGTTCTGCATCGCCTTCCATTTCGGCAAGCTCAATCAGTTCAACCGTTCCACTCTTGTCGGCGTCAATTTCGCGCACGGTGCTGATGGCGGCATCAAGGCGGCGGCGCTCGCGCATAACCTCTTCAGCGGACTTGGGATTATCCCACAAGGTCGGGTCTTCGACCTTTGCGTTCAACTCATCAAGGCGGCGCAATGCGCGGTCCCAATCAAGCGACATCTTGACCAGGTTAAGGGCAGCATCAATGCGGGCAACATAGCCTTCTGCGTCGGCGCGCATGGGGAAACTCCAAGGGAATGAAAAATGTCAGGCGCGGCCTTTAACCGAAACGCCCACGAAGTCAAAGCCAGCTAATTGCGCGAACGTTCGTCGGCTTACCAATTTGGCGCCCCAATTTAGGACGAAACGCCCTAAATCAGGCGGATGATTAGTATATTCCGCCCTCTTGCTGGATAAACTCCTGATCGCGTTTTGTCCCGACGCTGGTGCTCGCCGATGTCGACGATCGCGTTGCGCTATTGGACTGCGCCTCGGATGTTTCCTTGGGTTTGTCTTCACGTGCCGCAAGCTCCTCTTGGCGAATGGAGCGTTTCGGTTCGGTCTCAGCCTTGAATGCTTCCCAAATCACCGCGCTCATGGGATCTCTGCCCGGCCAAGCGCCATAGACGCGCTTGCCGCTCTTACGGTCGATGCGCACCAACCGGGTTCCGGCGGGCGCGATAAACGGAGTCTTTGGCATCCCGGCCATCGCCGACCGCGCGAATTGTTTGAAGATGGGGGCCGCAAGTGAACTACCCTGCGCATAGCCACCCATATTTCGCGGCTGGTCAAAGCCCAAATAGAGTCCTGCGACCAGATGCGGCGATCCGCCAATAAACCATACGTTGGTGGGGCCAGTGGTTGTTCCAGTCTTCCCAAATAACGGGCGATCCAGCTCGCGCAATGTGACCGCCGTGCCGCGTTCAATGACGCCTTCAAGCATGTGGACGACTTGATAAGCGGTAATTGGGTCCATGACCTGCTTACCCGCGGCCGCAAAGCGCGGCATTGGCTTGCCGTCCCAATCCTTGGCTAGGCAGCCCTTGCACGGTTTCCACTTGGCGGGGAAAATGACTTTACCTTTACGGTTCTGGACAAAATCGATGAGCGTCGGCTTCAATTCGCGGCCGTGATTGACCAGCATCGAATAGGCATTGACCATCTTCAGCACGGTCGTGTCACCCGCACCCAAGGCATAAGAAAGATAATCCGGATAATCGCCGATGCCAAAATCGCGGAAGGTATCGGTCACATTGTCCATACCCGATTCCGCCGCAGCACGCACCGTCATCAGGTTGCGCGATTGTTCAAGCCCCCAACGCATCGTTTGCGGCCCGGCGCCATTACCGGTGAAGTTTCGGAAGCATTTTTGGCCGAGCGATGCCCCTTGCCATACGCAATATGGTCCGTCGACGATGATGGTTGACGGCGTCATGCCGTTATCCAGCGCCGTTGCATAGACGAATGGCTTGATCGTAGAGCCCGGCTGACGTTGCGCCTGCGTTGCGCGATTAAAGCTGGAAATGCGATTATCAAAACCGCCTTGGATCGCCAAGACGCGGCCATTGAGCGGGTTTTGCACCACCATGCCGCCGCCGACTTCAGGGACGCTGCGCACGGCGTAGCTATTCGTGCCATTGGGCGCGACAGCGATAACATCGCCGGCTTTCATCGCCGATGGCGCGCCATCTAACTGCCTCACGCTGCCATCGGCAAAGCCCACTTTGCCTTTACCCAAAGCCACACCAGCGCGCCAATTGGCGTAATCAATGGCAATATTGGTCGCTGCAAATCGTGAAGCCCATTTGTCGTCCGACACGTCGATCGTGCCCATATTGGCTTTCCACGCTTTGCCGGCGTTGTAACGCAGCAAACCGTCGCGCAGTGCCTGCGTCGCAAGTATCTGGTAATCGGCGTTCATCGATGAACGTACCCAAAGCCCGCCCGAATAGACGCTATAGGGTCCGTCGGCATCGGTTTCACCAAAGCGCTCAATGAGTTGACGGCGTACTTCTTCCGCGAAATATCCGCCGACATTTTTATATCCGGTACCGCGCTGCGCCACGAGACCAAGCGGCTGGGCACGGGCGGCCACGAGTTGCGCGTCGGTGATCCATTCATTTTTGTGCATTTCGCCAAGCACCCAGTTGCGACGGGCAATGGCAAGCCGTGCGTTCTTTGCGCGACCATAACGTTCTGGCGCCTTGGGCAAGATGGCAAGAAAGGCCATTTCATGCAGTTGAAGCTGATCCACGCTTTTGGCGAAATAGGCTTGTGCGGCGGCTTCCACGCCAAACGCCTGCCGACCGAGCGCGATTTCGTTGAGGTATAGCGACAGGATCTGCTGCTTGGTCAACGCACTTTCAATACGCTTGGCCAAAATCGCTTCTTTGACCTTGCGGGTGTAACTATACTCGTTCGTCAGCAACAGGTTTTTGGCGACCTGCTGCGTTATGGTCGACGCACCGCGTGAGCGTTTGCTGCTGAAAATATTGTCAAAAATCGCCGAAACGATACCGGGATAATCAATACCGCCATGGCTGAAGAATGTTTTATCTTCAGCAGCGAGATAGGCCCGGACCAGTAATTTGGGGAAGTCGGCATATTCCAACTGAACGCGCCGTTCGCGGGCGTAGCTGTGAAATGGTTCTCCGTTAACGTCGCGTACCACCGTTGGCAGCGGCGATTCATATTCGATCAACGCCTCGGCATCGGGAAGATTGCGCGCAAAAAGCGCCCAAAAGAGCAGGAGAAACAGGACAAACGCGCCAACCGCGTAGGTCGCGCGCCGAAACCGTTTGCTTTGCCACCAGCCCTGCCACTTGCCGATAAATCCTTCGGCTTCGCGTTTCAGCCTGTAGCTGATAGCAGTTGGCTCTTGGGTGGTTGGAGACGAGTTATCCATTATCGGCCCTCTCTAGCCGATTTGCCGGACAGGTCCAGAATCTTGTTCTGCAAAATGGCGCGATTTTTATCGCACCCGATGATTATCGGGCCACGATCCTGCGTGCAAAGTGGACCTGAATGGCATTTGCGACTGCCCGCGCGACCTTTTGGCGTCCGGTTGATGATGCCAGAAAGCTGACATCGGATGCATTGCTCAGATAACCCGTTTCGAACAACACCGACGGCGTGTCGGGCGCATTGAGCACAATAAACGACGCAAAGCGGTGCGAATTTCCACGGATACGCATGTTCGGCGTTGCCTCACGCAGCAACAGCTTTGCGAAATCAGCGGACACATTCATGGTTTCGCGCTGTGTCAGGTCAATGAGGATCGACGACACATTGGCATCAGCACCGCCCAGATTAACGCCGTTGAGGATGTTCGCCTTGTTTTCGCGCGCAGCAAGCCGCTGCGCCTCGCGATCAGATGCAATTTCGGAAAGCGTATAAACGGTGCCGCCGCTGGCTTGCGGATTATCGGCGCTGTCCGCGTGAATAGAAATGAACAGATCGGCATTCAGCTTGCGTGCGATCTGATATCTGTCCTGCAACACGATAAATTTATCGCTGTCCCGCGTTAATGCAACGCGGACACGGCCGCTTTTAAGCATTTCATCCCGCACCGCTTTAGCAATGGCCAATGTGACGTCTTTTTCGCGCTGCCCGCCATGTGGACTGATAGCGCCCGGGTCATGCCCGCCATGCCCCGCGTCAATGACGACAAGGGGTAGGCTTGCGTCCGCAGGGCCGCTTATCTTCGGCAAGCCTTTGCCGACGTTCGAGCGAATGGGTGCAGTAACTTCGTAACGCCGCCGTGGCGGCTCTGCGCGAAATGCCAGTGATGGCGCGATTTGGCTGACCCGCGGTCCTAATTCCCCCTGCACCGAAACGTGCGGAATGCCTCCGCCAATCGCTGGGGACGCGAAAACCGGCAAGGTGGCAAAAAGCGCAGCAGCGCGTATATAGCGCTTAGGGGTTCTAGCCCTTGCCCTCGTCCAGAAAATTTTTTCGCCCACGCCCCAGCTCCGCCTACCTGACGAGTGGATTGTAAGCCGTGGGCGGGCAAAGGCTGGTGTCCAGACGAGGTTAATGACGCATTAAGGCTAAAAACTGGTTTTTCGGTCCATAATAGCAAGCTATTTCGCGCGATGCCCTTGCCGACAACCTGCAGGAGTGCTAGCGAATAGCTACAGGGAATTTCATCTGACCTTCCCGCCAATCCGCCTTCGGTTCTTTTCCGATCGGCATATTAACAGGTTGACGCTGCATGAGGCATGATATTTCCACCAACGCCGCCCGCAATGGGACTGGCGCATGGGCTGGAAATCAAGCGCGCGCGATACACGCCCGCCATGCAC
>NZ_JBILOS010000038.1:0-18504 GCF_044374345.1 Sphingorhabdus sp. | reverse complement strand
AGGAAAGCGTGGCGAAAAACGCCCCTTCGCATTAAGGCGCTGTCATCTTGATTCGGGTGCGCAGGCACCGACCAACACCACAGGGAGAATATCATGGCCGAAGGCAATATCGCCGCCGATCAACTGCGTCTTTTCATTGAACGCATTGAGCGTCTGGAAGAAGAGAAAAAGGGCATCGCCGACGACATTCGTGACGTTTACAGCGAAGCCAAGAGCCAAGGCTATGACGCGAAAATCATGCGTCAGATCGTACGTTTGCGCAAAATGAGCCAAGACGATCGCCAAGAAATGGAAGCCATTTTGGATACGTACAAATCGGCGCTTGGTCTGGCGTAACTTCCGCTTGGCTTCATTGCCGAAAAGACCCGTCATCCTGAACATGCTTCAGGATGACACTGCGTCGGGGACTGCAGTCAAGTCGAGCTGAAGCAGATGTCTTGCCCAATGGCGCGTGCCTGATGTAAGGGCGCGGCTTCATATCCTTTAGCCAGAGAAGAGCAGAGCCATGGCAGGCCATAGCAAATTCAAGAATATCCAACATCGTAAGGGCGCGCAGGACAAGAAGCGTTCGGCGCAATTTTCGAAGCTGTCGCGCGAAATTACCGTGGCGGCGAAGATGGGCATGCCCGATCCTGACATGAACCCGCGCCTTCGCCTTGCCGTGAACGCGGCCAAGGCACAATCGATGCCCAAGGATAATATCCAGCGCGCAATCGACAAGGCAGCCGGCGGCGACGCGGAAAGCTATGATGAAATGCGCTATGAAGGCTATGGCCCCGGCGGCGTTGCGATCATCGTTGAGGCATTGACCGACAACCGCAACCGCACCGCAACCAATGTGCGCACGGCATTCAGCAAAAATGGCGGCAATCTTGGCGCATCCGGCGCGGTGAGCCACGGGTTCGATCGTATGGGCCTGATCACTTACCCGATCAGCGCAGGCGATGCCGACAGCGTCTTTGAAGCGGCATTGGAAGCTGGTGCAGAAGATGTGGAGTCGAGCGAAGACGAACACAGCATCTGGACCGCGATGGACAGCCTGCATGAAGTTGCCAAGGCGCTCGAGGCGACACTTGGCGAAGCCGAAAGCGCAAAGCTCGCATGGAAGCCGCAGGTTTTGGTCGAAGTCGACGAAGCCAATGCCGCGACCTTGCTCAAGATGATCGATGCTTTGGAAGATGATGACGACGTCCAGACCGTCTGGGGCAATTATGACGTTTCCGACGAGGTGATGGCGAAACTGGGATGATTATTCTCGGTCTCGACCCCGGCTTGGGCACGACCGGCTGGGGTGTCATCCGCAAGGAAGGCAACCGCCTCTCGCATATCGACAATGGCGAGATTGCGACCGATGCCAAGCTGCCCTTGGCCAATCGGCTCGTAATTTTGGACGAGAAACTGAGCGCTGTACTCGATCACTTCCGGCCCGATTATGCGGCGGTCGAAGAAGTGTTCGTTAACAAAAACCCGCAATCGACGCTGAAGCTTGGGCAAGCACGCGGTGTCGTGCTGCTGGGTGCGGCGCGCAACCGTACGCCCGTGACTGAATATGCCACGCGGCTCGTAAAAAAATCCGTTGTGGGCACCGGCAAAGCAGAAAAGGAGCAGGTGCAAGCGATGCTCCGCATCCTGCTGCCGGGGCTGAAGCTGGCGGGGCCAGATGCAGCTGATGCGCTCGCGGTTGCGATCACCCACGCGCATCACTTTAGGGGTTGATGGGTTCCCGCAGAGGCGCAGAGAGCGCAGAGTTTCTAGCCCATAAAGTTATATATTATAATCTCTGCGTCCTCCGCGCCTTTGCGGGAAACAAAGTTTCTGTTCCCACGATGTTCTCTTTTGCTTGCCGATTTTGTAACGAACAGCTAACCCGCGATAATGATTGCAAAGCTATATGGCCGCATTGATGAAACGGGCGTCGACCATCTGGTGATCGACGTCAACGGCGTCGGCTATCTGGTGCAGGCGAGCGCGCGGACGCTTGCCGCCTTGGGCAAGACGGATGATTTCGCCACCGTATTCACCGAAATGCAGGTGTCGGAAAACGACATGCGCCTCATCGGCTTTGCAACGCGCGAAGAACGCGACTGGTTCCGGTTGCTGACGGGCGTGCAAGGCGTTGGCGGCAAGGTTGGCTTGGCGATATTATCTGCGATTGAGCCCGCCGACCTCGCGCTTGCTATTGGCAGCGGCGACGCGGCCATGGTGGCGCGCGCAAATGGCGTTGGACCAAAGTTGGCTAGCCGCATCGTCAATGAATTGAAGGACAAGGTCGGCGCGCTCGCGGGCATCGGCGGCGGGGCGAAACTGATGGCAACGGGGGCAGCGGCCGGCAACCACGCACAAGACGCGATGTCCGCACTTGCCAATTTGGGTTTCAAGCCCGGCGAGGCCGGAAATGCCGTGGCGCAGGCGGTCGAAGAACTCGGCCCCGATGCGACGCTCGATGCACTGGTCCGGCTGGCGCTGAAGCGGGCTTCGCGGTGAGCATCAAGGGCGACGGTATAAAACATCATGACTGACGACGACCGCCTCACCACGCCGGACAAGCGACCGGAAGATATCGACGCCGCGCTGCGGCCCAAAACGCTGGCCGAGTTCATCGGACAAGCGGCCGCGCGGGACAATTTGCGGGTGTTTATTGAGGCGGCAAAGGGGCGCGGGCAGCCGTTGGACCATGTGTTGTTCTTTGGCCCGCCCGGACTTGGCAAGACGACATTGGCGCAGATTGTGGCCAAGGAAATGGGCGTTGGTTTCCGCGCCACATCGGGTCCGGTCATCGCCAAATCGGGCGATCTGGCGGCGTTGCTCACCAATTTGGAAGATGGCGACGTCCTGTTCATTGACGAAATCCACCGGCTTAGCCCCGTGGTTGAGGAAATCCTCTACCCCGCGATGGAAGACCGTGCGCTGGATATCATGATTGGCGAAGGGCCATCGGCGCGTTCGGTGCGGATTGATTTGCCTGCGTTTACGCTGGTCGGTGCAACCACGCGGCAGGGTTTGCTGACCACGCCCTTGCGTGACCGCTTTGGCATTCCGGTGCGGCTCAATTTCTACACGCATAGCGAGCTTGAGCTGGTCGTAACCCGCGCCGCGCGCTTGCTTGACCTTGGCATTGCGCCCGATGGCGCGAACGAGATTGCCAAACGCGCACGCGGCACGCCGCGGATCGCGGGTCGCTTGCTGCGCCGCGTCCGTGACTTTGCCAATGTCGCAGGCGAACCCGTCGTCACCGCAAAAATCGCCGATAGCGCGCTCAACCGGTTGGAGGTTGATGCCCTCGGTCTTGATGCCATGGACCGGCGCTATCTGCACATGATCGCCGACATTTATCGCGGTGGCCCCGTCGGCGTCGAAGCATTGGCCGCTGGTCTGTCCGAACCGCGCGACACCATTGAGGATGTCGTTGAGCCTTATTTGCTGCAACTTGGCCTTATCGCCCGCACAGCGCGTGGCCGTTGCCTCAACGCCCCTGGTTGGAAACATCTTGGCCTCAACCCGCCCGCAGGATCGCAGGACGGATTATTTGATACATAGCGATGTGCCGAGTCCCTAAGGCGACCAATTGCGGATACGTTCTTTAAAAAGCCTTCCCGCCGGACTCTAAAGTGGTTAACAAAATTCATGATGCCCATGCCCACCCCCTATCACGGCCATTTCGACGGCACGCAGCACCTGTTTGCCGTGCGGGTCTATTTTGAGGACACCGATTTTTCGGGTGTGGTCTATCATGCGCGCTATCTGCATTTCATGGAGCGCGCCCGTTCGGACATGCTGGCCTGTGTCGGCATTGACCAGCGAAGCGTGCATGCGGACGGCCAAGGCGCCTATGCAGTCACCGAAATGAACATCACATATCGACGCCCCGCCCATTTTGACGATGCCTTGGTTGTTGTCAGCACCGTTGAGGCTGTGCGCGCGGCAAGTTGTGATATTCATCAAACAGTCATGCGCGGCGATGAAATACTGACCACGGCGCGGGTGACCGCTGCCTTTGTTTCACCCGACGGCAAGCCACGCCGACAACCCGCGCATTGGGTTGCGGCGTTTCAGCCCATCTTAAACCGACACGCAGAATAGGAAGATAATGGACCTGCTCATCGCGACCCAAAATATGGGTTTTTCACCGATTAAACTGTTTCTCGACGCTGATCTTGTGGTCAAGGCCGTGATCATCGGCCTCGCGCTGTCCAGCATTTGGGTGTGGACAATCATCTTCAGCTTCATGATCAAAATGTCGGGCATCAGCCGCCAGAGCGAGACGTTTGAAAGCGAATTTTGGGAAAGCAATGACATCGCGGCTTTCGCCAAAACATATAGCAAGAGCGCATTGCCCGTCGCCAAGGTATTTGCCGCAGGCATGACGGAATGGCGGCGTTCGACCAACGGCAAAACAATTGACCGTGCCGGAACGCGCGAGCGGCTCTCAACAACGATGGACGCAATGATTGCGGCAGAGACCGACCGTTTGGCCAACCGTTTGAACTTTCTGGCGACCACAGGATCGGTCGCACCCTTTATTGGCCTGTTCGGAACCGTCTGGGGCATTATGCGCAGCTTTGCCGCGATTGCCGCCGAACAAAATTCAAGCCTCGCCGTCGTCGCACCGGGCATTGCAGAAGCGCTTTTCGCGACCGCCATTGGCCTGTTCGCGGCCATTCCGGCAGTTATCGCCTATAACCGATTTTCACACCGGCTGAACCAATATGAAGCCCGCATGGGCCGCTTTGCCGACGGTTTCCACGGCACGCTGTCGCGTGAGTTGGAGCATGAGGTTTAACGATGGCCATGAACATATCTTCGGGCCGAAGCGGTGGCCGCGGCAGGCGTCGCGGCGGACGGCGCGCGCCCATGGCCGACATCAACGTCACGCCCTTTGTCGATGTCATGCTCGTTCTGTTGATCATCTTCATGGTTACTGCACCCATGCTCGTCACCGGCGTTCCGGTTGAGCTTCCCGAAAGCCGCGCCAACGCGCTTGAGCAGCCGGAGGAACCCATCGAAATTGCCATCGATCAATCCGGCACAACTTTTATCGATGGCACACTGGTGGCCGCCAGTGAACTGCCCGCGCGGCTGGAAGAAATCGCCGGTGCACAAGACGCGGCAAAGCCACGCCAAATCATGCTGCGCGGGGATACGTCGATCAGCTACGGGCAAATGATGCGCGTGATGGGCGAACTGAACCGTGCTGGACTGAATAGCGTGAGCTTGGTCACCACTGGTTCATCTGGCGAAAACTAACGATATGGCGATGGATCGGGTCGAGAAAGTCGGACTGGGCGCTGCGATTGGCGGCCATGTCATATTGCTGGGCGTATTTGGCCTGGGTCTTTTGGCATCCGCGGACACCATCAAAAAACAGGAATCGATTTCGGTTTCGCTGGTGGGTGAAATTGCCGATGTCTCGACTGCGCCCGACGCCATTCAGGAAGAATCCGCACCGCCAGCCGCTGGTGACACCGCGCCGAGCGAACCGCCCCCTGCCCCAACGCCGGTGATGCAAATCGAAAAGCCAGTGGCCAAGCCAGTGCAGAAGCCTGCAAAGCCGGACACTGCGCCGTCCCTTGCGAAGGTCGCGGCCAAGAAAGAGCCGGTGAAGACCGCTGCCACGCCGCCGAAAACGGTGAAAGCAGCCGCCACCAGCGGCAAAGGGTCAACGCCAGCCAAGCCCGGCGGGCTCAGCCGCAATTTCGAAGACAGCATCAACAATATCGGCAAGGCCCCTGGCGCTGGTAAAGCCGTTGGCACGCCTGCTGCAAAGACCGCGCCCGAAGTGCGCCGGTCAGTCGGCATCAGCATCGCTGGCCAAATCCGCAGCCGCGTTCGGGCATGCGCGCCGTCGGGTATCGACATCAACAAAATCGAGACATTCGTCACGCTCAGCCTCGAACCATCGGGCAAGCTTACGTCCGTGCGCTTTGACAGGCAGGTCGGCGTGACCGATAGCAACCAACCACAGGCTGGGCCGTTAAAGGACTGCATCTTGCAAGCCGTGCGCGCGGGATCCCCCTATGACGGGCTTGACCCCGAATATTATGACGTCTGGAAAACCCACGCACTCCGTTTGCGCGCCACGGGATAAAGGAATGAACTATATGACCTCCTTCTCATTTTACCGGAAGCTCGCTTCTTTCCTGCTTCTGATTGTCGGCAGTCAAAGCGTCATGGCGCAAACCCCTCCGCCTGCGCCCGATACAGATGAACCCGAGTTGGTCGAGTTCGACACGTCCAAGACACGTTCCATTGCCGTGCCCGCACTGGTGGCCCCCGCCCCTGTCGATACGCCGGCGGGGAACAGCGCCGCACTTGGCCGGCAAATCGCTGAAGTCATCTCATCCAACTTGCGCGCATCCGGCGTGTTTGAAACACAAGGCCCCAATGGCCTGCGCGCCATCTCGCTTGGCGAAGTAACGGCGCCCCAGTTTGATTATTGGAAAGGCCGTCCAGTTGAACAGCTTGTCCAAGGTTTCGTCCGCGTGGGCGGCGACGGCAATCTGACGGTTGGTTGCTATCTGTATGACGTCGGCTTTGGCAATGAAACCACACGCCTTGGCTTCAACGTGCCGCCGCGCGAATGGCGCAGGGCCGCGCACAAATGTGCCGATGCGATTTATTCGCGCCTCACTGGAGAGCTGCCATTTTTTGACAGCCGCATTGCCTACATTGCCGAAACCGGCCCCAAGGGCAAACGAGTCAAACGCCTGGCGATCATGGATTCAGATGGCGCAAACCACCGTTTCATTACCAATGGCCAGTCAACAGCACTGACGCCGCGTTTCTCGCCCAACTATAAATCGATCCTGTATCTGTCCTATGTCGACGGCAATCCTCGCATCTATGTTTATGACATTGATGCCGGTCGGCAGCGGTTGATTACGCAATCGCGCAACCCGACCTTTGCCCCACGCTGGTCGCCCGATGGGCAAGCCATATTGTATTCCATGGCGGTTGCGGGGAACACCGACATCTACAAGATTTCGGCAAGCGGCAACGGTACGCCCGTCAAGCTAACAACATCACCCGGCATCGATGTCGGGGGAAGCTTCTCCCCCGATGGCCGCCAGATTGTATTTGAAAGCGACCGGTCGGGTAGCCAGCAAATCTATGTCATGAACGCAGACGGGTCCAACCAACGGCGGATCAGCTTTGGTTCGGGACGGTACGCGACCCCCGAATGGAGCCCGCGGGCGGACCTCATTGCCTTTACCCGCATTGCGGGTGACTTCCGCGTTGGCACCATGCGCCCCGATGGTTCGGGCGAACGGCTGCTGACCGACAGCTGGCAGGACGAGGCCCCCACATGGGCACCCAATGGCCGCGTTATCCAGTTTTTCCGCACCGCGAAGGGCAGCGGCAAAACCAGTATCTGGCAAGTTGACCTCACAGGATCGAACGAGCGCAAATTGCCGACTCCGGTTGACGGATCGGACCCCGCATGGGGACCGGTATTGCCGTGAGTGCATTTAGTTCTTATTTCTGATATAACTTCCGCGACACAGATGCGGGCAAGCCGAAGGAGAAGACCATGAAGACAAACACAATTAAGATGGCCGCCATATTGTTGGCATCGACCGCACTGGTCGCAGGCTGCGGTAAGAAAAAGGTCGAGCAACTGCCGCCTGCGGCGGAAGGTACCGATTATGGCCAGCCCCAACCGGCCCCGCCTGCCCCTGTTAACCAGATCGTTCCGGGCAGCCAGGAAGATTTCCTTCAGCAAGTGGGCCAATTTGGCGACCGCATCTTGTTTGAAACCGATCGCTTCAATATTGATGCCGAAGATCAGGCGACGTTGCAGCGTCAGGCGCAATGGCTTGCGCGCTATCCCAACGCCCGCATCACCGTGGAAGGTCATGCCGACGAACGCGGCACACGCGACTACAACCTTGCGCTCGGCGAACGCCGCGCCAATTCTACCAAAAATTACCTGATCTCAATCGGTGTCGACGCAAGCCGCATCGAAACCGTCAGCTATGGCAAAGAACGCCCATCGGCTTTGGGTTCGGACGAACAAGCCTGGGCACAAAACCGCCGCGCGGTGACGGTTACCGTTCAGTAAAATGTAGAGCGTACATGCCAGTCAGCCGTCGTCATGCTGAACTTGTTTCAGCATCTTACTTCAGGTCTCTGAAAGTAAGACCCTGAAACGAGTTCAGGGTGACGGCTGACTGACGGGTCGCTTTCATCGAAAGGCATAGCCTTTTTACATCGCGTTTCTTGACAAGGCTTTTCACTTTCGCACATCTTGTGCGAAATTTGGGGGGCCGCAATTTCATGAACGACGATCTATCGCATCGGCATAGCGCATTCCGTTTCCATGGCAGTTGGCTGGAATTTGCCCGCATCGCCTTTCCCAACCTTTTGCTGACCATTGTCACGCTTGGCATATATCGGTTTTGGGCAACCACCCGCGAACGCGAATATCTGTGGAGCAAGACGGAGTTCATTGATGAGCGTCTGGAATGGACCGGCAAGGGCATCGAGCTTTTTGTCGGCTTCGTCATGGCGTTCCTTTTGATCGGCCTACCCCTTATCGTCATTCAATTGATATCGCAGGGGCTGATTTTCCGTGGCGAGGCAATCCTTGCGGTCGTCATGACCCTGATGATGTTCCTGCTGCTGTTCTACCTGACGGGCGTCGCATATTTCCGTGCGCTCCGGTACCGGCTGAGCCGGACCTATTGGCGCGGTATCAGAGGGGGCAGCGACGACCCCGGTTTTCAATATGGCCTTGCCTATATGTGGAAAAGCGTCGTGGGTTGGCTCCCCATTTTCTTGGGCGTGCCATGGTCGATGATTTCGCTTTGGAATGACCGCTGGAACGCCATGAGCTTTGGGCCGCATCGCTTTTCAGCTACGGCCGAGTGGAAACCGCTGATGAAGCGTTATTTGCTATTCTACCTCGTACCGTTTTTGGTCTTCGTCGGCGGAATAGTTTTCGGCATCAGCATGGCCGCCTCGGGCGGTGCACCCGACACTCTTGGAAGCACGGGAATGGCAGTTGGTGGGATATTGGCCATCATCGCCGTCCTCTCATTGTACATCGTGCTCCCGCTCGCGGCGCTTGCCTATTACAGCAAATATTTCCGCCTTGCGGTGGGTGGCCTGCGTTTACACAATCTGGAATTTGACTTCCGCGCACGGGCACCGGACTGGATCCTGTTTTTCCTCGCCAACATGGCGATTGTCATCTGCACCTTGGGCATTGGCTATATCTTCATGCCGTACCGCAACTGGAAATTCTTCATCGACCATATGGAAGCCTATGGCGAGATCAATATCGACGATCTGACCCAGTCGGAAACCGTGGTTGCAAAGCATGGCGAAGGCTTGCTCGACGCATTTGATGTGGGGGCGATTTAGCCCATGTCTGCCTTTTTCGACGCGTGGCATTATGACGGCAAAAACGCCGTCCGCCGCAAGGTCGAGGTACAGATCATTGGTCGGCAATTCTACTTGTTGGAAACCGAACGGCGACATGGCCCGTTCGCATTTTCCGAGGTCGAATATGTCACGCACAAGGATGATGCCGACGTCTATGGATTAAAGGAGGCGGACGGATGGCGGTTGATGCTCTCCGGTCCGGTGCCATCCGACCTATCGGCCATGTTGCCCGCGCGGCGCAATTATGGTGGCTGGGTTGACAGGCTTGGCTTTGGGAAAGCGGCAGTTGCCTTCACCTTGGCCAGCGCTGCGGCGGTCGCCGTCGTTCTTTTGAGCCCGCAATGGCTGGCACCGCTCATACCCGATAGCGTCGACGAAAAACTGGGCGATGCGCTTGTGGGCGATTTTGGCGGCCGGTTCTGCAGCACGCCTGCCGGAGACGCAGCGTTGAAAAAGCTGGTCGCGTCGCTCGATGCCAATCCGGACGACTTGCAGGTCGAGGTCGCCAAAATTGACATGATAAATGCGGTGGCGCTGCCCGGTGGTAAGGTCATCCTGTTCGACGGCCTTGTCAAACAGGCACGCTCGCCCGATGAGGTTGCTGGCGTATTGGCGCATGAAATCGGCCATGTCCGCGAAAAGCATGTCATGCAGGCTTTGCTGCGACAAATGGGCCTTGCGGTCGTTCTGGGCGGTATTGATGGCAATAGCGGCGCGCTGGTCAATAACATGCTGTCCATGAGCTACAGCCGCGAGTCCGAAGCGGAAGCCGATGCGCATTCGATGAAAGCGCTGGGCGGTGCCAATATCTCACCCATCGGCACCGCGTCATTCTTTGACCGGCTGTCCAAAATGGATGGCAGCGCCAATTCCGGCACATCGGACAATGGCATCGCCGGATATATGTCCAGCCACCCGCTGTCGCGGTCCCGCAAAGACGCGTTTGAAAAGAGCATCGTTAAAGGCAAAAACTACAAGCCCGCCTTAACCCCGACCGAGTGGACCGAGCTAAAAACAATGTGCACGCAGGATCGCAAAGCGAAATCGGGCTTCGGCTTTGATTTTAACTGAGCGATTGGTTAAGCTGCGGTAGTTTTTGAAGGAAAGGTTCCCATGTTCAACCGCCTCTTTGTCGAACATCCCAAAAGCGTCGATGAAAATTATGTCGAACATTTTGGCGTCGCCAGCCGCTTTGGTTTTGCGATGATCTGGGGTGGGATGAAAGCGCTGGTGCATGCGTTCATTCCCGGTCTGTGCATCACGTCCGGCAGCGATACCGTAAAGCGATTGAACCATATCATGGTCGAGCAGCGCCGCGCGAAGGGTCAAGATGTGGCCCAAATGCTGACCGTCGATTGGGTGATTTGACCCTGGCATTCCCCGTTTTGACTCAGGCCCCGTTTTGACTGAAACAGCTCCACATTTTGCCACGCGCGATGATGGCATAAGGCTGGCCTATCGTCTGACCAAAGGCCGCGGGCCAACGCTTGTGTTTCTGCCGGGCTATATGTCCGATATGCAGGGTGGCAAGGCAACCGCGCTGTGCGCTTGGGCAGAGGCGCAAGGCATCGGCATGTTGCGGCTCGATTATTCGGGTTGCGGTGAGAGCGAAGGTGCATTTGAAGACGGCACGCTGGATATCTGGCGTGATGACGTTCTCGCGGTCATTGCCCACGCGCAAGTCGGGCCCTTAATCTTGGTTGGCTCGTCCATGGGTGGATGGCTCATGCTGCTTGTGGCCGAAGCGCTTGGCGCGCAGGTCATGGCGATGGTGGGCATCGCCGCCGCCCCCGATTTCACCGACTGGGATTTCAACGAGGCCGACCGCACGACGATGGTTGCCAACGGACGCATCGCGCGCCCCAGCGATTATGGCTATGATCCGATGGTCATCACCCGCGCTTTTTGGCAATCCGGACAGGATAATCTGCGGCTGAATGGCGAAATCGGCATCGACTGCCCGGTGCGCCTGATCCACGGGCAGTGCGACCCTGACGTGCCTTGGCAAACATCATTAAGCCTAGCTGCCCAGCTTCGTTCATCCGACGTGCAGACCATTTTGGTAAAGGATGGCGACCACCGGCTTTCGCGCGAGGAAGATATTGCCTTGTTGATCGACAGCGTGGCGAAGCTGGTCTGACCTTATTGACGGAGCGCCCGTGCTAAAGCTTTTGTCGAGTTTTCTGTTCATCGCGGCGCCAGCGTCCGCGCAACCCTTGTCCACGTTGAACGAGGTCCAGTTTGCTGAGTGCATTAAACTCGCGGGCACTGATCCTGCATCTGCGGTCACAGAGGCAAGCGCATGGACCCAGAAAGGTGGCGGTTATCTTGCACGGGCTTGCCATGGCTATGCGCTTGCGACCGATTTTAAATTCAACCTCGCGATACCGATACTGACCGAGGCGGCTAAATTGGCCGAGGACAAGGGGGATGCCCGCGCGGCGCGTTTCTGGGCGCAGGCGGGCAATGCTGCGCTGGCAGCCGATACGCCCGATGCGGCGTTGGCGGCATTAGACAAAGCGCTTGCCTCGCAAACCCTAGAAACCGCCGAACGCGCCGATAGCGAAATCGATCGCGCGCGCGCTTTGGTTGCGTTGGGCAGACCGGCCGATGCCGAAGCTGCGCTGACGACCGCACGAAAGCTTTCGCCCGAAAATGGCACGGCATGGTTGTTATCGGCGACATTGGCGCGGCGGATGAACAAGCTGCCCGATGCGCTAAGCTATATCCAGACGACAGCCGCGCTTCTGCCGCGTGATGCCGCCGTCGCATTGGAGGCGGGCAATATTGCCATTGCCGCGGGTGATGAGGGTGCTGCACGCAAGCAATGGGAACAAAGCATCGCAATCGCGCCCAACAGCCGTCAGGCGGCGACCGCGACGGCGCAGCTGGCCGCATTGGCCGCCAGCGCACCGCCGCCTGCCGAACCGCAATCGAGATAATATTCCGCCTGCACGCCCCTTGCGCCCGTAGCTGTCACGGTCCATTGTCTGCGGAAATACAGACAGCGCCATGAACGGAGCGAATATGCCGACGAAATATCTCCACACGATGATCCGCGTGACGGACCCTGAAGCAACGGTCGCGTTTTTCAAATTGATTGGGCTGGAAGAAGTCCGCCGTTTCGACAGCGAAGCTGGTCGCTTCACGCTCATTTTCCTCGCGGCGCCCGGACAAGATGGCGTGGCGGAAGTGGAATTGACGCATAATTGGCCGCCCGCCGATGGCAGCGCAGCCGAAGCTTATGATGGCGGGCGCAACTTTGGCCATTTGGCCTACCGGGTCGATGATATTTACGCGACCTGCCAAACACTGATGGACGCAGGCGTCACGATCAACCGGCCACCACGTGACGGCCATATGGCGTTTGTGCGCACCCCCGACGGCATTTCGATTGAACTGTTGCAAGAAGGCAATCTTCCACCGGCAGAACCGTGGGTCAGCATGCCCAATATAGGCGTCTGGTAATGGCGATTGAAATTGTCCGCGTTCCGGTCCTGTCCGACAATTATGTCTGGCTCGTCCATGAAGCAACAAGCGGCGAGACCCTGGTGGTCGACCCGGCTGTGGCAGAACCGGTGCTCGCGGCGGCCGAGGCGCGCGGATGGAAGATTACGCACATCTGGAATACCCATTGGCACCCCGACCATGTCGGTGGCAATGCCGAGATTAAGGCGGCAACAGGTTGCATCATCACGGGACCAGCGGCAGAGGCGGAGCGGATATCGACGCTGGATGTGCAGGTCGGCGGCGGCGACGTCGTGCAACTGGGTGGGATGCGCGCGATGGTTCTAGACGTTCCCGCGCATACGGCGGGGCACATCGCCTATCATTTCGCAACCGAGCAGGTCGCCTTTGTCGGTGACACCTTGTTCGCGATGGGCTGTGGCCGCTTGTTCGAAGGGACCGCTGCGCAGATGTTCGACAATATGCGCACGCTTGAGGCGTTGGGCGATGATACGGCCATCTATTGCGCGCACGAATATACGTTAAGCAACGCGCGCTTTGCGGTGACCGTGGAGCCTGACAATGCCGCGCTTCAGCAGCGTGTATCTGATGTTGTCGCCGCGCGCGAACGCGGCGAGGCAACAGTGCCAACGACGATTGCACTGGAACGCGCAACCAACCCGTTCATGCGCGCAAGCTCCGTGGAGGAATTGGCGGCACGGCGGGCGGCGAAGGACGCAGCCTGACCATCAGTGGAAGTCGCGGGACTTGGGCAAAATCCGCACGTCGCGCGGGTGGCTGCCGCGCGGGGGATGTGGCCGCGCAAATTCGTCGATTTTGGGTTTCCCGACACTGGCCTGATGCGTTTCGGACAACCGCGCCAAATCGTCGGTGCGGTCGATAATATTCGTCGCCATCAGGTGCACCACACCTTCTTTGCTGCGCTGAATTTCACCCTCGGCAATAATCAGCCGTGACGCCATGACGGCGCGGCGTTGCCGGTCGAACAACCGCGCCCATAATAAGATATTGGTCACGCCACTTTCATCCTCAATCGTGATGAAAATCGCATTGCCCTTGCCAGGGCGCTGCCGGACCAGCACGACGCCGGCCACGCGCACCCGCTTGCCGTTCTTGGCGACATTGGCCTCAGCGCAGCTCAGCACGCCCTCGCGTGCGAACATCCCGCGCAGAAACTGCAGCGGATGCCCCTTTAGCGACAGCCGGGTCATCTGATAATCCGCCGCGACATGTTCGCTGGCCGGCATCGCTGGCAACATCGCATCAGCCTCCGCGCCAAGCTCGCGCGCATTGGCCGCAGCGAACAAGGGCAGTTCGTCCGAAGGCGTCCGCCGCGCTTCCCACGCGCCCTCGCGCCGGTCGAAACCCAATGATCGCACGGCGTCGGCATCGGCAAGCAAGTGCACCGCAGCCGGTGGCAGCGCGGCACGGCGGGCCAAATCTTCGATAGATGCAAATGGCCGGTTCGCGACAATGGCGTGCGCCCACACCGCGCGAAATCCGTCAATCTGCCGCATCCCCAATCGCAGCGCGCCTTGCTCTATTCCATTATCCCAATGGCTCGCATTGACGTCTATCGGCCTGACCTCCACCCCATTTTCCTGCGCATCGCGGACAATCTGCGCCGGCGCGTAAAAGCCCATGGGCTGCGAATTGAGTAAGGCGGCGGCGAAAATGGCCGGATGATAATGTTTGATCCACGACGACACATAGACCAGCCGCGCAAAAGACAGCGCATGGCTTTCCGGGAAGCCATATGATCCGAAGCCCTGAATTTGGCCAAAGCAGCGCTGGGCAAAGTCACGTTCATAGCCGCGCCGCACCATGCCTTCGACCATCATCGTTTCGAAATGCTCCATCCCGCCGACATTGCGAAACGTCGCCATCGCCTTGCGCAAGCGGTTGGCATCGGCCTCGCTAAATTCGGCAGCGGTGATGGCCAGGTTCATCGCCTGCTCCTGAAACAATGGCACACCCAATGTTTTGCCAAGCACATGTTTCAGCTCGTCTGGCGGATATGGCGGAGCGGGAGAGGGATATTCGGCCTTTTCCTCCCCATTACGTCGCCGCAAATATGGATGCACCATATCGCCTTGGATCGGCCCGGGGCGGACAATCGCGACTTGAATAGTGAGATCATACAGGCTGCGCGGTTTCATGCGCGGCAGCATGTTCATTTGCGCCCGGCTTTCGACCTGAAACACGCCCAGGCTCTCACCTCTGCACAGCATGTCATAGACATTGGGGTCATCGGAATCGATGTCGACCTTCAGATCATAATCGCCAATCCCCTGTTCGCGCATCATGTCATAGGCCTTGCGTATGCACGTCAGCATGCCCAGCGCGAGCACATCGACCTTCATCAGCCCCAATGCGTCGATATCGTCTTTGTCCCACTCAATGAAATTGCGGTCCTTCATCGCGCCATTGTGAATGGGCACGGTTTCATCGAGCCTGTTTTCGGTCAGGATGAAACCGCCGACATGCTGCGACAAATGGCGCGGAAATTTTATCAACTGTTCCGACAACGCCTTCAGCCTTGCAATTTCGGGATTGTCCGGATCAAACCCGGCCTCAACCAGCCGCCGTTCATCGGGGCCACTGCCAAAACTGCCCCAGACGGTGCTGACCATGCGCGTGGTGATATCCTCGGTCAGGCCCAAAGCCTTTCCCACTTCGCGCGCCGCGCTGCGCGGACGGTAATGGATGATCGTTCCGGCAATCGCGGCCCGGTGGCGGCCATAGCGCCGATAGACATATTGAATGACCTCCTCACGCCGCTCATGTTCGAAATCAACGTCGATATCGGGCGGTTCTTTTCGGTCGGACGAAATGAAGCGCGAAAATAACAGCGTGTTTACAAGCGGATCAACAGACGTCACGCCGAGCAGGAAACACACCGTAGAGTTCGCCGCCGAACCACGCCCTTGGCATAAGATCGGCGGCTTTTGATCACGCGCAAATTTGACCAGATCGTGGACGGTGAGGAAATAATACGCGAATTTCTCGGTGCGGATAAACGCAAGCTCGGTTTCAATCGACTTGCGGATTTTCTCCGGAAGCTCAGCCCCATAGCGTTCATGCGCCGCCGTCCACACCAGATGCGCCAGCCAGTCGTCGGGGGTCCAGCCGCCCGGCACCGGCTCGTGCGGATATTCATATTTCAACTGCTTAAGGTCAAAGTGAATATGTGCGGCAAAGCGTTCGGTTTCTGCCACAGCTTCGGGGCAGGCATGGAATAACTGCGCCATGTCATCCGCGGACTTGATGTACCGCTCGGCATTCGCCTCCAGTGCAAAGCCTGCTTTCTGGATGGTCGTCCCCATGCGGATGCACGTGACAATATCGTGGAGCGGCCGCTGATCGCGGGTCGCGTAAAGCGGATCGTTCGTCGCGAGCAAAGGCACGTCAAAGGCGTTTGCGACCTGTCGATAACGTGCCAGCTGCCGTTTATCCTGCCCCCTATGATGCGTTGATACGCCAAGCCAAAGCTTGCCCACATGCACAGGCGCAAGACGGCGCAGCACACCCTCCCAATCCTGCGGCGCGGTCGACACCAGCTTGAGATGCGATGGCGCTGCTACGGGCTTCGCGCTTTCTTTGAACGCATATAAAGGCGGGTTCTTATGTGCCTCCTCCGCGTCAGCGGTCGCATATGGCATGACGATGAGCAGCAAATCACCCAGATGGTCGGACAAATCATCGAACTTCAGGATGCAACTGCCTTTGGTGGCGCGCATATTTCCGACGGTCAGCAACCGTGTGAGATTACCCCACCCCTGCCGCGTGGCGGGATAGGCAATGATGTCCGGCGTGCCGTCCGAAAACACCAGCCGTGATCCTGCCAAAAAGCGGATATTCGGTTCACAGGCGGCCTCTTCGGCTTCGGTCAGTTTTTCGGGTTCGCCAGCGTCCCGCTTGGCCGCCAGCAATGCACTACGCGCTTCATCGGGCGCATCGCCCAACGCCTTCCACGCGCGCACAACGCCAGAGACGGTATTGCGATCAGCAATGCCGATGGCGGTCAGCCCGCGCCGGATACCCTCTGCCACATAATCCGACGGCGGCGATGCCCCGCGCAAGAAAGAATAGCTGCTGGTGCAGGCAAGCTCGGCATAGCTCATGCAAAAATGCCGTGGAGATACCAAAGTGGCCGTTCAATTTCATCATAGAGCCCGCGCCGGAACAGCCAAAAACGGCGACCCTCATTGTCCTCAACACGGTAATAATCGCGCGTCAGGCTGCCATTGCCCGGCGCGTAGCCGCGCGGGTGTCGCCACCATTCCGGGCTGATGCGTTCAGGGCCCTCCACCCGCGTGACGCGGTGCACGTGCCGCCGCCAGCGAAAGCTGCGCGGTTCGCCCTCTGGAAATCCAGCGGTTACCTCAATCGGCTGCGGCGTTTCGAACAATCGAAAAGGCCGCATCGCCGGTTCGCCCGGCACAGATTTTGGCCAGTCCGCTTTTGCAACGTCAGATTGCGCGACACGCTCAAGCGCTGCGCGTTCGGGGATGTGGCTTTGCCGCGCGTGGAATTGCCGCATGCGCTCTGCCCCCAACCGAACGCTGAGCCGGTCGATGAGCGCGGCCGCGGCCGCATCTGTATCGATCTTTGTCTCCAGCCCAACCTGAACATTGGCCAGCACCTCAGCCAGCGGGACTTCCAACCGGATGAGGTCATAGCCAAAGCCGGGGTCAAGCGGGTCGGACAGCGCGTCGATACGCTCCCGTATCAAGCGCATGAGCAGGGCAGCGTCGCGCGTTGGCGTGCCGGTATCCACCGCCAGCCGCGCGACATGGCCATCGCTGCGGAATAGACATATCTCGAACCGTCGCCCGCCCTGCCCGCGTTCTTGCAACTGAAGGGCCGCGCCGCCTGCCAGCATTTCGATGGTCGCCAACACATCATTGGTCCGCGAAATCGGTTCGGCAAAATTCTGGGCAACATGGATGCTTGGCAGGCTACGGCGCGGGGTGATGCGCGGGTCTTCCTCTTCCAACAGGCGCGCCAGCCGCACCACAACCGCCTTACCGAAACGCGCCGCCAGCGGCTTACGCGGGCGGATAGCCAGATCACCAATGCTTCTCAGGCCAGCCCGGCGCAGTGCCTTGTGCACCTTGTCACCGCCATCCAGCGCCTCCACGGGCACGTCGGAAATGGCGCGCGCCGCATATCTCGCCTTGGCCTGCGCGCTGTCGGGGGTGCCGCCCAAGGCAATTCGGCAAGTGAGGCCATGACGGCTGAACCGCGCCTGCACATCCTTCGCCAGCCGCGCCGCATCACCAAACACATGTTCGCACCCCGTAATGTCGAGCAACAGCCCTTGCGGCGGGTCTAACATGCAAGCGGGGGTATAACGCTCACACCCATCGGCGAGCCAGCCGAGCAAATTGAGGTCCGCTACAGGGTCATGGTCAAAGACCGCCAGATCGGGCACGCGGGCGCGGGCATCGGCGAGCGCCATTCCGGCCGTCAGGCCAAGCGCATGCGCCGCCGGATCACATGCCGCCAACCGCATGGCCCCGCGTTGTTTTTCAACCAGGGCAAAAGGCGCATCAGGCGCGCTGCCGCGATTCCGGACCAGTCTTTGTGTCGGTAACAATGGCAGAAAGACCGCCAGATAGCGGCGCGTCAAAAAAGCTTCGTGTTGCA
>NZ_JBILOS010000119.1:0-5493 GCF_044374345.1 Sphingorhabdus sp. | reverse complement strand
ATTATCCACGCGTTGAAGTCCTTAAATGTACAACTGATGTATTTGCTGAACCAGCCGAAAGGTTGCCCTGTCTCTAGCGTCGCCGCGCGCCTAGCAGGGCTTTTGTTGCGATGCAAGATTGGGAATTAAGTTCATTGCATACTGTCGCGGCCATAAACTTGTTCTGTTGGTGCAAACTGGCGTTGCACGGCAATCGAAAACACGTGAAATGCGGCATGAGAGGATACAGATATGGGTGAAATGATTCGGATGACAATGGCGGATGGCGCGGAGATTGCCGTTTATCATGCCATGCCAGACGGTGAGCGGCGCGGTGGCCTTGTGCTCGTGCAGGAAATCTTTGGCGTGACGGACCATATCCGTGAGCTGTGCGACGAATATGCCGCAGATGGCTATGAAGTTTTGTCACCGGCTATTTTTGATCGCGAGCATCCGGGTTTTGAGGCGGACTATACCGACCCCGATTATAATCGCGCGGTCGAACTGGCCCGCGATCTCCATCCCTTTGCACAGTCGTTGGATGACGCGCAGGTCTGTATTGATGCGTTGAAGGACAAAGGCCCGGTTTTCATCACCGGCTATTGCTATGGCGGGTCGGTGGCTTGGGCACTTGCCGGCATCAGCGATGATCTTGCGGCCGCCAGTTGCTATTATGGCAGTCTCGTGCCGACAATATATGCGGACCAGACACCCAAATGTGCCACAATCGCGCATTTCGGCAGATATGACCATGGCATCCCTATGGAGGGTGTGGAGGCGCTTATCGATAAAGCGCACCCTACCGCGCAGATATTTGTATATGACGCCAACCATGGGTTCAATTCGGACCGGCGCAAAGACTATCATGAAGACAGCGCCGATCTGGCGCGGGAGCGGACCTTGGCGTTGTTCCGCGCATGTGGCGGCTAGACTGGATCGCAAAGGGGCTTTTAGGCATGACACCAAGCGCGTGGAAAAATGGTGGTGCAGGGGTGGCAATCCGCTGGGCGGTGATTGATACCGCGCTGGGCAAGATGCTACTGGCCGCGACCGATAAAGGCATCTGTCGCCTGTCATTTGATGAAGATGAAGCCGCACTGCAACACCGCTTTCCAAAAGCAGATATCATTGCCGGGGGCAGTGCGCTCGACCATCTGGTATCGGGCGCCATTGCGGCGATAGAGAACCCTGCACACATGCCAGACGTGCCGCTGGACGTGGCGGGCACGGCATTTCAACAGGCTGTCTGGAACGAGCTGAAGCGCATTCCGGCCGGTGAAACACGGACATATACAGATATCGCCGCTGCGGTGGGCAGCCCCAATGCCGTGCGTGCGGCGGGAAGTGCCAATGGCGCGAATAACGTCGCGGTGCTTATCCCCTGCCACCGGGTTATCCGCAGCGACGGTTCGCTTGGTGGTTATGCATATGGCCTGGAGCGCAAACAGGCCTTGCTGGACAAAGAACGCGCGCAAGACCGTTTATTGTAATCCGCGCCTGTTGGCTTAAGGATAGATTGCTCGCACAAAATACAGGCCTTCGGGCGGCGCATTTTCCGCTAAGGCAGAGCGGTCTGCCGCATCAAGCGCAGCCTGCAAATCGTCGGCGGTCCATCGGCCAAGCCCCACGGCCACAAGGCAACCGACCATCGACCGCACCTGGTGATGCAGGAACGACAAGGCCGCCGCCTCGACGATCACATGCTGCCCTTCGCGGCGGACGTTCAATCGTTCGAGCGACTTGACCGGGCTTGCCGATTGGCATGCCGTCGACCGGAAGGTCGTGAAATCATGCACGCCCACCAAAATTTGCGCCGCTGCGTGCATTGCGTCGGCATCAAGGTGCGGACCAACGCGCCACACACGGCCCTTTTCCAAAGTGAGCGAGGCGCGGCGATTGAGAATGCGATATTGGTAGGACCGGCCAATGCAGCTGTAACGCGCATGCCAGTCATCGGCGACTTCCTCGCAATGTAATATCGCGATGGGGTGGGGCCGCAAATGGGCGTTGATGGCTTCCATCAATCGGAACGATGAAAGCCCTTTTTCGACATCGACATGTGCGCGCATGCCCAAGGCGTGGACGCCGGCATCGGTGCGGCCTGCGCTATAGACCAACGTCTTTTCGCCAGTGGTTTTGAATATAGCCTCTTCGATGGCGCCTTGGACCGAAGGGCCATGGTCCTGCCATTGCCAGCCCATATATGGGCCGCCGTCAAATTCGATGGTGAGGGCAAAGCGAGTCATTGCAGAATTGTGCCCGCTGGTATTGCCTTGCCACGCAGCAAGTCTGCAGTTGGCATTGCGGGTTTACCGGCACGTTGGATAAGGGTGGGACGGATCGCGTCAACGCCGCAGGCGATGGTCAGCCGGTCGTCCGAAATTGTGCCGGCTGTGCTGGTGCCAGCAACGATGTCGGCGGCAAGCACACGATATCGCTCGCCTTCAAATTCGAACCATGCACCCGGCGCGGGGTTATATGCGCGTATCTGTCGTTCGGCCGCTTCGGCGGACATTGAAAAATCCAATTTGGTTTCTGCCTTGTCGATTTTGGCGGCATAGGTCACGCCATCTTCCGGTTGCGGCACACAAGGATGTGCGTCGAGGTCCGATAATACCCGCACCATTAACTCTGCGCCAAGCTCGGCCAACTCGCGCGTCAGCATGCCCGTGGTCTTGTGCCCGATTTCGATTTCGGTTGTTGCACGTACTGGGCCGGTATCGAGGCCTGCCTCCATTTGCATGACCATGACGCCCGTTGTGGCGTCGCCCGCCAGAATAGCCCGCTGAACCGGCGCAGCACCGCGCCAGCGCGGCAGCAGCGATCCGTGAATATTCAGGCAGCCATGGCGTGGCGCGTCCAAGATCGATTTGGGCAGGATCAGGCCATATGCCGCGACAATTGCGGCGTCGAGGTCAAGCGCTGCAAATTCCGCTGCGGCATCGTCCTGTCGCAGCGACAGCGGCGTGCGTATATGCAAACCCAGTTCTTCGGCGCGCTGTTGCACGGCGGACGGCGTAAGCTTTTTACCGCGGTTGGCGGGGCGGGGTGGCTGCGAATATACGGCAACCACATCATGCCCAGCGGCAACCAGCGCGTCGAGCGCGGGCACGGCAAATTCGGGTGTTCCCATGAAGGCAAGACGCATCGTCACTTTTCCTTTGTTCGAAAGCCCCCTAAGACCCGCAGCATGGCATCGCAAGAAATAGACGCATTGGCACAGGCATTGTCGAAATTGCCCGGACTTGGCCCACGCTCGGCACGGCGGGTTGTGCTACACCTTATGAAAAAGCGTGAAAGCGTGTTGATACCGCTTTTGCGCGCGTTGGAGCAGGTCGAACAACGGCTGGTCGTCTGCAGCACCTGCGGGAATATCGATACCGGCAACCCCTGCGGCATTTGCGTCGATCCGCGCCGCGACATCCGTTCCATCTGTGTTGTCGAAGACGTATCCGATTTGTGGGCGCTGGATCGTTCGCGGTTATTTCCCGGAAAATATCATGTCCTGGGTGGCCGTTTATCCGCATTGGATGGCGTTCGGCCGGAGGATTTGAACATCGAAGGCTTGGTTACCCGCGTTGCCGCGGGCGGCGTTGATGAAGTCGTCTTGGCCATGAATGCCACGCTGGAGGGGCAGACAACCGCGCATTATCTCGCGGAACGGCTTGAACAATTTCCGATACGCTTGACCCAATTGGCGCATGGCGTGCCTGTGGGCGGAGAGCTTGATTATCTGGACGATGGCACGTTAGCACAAGCATTGCGCGCCAGACGCCCAGTCGGTTGATTTATCTTACGACCGTCCCTATCTGCGACCCATGGCGATATTACCTATTCTTGAAGTGCCCGATCCGCGGCTGAAAACCATTTCGACTCCCGTCGAGACATTTGACGCGGATTTGAAAACGCTGGTCGATGACATGACCGAAACGATGTACGCCGCGCCCGGTATCGGGCTGGCCGCTATTCAGGTCGGGGTTCCCAAGCGCCTGTTGGTCATCGATTTGCAGGAAGAAGAAAGCGAAGGGGGCGCACCCGTGCGCAACCCACGGGTATTTGTGAATCCGGAAATATTGGATCCGTCGGACGAACACAGCCTGTATAATGAAGGCTGCCTTTCGGTGCCTGACCAATATGCAGAGGTCGAACGCCCCGCGCAAATCCGTGCACGCTGGCAGGACCTTGATGGCAAATTTCATGAAGAGACAATGACGGGCCTAATGGCGACCTGTCTCCAGCACGAGATGGACCATCTCGAGGGCATTTTGTTCATTGACCACCTGTCGCGGCTAAAGCGTCAGATGGTGCTCAAGAAAATCGAGAAAGCCCGCAAAATGGGCGGCGGCCATGTTCATAATGAGCATTGCCGCCACTAAATTGCGTTCACCGGACAAGCCGCCGCGCTTGCTGCGCTGCGTTATTTTACAAATTGCGTCGGTGCGGGGCTGATTGTCACGAACTTGCCCGACTGAATTTCCTGCACTTCAAGCATGCGCTCGGTGAGGCCATTGGGCATGAAGCGGAATGCGCCATCAACGCCGATGAAGCCTTGCGGATCGGTCAGCTGCGCAACGGGAAATTTCGTCCCCGGACGCCAGTCACGTGCGACCCGCGCGATCAAAAGCACCGAATCATAGCCAAGGCTGGAAAGGCGCAGTGGCGCCTTGCCAAAGCGCGCCCGATATTTGGCGGCATATTGCGTATAAAGCGTGTCGGAGACGCTGGCAAACCAGCCGCCATACATGGCAGCGTTACCCGCCAAAGATCCATCGATATTCCACAAATCGGTGCCGAGAATTTTTGCATTGCGCATCCCGTTGCGCCGAAGCGCTGGGACCAATACAACGCCTGCACGGCCGCTATCGGCAATCAGGACAGCATCAATCTGCCCCAATTTTGCCAACCGGCGTGCAGCGGCATCCGCGGACGCTGTCGTTCCATCGGACTCTTCAATGGCAACAAGCGTACCGCCCGCGCTGCGCACTGCAGAGGTCAGGTTCGATTGCGCGCGCTGCCCATATACGTTGGTCGAAACGACGCCTGCAAAGCGGTTATAGCCTTGCGAACGGGCGTAGCGGACAACGCGGTCGATGGATTGATTGGGCAAATGGCCAAGCAAGAATACATTTTGTCCGGCAACGCCGACATCGTTGGAAAAGCTGATGATGGGCACAGCTGAGGTGCGCGCGACTGCGGCGGCCTCCACAACATCATCACCACGCAGCGGACCCAATATGACCTTGTTCCCATCGGCGACCGCGCGCTTTGCAGCTGCGGCGACGCCGGTGCTGGTGTCATAGGTGATCATGCGGATGTTGGTCGCTTTGGTGTCGGCCAGCGCAAGCGCGGTCGCGTTGGCGATGGATTGGCCAACGTCGGCGTCTGGACCCGTTACCGGCAGCAGCAGCGCAACGCGGTGCATACCGTCCAGCGGGTCTTCGGACACCACAGGGGGTGGCCCTTTGCCCCCACGCGGGGCGGTGGCGCAGGCCGCGAGCAAAATGACCGAGGCCA